>JBBQTL010000202.1:0-10536 GCA_038213285.1 Chitinophagales bacterium
TAACGCCTTGCTCTCCTGGCAAATTGAAAACGAGAGCGCCATTACTGACCGGTATGAAATTGAGCGGAGTTTAAACGGTGTAGATTATGTAAAATTTGCTACCGTACTGCCAAAAAACAATGGCAGGTCCAGCAATACCTATGATTTGACCGATTTGAACTTATCTGGTCTACGAGCCTCAGGTGTTTTTTATTACCGTATCAAACAGTTCGATAAAGATGGCAAATTTATTTACTCCGATATTAAGAATCTTCGGTTGAATAGTAAGGGTCTTGCAATTGGAGTATATCCTAATCCTGTAAGATCTTTCGCTAATCTTACCATTGACATAGAGCAGGATGCAGATGCAACCCTAAGTATAACGGACGCTTCCGGCAAGCAGGTACAATTGCTTCAACTTCAACTTTTTAAAGGACCGAATATTAAGAAAATCAAAATGGATAACCTTTCGGCCGGTAGCTACATGCTTAAAGTGCAGACGGCAACTGAACTGAAAACAATGGCAGTAGTAAAAGCCAATTAACCGTTTTACTATATAACTTTAATAAATAGCTTTAATGAAAAGCCCTCCACAAAAAATGGAGGGCTTTTTATTTTGCCCAATCGGATGGAATCACTGAATAGCTCCTCGCATAAAATTGTTCCCGGACTATATATTAATCAAAAAAATGCCGGTTATTAATAAACCGGCATACACTAATATTTTGTATTGAAAAGTTATATTGAAAAAGCCTTTTCTACCAATTCTGCCTGTTCTTTTGCGTGAATTTTAGAATAACCTGTTGCAGTAGATGCACTCGGTGTGCGGCTGATAATAAAGAAATTTATATTTTTCAGGTTCATTCGTAAAAATGTAGCTGCCCCCATATTCAATGGTTCTTCCTGTACCCAATGCCAGATTGCTTTACTATACTTTTTGTACAGCTCGTCTAATTTGGTTTGAGGCAACGGATAAATTTGTTCCAGTCGGATGACGGCAGTATCAGTTCTATTTTCCTTCACTTGCTTTTCAGCCAGATCAAAATACATTTTACCACTGCACAATATCACCTTTTTAACATCGGCAGCATCTTTCACAAATACATCATCAATTACTTCCTTAAAGCCGCCGGTAGTAAATTCAGCAACCAAACTATAACTTCCCGGATGACGGAGATTTGCCTTAGGCGAAAAATTGACCAAAGGCTTTCTAAATGGCCATGTCAGTTGGCGGCGTAACAGGTGGAAAAAATTAGCGGCTGTAGTAACATTTGTAATCACCATATTCAGTTCGGCACACATTTGTAAAAAGCGTTCCATTCTTGCACTGCTATGCTCGGGCCCCTGCCCTTCATATCCATGTGGCAATAACATTACCACAGCATTCATGCGTTGCCATTTGGTTTCGGCAGCGGCAATAAACTGATCAATCATCGTTTGTGCACCGTTACAAAAATCACCAAACTGCGCTTCCCAGATTACCAACGCATTCGGATTAGCCATAGAATATCCATACTCAAAACCCAACACCGCATACTCACTCAATAAAGAATTGTATATGCGGAAGGGTGACTGCATTTCTGAAAAATGATTCAGGCGGTTATACTCTGCATTGGTATTCTCATCATAAAGTACTGAATGACGATGACTAAAAGTTCCTCTTTTTACATCTTGCCCACTCATGCGCACATCTTTGCCTTCAATTAACAAACTTCCATAAGCCATCAGCTCACCAGTTGCCCAGTCTACCTTTTGTTCATCTTCAAACAATTTCACTTTATCCTGCAACAATTTCTCCACCTTCCTTAGTGGTTTAAAATCCGCTGGCCATTTCATCAATCCTTTAAAAAGTAAACTAAAATCATTTTCACTGATTGCTGTTACAGGTGAAATTTCAAAATCACCAGCAACCGCTCTTCTCAGGCTTTTCCACCATAGCTCGGGTTTCTGGAAGGTATAAGGTAAAGGATTCTGTTTTACTTCATCCAACCTTTCCTGTAAGTCGGCCAGGAATTGCTTTTCCATTTCCTTTGCCAACGCTTTTGCCTCCGGCTCTCCGTTCTCAATAAGATATTGTGTATATACTTCCCTTGGGTTGGGATGCTTATCAATTAACGCATACAATTGCGGTTGCGTAAATTTAGGCTCGTCTCCCTCGTTGTGTCCGTGCTTACGGTAACACACCATATCAATAAATATATCGCTGTTAAATTCCTGCCGGTAATGTGTCGCTATTTCAACTGCTTTCACCACAGTTTCCGGATCATCCCCATTCACATGGAGTACCGGCGCCTTCACCATTGCAGCCACGGATGTACAATAGTCTGCAGTACGGGCATCATCAAAATCAGTAGTAAATCCAATCTGGTTGTTGATCACAAAATGTATAGTGCCGCCGGTGTAATAACCTTTTAAACCCGACATTTGCAACACTTCGTACACAACTCCCTGTCCTGCAACGGATGCGTCACCATGAATCAGGATGGGTAATATTTTATCAAAATCACTGTTGTATAGTACATCCGCTTTGCAGCGTGAAAATCCAACCACAACAGGGTCTACCGCCTCAAGATGCGACGGATTAGGGCAAAGTTTTAAATTGATTTTGTTGCCTGAAGCAGTAACAATATCGCTGCTGAATCCCAAATGATATTTTACATCACCACTCCCCATGGTAGTATCCGGTGTGGCAGTACCTTCAAATTCGCTGAAGATTTGCTCATAGGTTTTACCCAGGATATTGGCCAGGATATTCAGCCTTCCCCTGTGAGCCATGCCGATTACTACCTCCTGCACATTATTCAATGAAGCTGTATTGATAATGGCGTCCAATGCTGCAATCGTAGTTTCTCCACCTTCCAGGGAAAATCTTTTTTGTCCGATATATTTGGTGTGAAGAAATTTTTCGAACATTACCCCCTCATTCAACTTCTGTAAAATTCTTTTTCTTTGTTCCAACGGCACCGGTTTGAGCATCGTCTTTTCAACAGCCTGTATCATCCAATCCAGTTTCCGGGTGCTGTTATCTGCCCGAAATTCCACTCCAAGATTACTGGTATAACATTTTTGTAAATGGGCGATGATTTCTTGAAGTGTGCTTTTCCCCAGGCCTACAAATTTACCCACTTCAAATGAAGCAGTTAAATCAGCCTGGCTTAATCCAAAATTTTCGATATTCAGGTTCGCCTTCCGATCCTTTCGTTCCCGGACCGGATTGGTTTTTGCAACCAAATGCCCCTTTCGTCTGTAAGCCTGTATCAGTTGATATACACTTAATTCCTTGTCAAGTTGTACCGAATCAAACTGTGATATTGCTATAGTGCTTTTTGCTCCGTTTACGGCTTCGCTTCCGCTGCCATTACTCATTGCAAAATCAAAGCCTTCAAAAAATTTGCGTAATTCCCCATCTACACTTTCAGGGTCCTTTACAAAATCATTGTACAGGCTTTCTATATAGGCGGGGTGGGCGTTGGTGATGTATTGAAAATCCTTCATTTTGAACAGAAAATTTGTAGGTTATGGCAGCATTATTTTAATTTAAGTATGCAAATATCGGTCATTTATTGTATTAGAAGAAAGAGGCAATTTAAATGATTGATTTAATAAACTTACAATCACCGCACTCATTAAAACATAGGCTGTAAAATAATAAAAGCCCGGTTCAAGCGAAGCGCTTGTATTTCTCATTGCCCTTGCACCCAGGAAAGCAATAAATATACTTACAGCAAACACATCGGCCATGGCCCATTTGCTGATAACACTAACCAACTGATGCCATTTAACGGATACATTTTTAGAAAGCAGTATGTAAAAAACAACCCCTGACTTTAGCAACGGAACAATTATTCCAAATAGGAAAATGAGTAAAAAAGGCAAATAATGGGTACTCTCCCATAAAGTTTGCAATGTGCCCAACACACTTCTCTTTTCATTGAAGAGGTTGATATCAATAAAAAAATTAGCCGTAATATTAATTTTAAGCATATCCATTGCAAGGCCAAAACCTAATAAAACCAGGGAAAGAACATGAAATATCAATAATATGTACCTGTTCATGCCATTGATTTTTAATTGAAAACCATCATTACTGTACTAATTAAATCGATTTTAAAAATTCCTTTCCTGATATTGTTCATTTTCTTATTTCAAATCCCTATCTTCGCAGCCCAAAAATAAGATTTAAATGGCAAACCATTCAGCAACTAAGAAAGATGTGCGTCAGAGCAGCAAGCGTAACGAACGTAACCGTTATTATGGTAAAACAACCCGTAATGCAATACGCGATATTAAAGCGATAGAAGATAAATCAGGTGCTTCTGAAAAGCAACCGATTGTTGCCTCTATGATTGATAAATTAGCAAAGCGTGGTACAATCCACAAAAACAAAGCAGCTAATTTAAAGAGCAAACTGGCTAAAAGAATTAATGCACTGGCAAAGTAATAGTTACTTTTCTTTTATATTATTACAACCCGTTAGGTACAACCTAATGGGTTTTTTTGTTGATACAATTACCAATTTCAATTGTAAATAACCTTCAGCCTGAAAATGTATTTTAAATTAAAATTACAGCTTACATTACCTTTTTGATAGAATCATTTTCTTTACAAAGTAAAAATGGCAGATGGAAATTTAATGTAGCTTGTGAAAAATTTTATCACTGGTATGAAGCAACCCGTTATTATCCTCTTCGTTTTCTTTTTTTTCTCCGTTTCAATTTCCAACGCCCAGCTATGCCGCTTTGAAAAAACCAGTGGGAAGGAAACGGCTACCTATTTTGAAGCCATCGCCTGGTATAAACAATTGGATAAAAAATCTCCATTAGTACGGGTTAAGCAAATGGGAGCAACAGATGCCGGTTACCCATTACACCTGGTTTTGGTCAGCAATGATGCAAATTTTGATATACCGAAATGGCATCAGCAAAAGAAAGTTGTTATCCTGGTTAATAATGGCATTCACCCCGGCGAACCGGATGGCATTGATGCAAGTATGATGCTGGTGAGGGATATCGCAACAAAAAAAATAAAATTACCCGGTAATGTCGCACTCGCTTTTATACCGGTTTACAATATTGGCGGAAGCTTAAACCGCGGTTCGTTCTCGAGGGTAAACCAAAACGGGCCCCTTGAATATGGCTTTAGAGGAAACTCGCAAAACCTCGACCTGAACCGCGATTTCACCAAATGCGACAGCAGGGAAGCTAAATCCTTTGCTGAAATTTTTCATTTGCTTGATCCGGATATTTTAATAGATAATCATGTAAGCGATGGCGCAGACTATCAACACACCATGACGCTGATTACCACCCAATACGATAAATTGGGGTATGGTCTCGGTAATTGGGTGAAGCAATTTTTTGAACCTGTTTTATATAAAGGCATGGCGGTAAAAGGTTGGCCCCTGGCTCCTTACGTGAATTTTGAAAGCACCGATATGGAAAGTGGAATGGAAATGTTTTATGATCCACCAAGATATTCTTCGGGGTATGCGGCTCTTTTTCAGACAATTTCTTTTATACCCGAAACCCACATGCTTAAACCTTACAAAGAAAGAGTATTATCCACTTATGCGCTGATGCAAACCATGATGGAACAAGCCAGTATCACTGCTTCTGATTTAATTGAACAACGCAATAACGCTAAAACTGCCGCACAGAAACAACATACGTTCCCGTTAAGCTGGCAATTGGATAGTGCTAAACATTCAACCGTACAATTTATGGGGTATGAACAGGCTTTTAAAACAAGTGAAGCCACTGGTCTGCAAAGAATGTATTATGATCATAGCAAACCATTTACTAAAACGGTGAAGTTTTTTGATGTTTTTAACCCGGCCAACATTGTAAAAAAGCCAATAGCTTATATTATTCCTCAGGGCTGGCATGAAGTAATTGAACTGCTAGAATTGAATAAAGTGAAACTACAGTCATTTTTAAAAGATACCATTATTGACGTGGAAGCCTACCATATTGACGATTACAAATCTTTGGCAAGGCCTTATGAAAAGCATCATAAAAACAGCAGTGTAAAAGTTTCCGCTACAAAACAGGCAGTCAAATTTTTGAAAGGTGACGTTTATATCCTGATGAATCAATCCGCCAACCGCTACATTACAGAAATGCTGGAGCCTACAGGAGATGATAGTTTCTTTGCCTGGAATTTTTTTGATGCTATTTTGCAGCAAAAGGAAGGTTACAGCGATTACCGATGGGAAGATGTAGCCGCCATGGTTTTGAAAAATGATGTGACATTGCAGAAAAAGATTCAAAATAAAAAACTCGCAGATCCTCCATTTGCTTCAAGCTCCACGGCACAATTGAGTTTTATTTATAAAAACTCGCCCTATTACGAACCGGCGCATTTACGCTACCCTGTTTTTCGTAGGGTACAATAAAATATATTTGCTGATAAACTATTATTAATGGGAAATGAAGAATATGTGATTCCAATGCGATATCGCAAAATGGAAAACCTCCACATTGTATTTTGGCTGTTTAAAGACATTAGTTGGTGCATGATCTGGAAGCCCCTGGGCATAGCCATGATATTCCCTACGCTTATCATTGCTGTTGTTATCACCATTCGTACCCGTCGATTCATGAGTGAAGTATGTCACAACCTGGCCATTGTAGTTTGGATAACCGCCAACTCCTACTGGATGGTAAGCGAATTTTTGCATTTTGATACCAATGTATTGTTTGGCGAATATACTTTTAAACATTTAGCCATCATACCATTTATGATGGGCATATTGATACTTTTATTTTATTATTTGTGTTGGAAACCGACACATAAAGATGCAATGGAGACGATGTAAGTTGCCCTGCCGATACTTTTTTAAGCTTTATTTGGGTTCATCTAAACGGGGATTTCTTTTATTGAATGCCCGCCCTTAGTATTCCCTTTGTATATTTGCAGCCGCACAATAAAAGCTAAATAGTAGCACTGCCCTTGAACGGAGCGTCGCAACGATGCTCAACCAGGGCTGTTCCGCTGATAACAAAAAAATTAAAAACACCTTTCAATGTATCGTTCTCACACCTGCGGCGAATTAAGAATTGCCGATAAAAACAAAGAAGTTACCCTTAGCGGATGGGTGCAAACCGTTCGTAAATTTGGCAGCATCACTTTTGTGGATATCCGTGACCGCTATGGTATTACCCAGTTATTGTTTTCAGAGGCATTGAATGCTGACCTGGATGCCAATCCGTTGGGTAGAGAATTTGTGTTGCAGGTAAAGGGAAAGGTGAATGAACGTAGTAATAAAAATGCCAATATCCCAACCGGGGAAATTGAAATAGCTGTATCAGAATTTTCGATCCTGAATAAGTCTGTTGTACCACCCTTTGCCATACAGGACGATACTGATGGAGGAGATGAACTGAGGATGAAGTACCGTTTTTTGGACCTTCGCAGAAATATAGTGAAGAAGAACCTGGAGTTGCGTTATGCAGTAGGCCGCAGCACCCGCAATTATTTGCATGAAAATAATTTCATGGATATTGAAACGCCTTTCCTGATCAAATCTACGCCTGAGGGTGCGAGGGATTTTGTGGTGCCCAGCAGGATGAACGCCGGCCAGTTTTATGCCTTACCCCAATCACCACAAACCTTTAAGCAGTTGCTGATGGTAAGTGGTTATGACCGTTACTACCAGATAGTAAAATGTTTCAGGGATGAGGATTTGCGGGCCGATCGCCAGCCTGAATTTACCCAGATAGACTGTGAAATGAGTTTTGTAGAGCAGGAAGATATTTTAAATATGTTTGAGGGCCTGGTAAAACGCATTTTTAAAGATGTAAAAAATATAGATTACACAGAAGTGGTGAAGCGCATGACATGGGAAGAAGCGATGTGGACATACGGCAACGATAAACCCGATATACGTTTTGACATAAAAATAGGTAACCTCAAATTTCCAGCACATACTTTTCCTGAAAAAGCATCCTTAGCTGGTTTGATTGGGGGCGCTTCTTTTGGTGTTTTTGATGATGCTGAAACTGTATTGGCGATTGCCATACCCGGTTGCAGTGAATATACAAGGAAGCAAACAGATGAACTAGTGGAATGGGTGAAGCGGCCACAGATTGGTATGAAGGGCCTGGTATTTATCAAATGCAATGCGGATGGAACTTACAAGAGCAGTGTAGATAAATTTTATAGTCCTGAAAAATTAAAAGCGATTGCTGATGCAGCCAACGCAAAACCGGGCGACCTGGTGTTAATATTGGCTGGCGCAGAAGAAAAAACAAGAAAGGCAACCAGCGACCTGCGTATGTACATGGCCGATAAACTGGGGATGCGCAAACCGGAAGAGTTTAAATTATTATGGGTGCTGGATTTTCCTTTGTTTGAATATGCGGAAGAAGAAAACCCCGCCAGCGGCGGGACAGGTCGTTGGGTAGCAAGGCATCATCCGTTTACCTCGCCCAAGCCTGATCATATTGATATTATGATCAACAATAACCCTGTAATTGAAAATGCAGCGGAATACCTGGCGCATCCTTATGCCGGCATAAAGGCAAATGCGTACGACATGGTCTTAAACGGAAATGAAATTGGCGGTGGCTCGATCCGTATTTTTCAGCGTGCATTGCAGGAAAAAATGTTTGCCGCCTTAGGAATGGATGCTGAAGAGCAACAACATAAGTTCGGATTTTTATTGGGTGCCTTTGAATATGGCGCCCCACCGCATGGGGGACTGGCTTTTGGTTTTGATCGTTTATGCGCCATCCTCGGCGGTAGTGAAAGTATCCGGGATTTTATCGCCTTTCCAAAAAATAACAGTGGCCGGGATGTGATGCTGGATGCGCCTTCCAGCATTGATGCCAAACAGTTTGAAGAGTTGCAGATTAAGCTGGATTTGAAATAAAGACCATTTTAATAATACCTTTAATATTCTAAAAGACTGGTTGGCAACCGGTCTTTTCCTTTTTACGTAAACCAAGCCTGTAATCTTATTCGAAAGTTTTATCATTAAAGTAATCGTTAAAAAAGAATTTCGATCAGGTTTGCAGATCATCCTTTTGTAATTATTTCCTAACTTGACAATATGACTAAAAGTCAAATCCCACTGGCAGAACGTTTACGTCCTGCAACACTAAATGACCTGGCTGGCCAGCAGCACCTCACCGGGAAGGGAAGTATTTTACGCACCGCAATTGAAAATGGTAAAGTACCGAGCATGATTTTGTGGGGGCCGCCCGGTGTGGGCAAAACAACTATTGCTAATATTATCGCACAAACACTTCAGGTTCCGTTTTATACATTGAGCGCTATCAGCAGTGGTGTTAAAGAAGTACGGGAAGTAATTGAACATGCTAAAACGCAGCAGAATGTAATCCTGTTTATTGATGAGATACATCGCTTTAATAAAGGGCAGCAGGATGCACTTTTAGGTGCTGTAGAAAAGGGAATCATCACACTGATTGGCGCTACTACAGAAAACCCCTCCTTTGAAGTAAACAGCGCTTTATTGAGTAGATGCCAGGTGTACGTTTTAAAACCTTTGGATGAAGCTGAGTTGGTAACATTGTTACAGCATGCAATTGACAGTGATGAAGTGTTGAGTACAAAGAAAATAACATTACAGGAAACGGCTGCATTAATTAAAATATCCGGGGGAGATGCAAGAAAATTGTTGAACCTGTTGGAACTGGTTACCGAAGTACCGGGAGATAATATTATGATAACGGATGACAAAGTAATGGAGATAGCCCAGCAGCGAATCGCCATTTACGACAAAGGTGGCGACCAGCATTACGATATTATTTCAGCCTTTATAAAATCTATACGCGGCAGTGATCCTAACGCAGCCGTTTACTGGCTGGCCAGAATGATAGAAGGAGGAGAAGATGTAAAGTTTATTGCCAGGCGATTATTGATACTGGCAAGTGAAGATATCGGTAATGCGAATCCCAATGCGCTGCTGCTGGCCAATGCAACCTTTGATGCAGTTAATAAAATTGGTTATCCCGAATCGAGGATTATTTTATCGCAGTGCGTAACTTACCTGGCAAGCTCTGCAAAAAGTAATGCGGCTGTAGTAGCCATTAGTGAAGCGATGGCGGCAGTGCAGCAACATGGCGATCTGCCGGTGCCGTTACATATCCGCAATGCCCCTACTCAAATGATGAAGAACTTAAATTATGGCAAGGATTATGCATACTCACATAATTATGAGAATAATTTTAAGGCTCAGGAATATTTACCCGACCAGTTGAGTGGCAGGGTGTTTTATAAGCCAGGGAAAAATGCCAGGGAACAAGAGCTTCAAAAAAATTTAAAAAATTTGTGGAAAGAGAAATATGGATATTAGTTCGTCAACTAATATTATTTTTACGAATAAATCTTACAAACGTTTATGAAAACTTTCAACCTGGTTCCGTTTATTATATTGTCCGTACTGTTTCTTTCCTGTCAAAAGGAAGTCGTTACCAGTAACAGTAGTAGTACAGCAACCGCAGCTACCTATTTAAATACATCCTATGGAAGCGACCCGTTGCAAAACATGGATATTTATTTACCGGCAGGAAGGACAACTTCTTCTACCAAAGT
>JBBQTL010000203.1:0-10444 GCA_038213285.1 Chitinophagales bacterium
GCTATTTTAAAACGCAATGAAGAATTGCACCGGGAGGAAGTGAATGCGGAATTTGATATGGGGAAATATCATTTCAATCCAAGGTTAAGAGAGTTAACTTTTGAAGGGAAAGTACAGGTATTGTCTCCAAAGGAAAATGAATTATTAAAAATGCTTTGCGAGTATAAGAACGACCTGTTATCAAGAGAAATTGCATTAAAGAAAATCTGGGGCAGCGATACCTATTTCAATGGACGAAGTATGGATGTGTACATTGCCAAGCTACGTAAATACTTAAAAGAAGACAATACCATTGAAATTGTGAACATTCATGGCAATGGATTTAGGTTGGTAGCTTCATAAGCTGGCCTCCAATCAATCCCTATAAAAGATCGGGACCTGGTTCCGGGGAGTTCTTCTATAAGAAAAATGCATTTCATCAACCCTTTTTGTGAGGGTAGTTGAAATGCATTTTTATTTATTTTAGTAAAGGAACCCTACATCTTGTATCCTCATCGCTATTGTATCAACCCATTTTCTTTTCTGTGTTCTTCTATCATTCCGTGGCAAACAAATTTTACGAAACAACAAAAACTGAACACATCGGCAAAACAAAGTATAATCTGTTCAGCGGTTGTAAATCTTATCTGTGTTCTTGTGTGATTCTGTGGCAATTAATCTTTGCGAGCCACATCAGCTAAACAACGTATTATCCATTCCCCGGTTGTAAATTTTACCTAAATGGGTATAAGCCTTAGCGGTGGCTTCTCTTCCCCTTGCCGTTCTTTGTAAAAACCCTTCCTGTATTAAAAACGGTTCATACACTTCTTCGAGCGTGCCAGGTTCTTCACCTACCGCGGTAGCAATGGTTGTGATGCCCACCGGCCCTCCTTTAAATTTATCGATGATGGCATTTAGAATACGGTTATCCATTTCATCCAGGCCATGCTCGTCCACATTCAACGCTTTCAACGAATGCTGGGTAATACCTATATCAATAGCGCCATCATTTAATACCTGTGCAAAATCTCTCACCCTTCTTAGTAACCCATTTGCAATACGGGGGGTGCCGCGGCTACGGCGGGAAATTTCATCCGCCGCCTCCGATGTGATGGAAGTATTTAGTATACCGGCCGAGCGAAGAATGATCTTTTGAAGTGTGGCAGCATTGTAATATTCCAATCTCGATTTAATTCCAAATCGGGATAGCAATGGTGCAGTCAATAATCCACTCCTGGTAGTAGCACCAATCAGGGTAAACGGGTTCAGGTTTATTTGTACACTGCGGGCATTGGGGCCACTATCGATCATGATGTCAATCCGGTAATCCTCCATGGCCGCATATAAATACTCTTCCACCACATTACTCAACCGGTGAATTTCATCAATAAATAAAACATCATTGGTTTCCAGGTTGGTGAGCAAACCTGCCAGATCGCCTGGCTTTTCTATCACCGGTCCGCTGGTTTCCTTTATTTTAACCCCCAGTTCATTGGCTACAATCCTGCTTAAAGTGGTTTTACCCAACCCGGGTGGCCCATGAAATAAAATATGATCCAGTGCCTCCCCCCTTATTTTAGCCGCCTTTATAAAAATCCGAAGATTCTCAATCGTTTGAGGTTGCCCCGAAAAATCGGCCATCTCGCTGGGCCGTATATTATTTTCAAACTCTTTTTCCACCGCACTCAGCGATTCTCCATCCGTATTCAAATTGGGATTTGCCATGCTGTAAAAATAACAAATTAACCATTGAAGCCACCGGTAATTTTATAAAGTCATTTTTCAAATTGATTATTCAAAAAAATAATGATTAATATTTGTATATACAAACAATATGTATTTATCTTTACCCATCAAATGAAATCATCCAACAGCAGATTTAATAAATGTTTGTATTTTTCGGCCAATGCACTTGCCCGCAAAGTGGAAAAGCTTGCAACCGAAAGCTGGAAGAAAATCGACTTATCTCCCAGCCATGCCTACCTGCTGATGATGGTGCTGGATGAACCTGGCGCACAGCCCGGAACCATTGCGAAGGAAATGCAGTTAACACCCAGCACCATTAGCCGTTTGATTGAAAAACTGGAAGAAAAAAAATTGTTGGTAAGGACCACTGAAGGTAAAATTACCAATGTGTATGCCACTCCAAAGGCTAAAGAATTGCATCCAAAAATGAAAGCCTGCCTGGAGGAATTTTATAAAAAATATGCGGAAATACTGGGCACCGATGAAAGTATCCGAATGGTACAAAATATGAACAAACTGACAGATAAATTACCTGTCTGATTTTTTTATGTAATCAATTGTATATACAAATATTAATCATCAATCAAACAAAATCATTATGAAGTACGTAATCACTGGTGGGGCAGGAAATATTTCCCAACCCCTGACCGAAAAATTATTAAATGCAGGCCACCAGGTAACGGTAATCGGCCGTGCAGCAGAAAAACTGCAACCACTAACAGATAAGGGGGCCATTGCTGCAATAGGGTCAGTAGAGGATGAATCATTTTTGAATGCAACATTTGCAGGTGCAGATGCCGTATACCTGATGATACCTCCCAATTTTTCAGTGGCGAACTGGCGACATTTTCAAAATTTAGTCGCCAGTAATTATATTGCAGCCTTAGAAGCCAACGGCATTCAAAAGGTGGTAGTGCTCAGTAGTGTTGGTGCCCACATGGGCAATGGTGCCGGTCCGGTAGATGGCCTTGCCGATTTAGAAGGACTACTTCAGGGACAAAAAAATACAGATATTAAAATATTACGTCCGTCTTATTTCATGATGAACCTTTTTGGAATGATTCCGCTGATAAAAAATATGAACATCATGGGTGCAAACTTTGGGGGAACAGACGAGAAAATAGTGTTGGTGCACACCAATGATATTGCGGCCGCAGCAGCAGAAGAATTACTGGCTTTAAATTTTACAGGGCATACTGTGCGATATATTGCCGGGGATGAACAAACAGGTAAGGAAATTGCAGCAATTCTTAGTAATGCTGTTAACAGGCCGGGCATCGCGTGGGTATCATTTACTGATGAGCAGGCCCTGGATGGAATGAAACAAGCCGGGCTTCAGGAAACCTTTGCTGAAGGTTATGCAACCATGGGCAAGGCCATACGGGAAGGAAAAATGCAGGAAGATTATTGGAAAAATCACCCTGCGTTAAGTCCTACCAAACTGGAAGATTTTGCAAAAGAATTTGCGGCTGCATTTAACTCCGCCAATTGATAAATGACCAAATAGTACCTCAAACACATTTATTAAACTTAATTATTCCCTTCCGGGAAATTGGATGGTTACAAATATGAAAATAGGAGTCATTGGCAGCGGCATAGTGGGCAGAGTGCTGGCTTCTGCATTTTTAAAAGAAATAACGAAGTGATGCTGGGTACCCGAAATGTTGACAAAGAGGAGATAGTAAAATGGAAAAATGAAAACCCTGGCGGGCAAACCGGCAATTTTAAAGAAGTTGCAGAATTTGGTGATTTGATTGTGCTTGCTACTAGCGGTACAGTAATAGAAGAGGCAATCCAACTGGCCGGGAAAGAAAACTTCGCCGGGAAAACAGTGATAGATGCCACCAACCCCATCGCTGCTGCACCGCCGGTAAATGGGGTATTGCAATTTTTTACCTCACCAAATGATTCGCTGATGGAAAAAATACAGGCTGTTATTCCGGAGGCAAATATCGTAAAAGCTTTCAATAGCGTGGGCAATGCGATGATGTACAAACCGGATTATGGAGGCATACTTCCCACCATGTTTATCTGCGGCAATAGTGAAGCAGCAAAAGCAACGGTAAATGGCATATTAACAGCATTCGGATGGGAAATAGAAGATATGGGCAAGGCCGAAGCCGCCCGGGCGATAGAACCACTCTGTATCCTTTGGTGCATTCCGGGCATATTGCACAACCAATGGACGCATGCATTTAAGCTTTTAAAGAAATGATTGCTGTTCTCATATAAAAAGCTCCCATTGCTAAGGAGCTTTTTATATGAGAACAAGCACCGCATGGCAAATCGCCATTAAACACATACTAAAGGAACCCTGTAGCCGAACCTCTTAAACCACAATTTCACCATTAATAAAAACGAATGCGGAATCGGCCCGTCAATTCGTAGATTTGCCTATATATGAGAAATAGCTTGTCGAAATACTGGATTTGCCAGCTTGGTGGATGGGGTGCTAATTTTGCCATATCCGTTTTTGCTTACCTGAATTTATCAGTGCGAAAAATTAATCATTTTTATGAACTCATCACGATCAATGTATTACTGGGGCTTTTGTTCACGCATATCATGCGGATGATCATTAAAGAAAACCGGTTGCTGGATAAGTCGATAAAAAAACAAATCATCTACTTCGTAATTGTAACCATCCTCTTTGCCTTTCTATATGCCTGCGCTGAAGTAGGGCTGGAGAAAATCTTCAACCTGAGAGAAAAAACCTCGCCGAAAATCTCCCTGATGAATGAAATTACCCGCAATTTCATCAATAGCTTTTTCCTCCTTTTTATATGGAACCTTTTGTATTATACCTTTCATTATGTAGAACGTACCAGGCGGCAGGAAGTAGATACGCTAAAATTACAATCCCTGGTAAAAGAGCTCGAATTAAAAACCATCAAATCACATATCAATCCACATTTTATTTTCAACGCATTAAACAGCATCCGGGCTCTGGTAGACGAAAATCCCTCCAGGGCGAGAACTGCCATTACTGAACTCAGTAATATTTTACGCAGCAGTATGCAGACTGAAAAGTTGGAAACGGTGCCTCTGGAAAGAGAATTAAATATTGTAAAGGATTACCTGGCGCTGGAGAAGATGCGGTTTGAAGAAAGATTAAATATTGAAATGGACATCGACGAAGATACGCTGGAACAACCCGTTCCGCCCATGATGCTGCAAACCCTTGTTGAAAACGCAATTAAACATGGTATCAGTAAAAAAGTGGATGGCGGCACCATCCGTGTTTCCTCCGATTTTGTAGCAAATCACCATGAACTGGTAGTACAAAACTCGGGTCAGTTAGGAATCTATATTAATGAGAATGGCTTTGGTGTAAGAAGTACCCAGGACAGGCTGAACCTGCTTTACCAGGGAAAAGCCACGTTTGCCATTAAAAATCTCAATAATGAAATGGTAGAATCCAGAATAACAATGCCGCTTGTTATTATTTAAGTGCCTATTTGTTATTTTCGTTTCCTCATTAAATGTTTTTCGCCGCTTATATTATTTGATTTCTTATTTTTATAAGGCCCCTACGGGCTTACATTAAACCCATAAACTTCTCCTATGCACAAAGCAATTATTATTGACGACGAGCGGTTAGCAAGAAACGAACTTAAAAAATTATTGCTCGATTTTCCGGAAGTGGAAGTAATTGATGAAGCGGCCAACGCGGCAGAAGGAATTGAAAAAATTGATGCCCTCAATCCCGACCTTATTTTCCTGGATATACAAATGCCGGGCAAAACAGGTTTTGCCATGTTGCAGGAACTGGACAAAGCGCCCCATGTTATTTTCACTACGGCCTACGATGAATATGCATTAAAAGCATTTGAGGTAAATGCATTGGACTACCTGATGAAGCCGATAGAACCCAAACGCCTGGCAGACGCCTTGCAAAAATTGCAGCAGGCAGAAGAAAAGGAACTGGCCGCCCAGCAGGCATTTAACCGTGGCATGCTTACAGAACATGACCAGGTATTTGTAAAAGACGGAGAACGCTGCTGGTTTGTAAAATTATCAGAAGTTCGGTTGTTTGAAAGTGTGGGTAATTATGCGAAAGTATTTTTTGCCGGCAACAAGCCCCTGATATTAAAATCTTTAAATGCATTGGAAGAGCGGTTGGATGAAAAAACTTTTTTCCGTGCCAACAGAAAGCACATCGTAAATATGCGCATGATTGAAAAAATTGAACCTTACTTTAATGGTGGATTACTACTCGACCTGGTAGGAGGAGAAAAAGTGGAGGTAAGCAGAAGACAGGCCGTTAAGTTTAAAGAGATGATGAGTTTGTAGCAATATTTAATTACCATTTATCAGGTTATCTTTTCGGGGGATTAAGCGCCAGTCATTAAAATATAAATCCCGGTTTCCCGGGATTCTATGAATAACAATTATAACAAAAAATCGGCCTCTTAAATCTACGCTTTCACTGGCACACTATGCACTGCAGCGGCCATTTCCTTTATCAGCGATGCATCCTTTTCTATGGCATTGCCTACCACTATTACATCCGCACCAGCTTTACAATTGAGATAAGCTTTTTCCGGATCAATGATACCGCCACCAATGATTAATGGTACCGAAATAGATTGAGCAACTTTTTCAATCATGCTTTCCGTAATGGCACGTTTGGCGCCACTGCCGGCATCCATGTAGATTAATTTCATGCCCAGCATTTCACCTGCCATTGCCGTACAAACAGCTATTTCATTTTTATCTGCCGGCAACGGGCTGGCGTTGGAAATGTACGAAACTGTAGTAGGTGCACCGCCATCAACCACCATATACCCGGTTGACATAATTTCCAAACCACTGTTCTTTACAATTGGAGCTGATACTACATGCTGCCCAATCAGCAATTCCGCATTGCGGCCACTGATAAGCGACAGGTACAATAAAGCATCTGCATATTTGCTTACCTGGGATGGACTACCAGGAAATAGTACTGTTGGAATGGAACAGGTTCTTTTAATCAATTGAAGACATTCATCTAAATAATTAGAAATCACCAGGCTGCCACCTACCAGAAAATAATCGACTTTGGCGGCTACGGAAAGATCGATCAGTATCTCCATATTATTGTCATTCACCTTGTCAGGGTCAATTAATACTGCAAATGATTTCTTACCTGTTCGTTTTCGCTCTGTTAATGAATGATATATAACTTTTAGCATCACTATGGGTTGGTTAGTTGCAAAAATCCTGATTTTTTTGCTCTTATTAAAATAAAGATACCAAATGAATGGCTTTAGTTGCCATCATTTACGCAAATAAAGTAAATTTGGTTATGGATATCGCGGCGGAAATAAGATTTAAAACGGCCCGAAGTGGAGGAAAAGGAGGTCAAAACGTGAACAAAGTGGAAACAATGGTGGAAGGATATTGGGATATTGGCTCTTCATTGCTGGTAAATGAGGATCAAAAAGCGCTCATTTTTGAAAAATTAGCCAAAAAAATCACCGCACAGGGTAATTTATTGGTAAAGAGCCAAACGGAAAGGTCGCAATTAGGAAATAAACAACAGGTTACAAAGAAAATCAATTTGATAGTAACAAAGGCGCTACTCGTGCCAAAGAAAAGGAAACCAACCAAACCTGGTAAAGCAGCAAAGGAAAAAAGAATGGAAACAAAAAAGAAAACCGGCGAAATAAAACTGAACCGTATGAAAATAAAACCCTGACCATGAAAAAATCACTCATCGTTTTTTTGTTTGTTGCTCCAGTCCTCTTTGCATTTAGTGGGTGTCAAAAAACTATTTCTTCCAACACTGGTACAGTAAAAATTAGTTTCCGGAATATAGTAAATGCCAGTCCCATGGTGTTGGGGGCAACCACTTATACCAATCCCTTTGGAGAAAGCTATACCATATCAAAATTTAAATATTATGTTAGCAATGTGCGGTTGGGATTAAGTGGCGTGTCTACCATTGCCGCCGAAAAAGATAGTTATCATCTCATTGACCAGGGCCTGCCTGAAAGTTTAAGTTTTAGTTTTGATGCAGAAGAGAATTCTTTTATCACTCTCAGTTTTTTGCTGGGCGTTGATAGTACCCGAAATGTAAGCGGTGCCCAAACTGGTGCATTGGATCCTCTAAACGATATGTTCTGGACATGGAACAGTGGATATATCATGGCGAAAATGGAAGGCAATTCCCCGCAATCGAACCAGGTGGGCAACCGGATTGAATATCATATAGGAGGGTTTTCAGGTGCCAACAACGTTTTAAAACAAATTGGAATGTTATTTCCGGCGGGGAAAACAATAATAATAAAAAAGGGACAAACCAGCGAAATAATGGTTGACGTTGATTTTAATAAATGGTGGCAAAACCCCAATGATATAAAAATTGCTGACCTTCCCGTATGCACCACACCGGGCGCATTGGCAAAAAAAGTAGCAGATAATTATGCAAATATGTTTAGAGTTACCGATGTGATAAATTTTTAAACAACCGGCAAATTGAAATTCAAAATACTCATACCGTTCTTACTAATCCTTACTGGTGCCGTATTTGTTTTGGATGCCTGTAAAAAAGGAGAAGGAGATACAACCGCAGGCTATCATCCAACTTATTTAGCCCTTAAAATTCCGGCAGGTTGGCCACAACCAACCACCAATATTTTTAAAGACAATCCATTAACTGAAGAGGGTTTTCAACTCGGCAGAAAATTATTTTATGATGGCAGACTGAGTAAAGATGGCAATTTTCCCTGTGCCAGTTGTCACCAGCAGTTTGCGGCTTTTGCCACTTACGATCACCAGTTTAGCCATGGATTTGATAACGCTTTTACTTTTCGAAATGCACCACCATTGTTTAATTTGGCCTGGATGAAAGAAATGCACTGGGACGGAGGAGTTAATCACATAGAAGTACAACCGCTGGCGCCAATTACCAATATAAGCGAGATGGCTGAAACCATTGACAATGTACTGAAGAAACTCAACATTGATACCAGCTATAGCAGGATGTTTACGGCTGCATTTGGTGATAATACCATCAACAGCCAGCGTATGTTAAAAGCGCTTGCACAGTTTATGGGCAGTATACAATCCTTTAACAGCAAATACGACCAGGTAAAAAGAGGGGAAGCCAGTTTTACCCTGGCCGAACAGAATGGATATAATACTTTTAAAGCCAAATGCAATGCCTGTCATGTGGAACCTTTGTTTACGGATAACTCTTTTCGCAATAATGGATTTGCAATAGATTCGTACCTGAAGGATGTGGGCCGCATGAAGATTACCGGAACTCCTGCTGATTCACTTAAATTTAAAGTGCCGAGTTTAAGAAACGTGCAATATACTTTTCCATTTATGCATGATGGACGGCTTTTTTCACTATCGCAGGTTGTTGAGCATTACCGTACCGGAATAATAATCAACCAAACTACACTCGATCCCTTATTAAAAACCAGGATTACAATGACCAACCAGGAAAAAGCAGACCTCGTTGTATTTTTGCAGGCACTTACTGATAACATATTACTGCATGATAAAAGGTTTGAGCAACCTCAATAACAATAATCCTTACAATTGATTTATAGTGCAGGCAGAATGATTTTGTGCAGTTGCCACATGCCGCGGCCGAATGTCATTTCGTTAAGGATTTGAATTGCCCCGATTAAATTGGGCAATAAAAAGTACGGCTTTAGCCGAAAGAATAATTTGGCTAAAGCCGGTAAGAGAATAATATCACTTATAACCGTCCTAAAGGAGCGGTGCAATTAAAAAAGCTAGCTTAACGAAATGACATTGGGCCGCGGCCTGGCCCTACAAAGGCAATAGACTTTTAAATGTCGAGCTGGTTCGACACAGCATACATAAAAAGCAATCAAAGCAGGAATACCGGTTTTACCTAAAATAACATTACACATTTTAATTCGGTTGGAAGTATAGTATAAGAAAGATTTCTTAATGCAAAGCGCCTTTCTATCTCAAACTTCACTATTAAATGCAATTCATCAACAGTTAAAAAAATACTATTACTATTTGCAATACCCTACCCTTTATTAAAAATTATACAAGTATTTTTGCCCACAAACATTTTTAATTGAGTAGTATAAAGAAATTAGCCGGGCAAACATTATGGTATGGCCTGCCTACAATTGGAAGCAGGTTTTTAGGTTATATTTTAAATTTCTCCCTCAGCTTTATTTATCCTGCAGCGGATACGGCAGACCTCACACAGATCTATGCGATTGTACCCTTTGTAAATATCATTTTCACATACGGAGTGGAAACCAGTTACTTTCGTTTTTCACAGGAGAAAGATAAAGAACGGTTATACAATTCACTGAATGTTTCGATACTCACTACTTCTATCTTGTTTTCGGTGATTTTGTATTTATTCCGTCAGCCATTAGCCAATGCCACGCTAATGCCAAGCCATCCTGAATATTTTACCTGGCTTACCGGCATCATCTTTTTAGATACACTGGCCACGCTGCCCTTTGCCAAACTGAGGCAGGAAGGCAGGCCCCGCAAATACGCTTTTGTGCGCATATCCGGTATTGTTGTAAATGTATTGGTAGTGATTTTTTTTATTGGTGTTTGTCCGCAACTGGCCATGAAAAACCCGGGCAGCCTTTGGCTATTATTATACGATCCTACCATTGGTATTGGCTATTATTTAATTGGTAATCTCGCCGGCAGTGCCACTACATTTTTATTATTGTGGAAAGAATGGATCAGCTTCCGTTTCAACTTTGATAGTAAATTA
>JBBQTL010000204.1:0-10423 GCA_038213285.1 Chitinophagales bacterium
AGACCATTTGCATCCTGATGCTGCTATTGCTATTGCAGCCTGTAAGGATGGAAAAAAAATAAATGATGAGCTATTTGATGGTAAAATTGGATGGGTGGATTGGCAACGCCCCGGGTTTGATTTAGGATTAAAATTGCAACAATGCCTGCAGGAAAACCCAGGTATTAAGGGCATTATGCTGGGTGGGCATGGCTTATTTACCTGGGGCGATACAGCTTATGAGAGCTACATTAACACACTGGATGTAATTGAAAAATATGCCAGCTACCTGGAAGAAAATATCGGTAAACTTAAACCCGTTTTTGGTGGAAATAAAATTGCATCTGCCACGGCTGCTGATAGAAAAAAGCAGGCAGTTTTATTGGCTCCCGTTCTCCGTGGTTTTTGCAGCAATCAAACCCGTATGATTGGTCATTTTACAGATGATGAAAAGGTACTTGAATTTATAAACAGCCAGGATGCAGAGCGCCTGGCAGCAATGGGTACAAGTTGCCCCGATCATTTTTTAAGAACCAAGATTTCACCGCTGGTATTACCACTTTCGGCAGAGGAAAATTTAAGTGATACAGCAAGCGTAAAAGAAAAAATTGCACCTGCGTTTGAAGCCTATAGAAAATTATATGCAAACTATTACTATAATCACAAACATACAGATAGCCCTGCCATACGGGATGCTAACCCGGTGATAATTTTGTATCCGGGTGTGGGCATGTTTTCATTTGCAAAAGACAAAGCCAATGCAAGGATAGCTGCCGAGTTTTACATTAATGCGATCAATGTAATGAAAGGTGCGGAGGCAGTAAGCGAATATGTATCCCTTCCATTGCAGGAGGCATTTAATATTGAGTATTGGCTGCTTGAAGAAGCTAAGTTGCAGCGTATGCCAAAGCCAAAACCATTGAGTGGTAAAATTGCCATCATTACCGGCAGCGGTGGAGGTATAGGTAAAGCCACCGCAGAAAAACTGGCAGCAGAAGGTGCTTGTATTGTGTTAACCGATATTCATGAAGAAAGACTTGCAGCAGCAGCGAAAGATTTTATTAAAAAGTTTGGAAAAGATAATAGTACCCATATATTGATGGATGTAACAAAGGAGGAAGAAATTACGCAGGGCTATCAAAAAACCATATTGGCTTTTGGTGGTATTGATATTGTGGTAAACAATGCAGGTATCTCGATTTCAAAAACAATTGCTGATACCACAATGGAAGAGTGGGAATTGCTGCAGGCTATTTTAGTAAAAGGTCAGTTTAGTGTTTCTAAAGCAGCGTTGCAAATAATGCGGCAGCAGGCAATGGATGGCGACATTGTAAATATTGTAAGTAAAAATGCACTGGTTAGCGGTCCCAACAATACAGCGTATGGCACGGCTAAAGCGGCACAATTGCACATGAGCAGGCTGATGGCTGCCGAAGTGGGTGCAGATAAAATAAGGGTAAATGTTGTAAATCCGGATGCAGTAATACAAGGCAGCAATATTTGGGAAGGCGGCTGGGCCAAAGGCAGGGCTGTGGCCTACGGCATTAGTGTAGAAGAATTGCCGGCCTATTATGCAAAGCGAACATTGCTGAACGAAACCATTTTGCCGGCAGATATTGCCAATGCAGTATTTGTTTTGGTTGGTGGTTATTTGTCAAAGAGTACAGGTAATGTGATAAATGTGGATGGCGGTGTGGCGGCGGCTTTTGTGCGGTAATTGGTAACTCGTTGTACAATAAAGTATCATTTTTCAAGCCAGGCGCTACAACGACTTGCGCCTGATAAATGTAAATGGATTTTTTATTTTTTCTTTCCTGTTTTCTAAAATTAATTGGGCGGCAGTTTCCCCCATCAGGTGATGGTCGGTCGAGAGAACGGTAATACCCTCCAGCAATATTTCTTTTAGCAGGGTTTCATTGTAGGAGATAATACCAATGTCTTTTCCGATTGTTAACTTTTTTGTCTGGCAGTTTTTTATCAGGGTTACAAGGTCAGCTTCTTCAATTACTATGTAGGCTTCTTTTTTGTTGATAACAGTTTCTTCCTCAATTTCAGTAATGATATTATATGCCAGGTTGTGACTATTACAAAAGCATCTAAAGCCTGTAATGATTTCTCTTGGATAAGGTATTATTTTTGGAAATACCAATATGAGTTTGTTGTACTTGCGGATCAAATCCAGCCCGTTTTCTAAAGCGTTATAAATATCATTTTTAAAATCCTGGTACACACCGGCATATTTAGAATAAGTATGCGGCAGGTCTTTATCCAGTATGATTAATTGCTCCGCAGGGATTTTTTTGATGATGGAATATATTTCATCGGCATCAGTATAAAAGTGGGGCATCAGTACAAAGTAGTCGTACTCATCCATATTTTCCTGTAGCAAAGTTTCCAGCAGACGTATGCTGCTGTGGTGTATTTTTAAATCTACCACCGCTTTGTCCCCCATTGTTTCTACAAAGGCATTATAAATCAGTTTTTTGTAATTGCTGATTTTATTAAACAGCAATAATATCCTGAATGGGGTGGTAATATCTGTTCTGTTAATATAAAACCCCTTTCCTTTCACCGCAGTTATTATGCCTTTTTTGCGGAGCAGGTTGTAAGCTTTTTGCACTGTATCTCTTGACAGTAAAAACTCATCGCTCAAATCATTGATAGAAAAAACAGGGTCTCCTTTTTTTAATTTCCCCTGCTTTATAGCATTGGTAACCGCCTCTACAATCTGGATGTATTTAGGCGTTTTTTTGTCAGTATTAATCTTGAAAAAATCTTTCATCAGCAGTGTTGGCATATCGCAATTTTGGAAATTGAAATGCTGTTTAAAAAGTTTTATAGTTTATTTCAGCAGTGTACTTTTATTTTATTAGTTCCTGCTTTTCAAACTTATTTATAAATATTTTTTAAAACAGCACGGTGCAGTATAGTAAGCAAAAAGATATTAATTACGTTTACATTATCCTTAACAAGATAAAGAATTTTTTTTACTAATTGTAACAAAAAACTAACCCAAAAACGATTGTTTATGAAGATGAGCCAAAACTCACGGCATTACCCATGCCGCCTCAAATTTTTGCTGGTATTATTAATATCAGCGTTTGCCAACACTTTTTCTTTTGCACAAACCAACGTTACGGTATCTGGTAAAGTATCCGACCCGGATACGAAAATGCCTTTGCCTGGTGTAAGCGTAACTGTAAGAGGAAAAGCCACCATTGGAGTGATTACGGACGAAAAAGGCAACTATGCAATTACAGTGCCTGCTGGTGCCGTGTTGGTATTTTCCTATCTCAGCAATGCACCGGAAGAGATAGTGGTTTCGAAATCCGGTATTAAAAATGTTTTACTAAGCAGTACTGCCAAAAGTATGGATGAGGTAGTGGTGATAGGCTTCGGAAGCAGAAAGAAAAAAGATGTAACGGGGGCAATTTCAACTGTTACCTCAAAAGATATTGAAAAGATTACGGCTCTCTCACCCGAGCTTGCTTTGCAAGGCAGGACAGCGGGTGTTTTTGTTAGTTCGGGTGGTGGCGATCCGCAGGCAAGGGGCAACTGTACGAATAAGAGGTGTGAACACTTTTGGTAATGCGGAGCCATTATATGTTATAGATGGGGTACCGCTCTATGAAGGGGGTTCAGGTGTAACTAGTGGGGGTATCGGGGATATACGTTCCCCAATAAATATTTTCTCTATGATTAATCCGCAGGATATTGAATCAATTTCGGTATTAAAAGATGCATCATCCGCAGCGATATATGGTGTTAGGGCTTCAAATGGGGTAATTTTAATTACTACTAAAAGAGGGAAATCCGAACGCCCGAAAGTAGAAATTGCTTCCTCTTTTGGTATACAAAACATTAAGAAAACATTTTCTGTTTTAAATACACAACAATATTATGCGCAGGTTAAAGAAGCCTACAATGCAAACCCTGATGCAAACACAACCTTTGAACAAAAATTTGGCCCCCGCTACAATGCCGCCAATCCCCTATACGGTGGTAACAACGCCACTTCTGGCTGGCAAAATGAATTACTAAATAAAGACGCAGTAATGCAGGATGTGAATGTTAGGCTTAGTGGAGGAAACGCTGCTGCCACTTCTTATTATTTGGGTGCTGGTTACGCTAAGCAGGAAAGCCCTTTAAAAGCAAATAATTTAACCCGTTATTCAGTTGTCGCCAATATTGATTCACGTATTGGAAAGATTATTTCAACCGGTATAACTATGAGGTTAGTTCAACAGTCGGCATTAGTAAATACAGCATCCGATTTGCCAACTATGGCCTCGTCTATCCCCTTTCAGCCAATTTTTTCTTCTACAGACCCTACAGGATTTGCACCGGTTGCCAGCGGTAGTTTTGTACCTAACCCCAATTTTGATCCATCTTTACTGGATGCGGGTCCTGCATTTAATTTTGCACCCGGTGACCCCAGGTTACTTTGGGGCGATAATAGCCGTTTCAACCCTTTTGCTTTTCATGCATTAACCGACAACCGGTATGATTTGCTGAGAGCCTTGGGCAATGCGTACCTGCAAATTGAACCTATACCCGGTTTGAGGTTAAGGGGCTCTCTTGGGATTGATTGGTACAATAACGAGCGGAAATCATGGACAGATTTAGAGCAATGGAGATTTTCGCAAACTGCTGGTAACCCGTATGCTAATCAGAATGGACAGGCAAAGGGTACTTATGGTGAAAGAGGTTCAACAACCACAAATATTAATAAAGAAGTAACGTTAAATTATAATCATACTTTTTTTGGCAATCATAATATTGACATACTCCTGGGCGGTTCGGACCAGTTTGGCAAATGGGTGGTGAGTGATTTAAGCGGGCGGGTTAATTTTACCGATCCGCTGTACAGAGGTATAGGGAACCAGCCACCATTTACCCAGGGTTTTGCAGGGGTTTTGCAGGAGGATGCGTTGTTAGGGTATTTTGGAAGACTTAGTTATAAATTCAAGGATAAATATTATGTAGATGTATCACTCC
This sequence comes from Chitinophagales bacterium, assembly GCA_038213285.1. GTDB lineage: Bacteria > Bacteroidota > Bacteroidia > Chitinophagales > Chitinophagaceae > Ferruginibacter. The sequence goes on from JBBQTL010000204.1 coordinate 4,978, forward strand.
GGCAGGATGAATCTTCCAAACTGGCTCCCGGATTTAAAAAAGATAAATTTCCGTCCTTTGCGGTGGCTTGGCGGCTAAGTGCTGAAAAATTCTTTCCTAAAACTACTTTTATCAACGACTTGAAATTACGAGGTGGGTGGGGAAGACTTGGAAATGTTAATTCAGCGGGTTATTATAAATTTCTTTCCGGGGTTAATTTCACCCCTGATTATCCTTTGGGATCAGGAAATGGCAATGGTACTGGTACCCAATTTCAGGCTACACGCCTTCCTGATTTTGCGAATACTACTTTAACCTGGGAGAAATTAAGAACTATTAGTGCTGGATTCGATGCTCAATTGTTCAACAATCATGTATCGTTTACTGCAGAGTATTACGATAAGACCACTTTTGATATTATTCAAAGTGTATCCCTGCCGCCAAATACGGGTATTCAAAACAATGCAGATTTAAATATAGCCCAGGTTAAAAATTCTGGTATTGAACTGCAGCTTGGATACAATAATAAGCTGGGGCCGGTTAACTTTAATGTTTCGGGTAATTTTACTACAGTTAAAAACAGGGTGGTAAAGCTTAACAGGGGAACGCCGATTGGAGGAGAAGGGGGCAGGATAGAAGAAGGGTACTCTATGTTCTATTTATGGGGATACCAGGTAGGTGGTATCTTTCAAAGCCAGGCCGAAATTGATGCATGGAGGGCGGTATATGCAGATGGAAATATTGGCCAAAACAGAACAAATGCCACGGCTGGATATACCTATAAACCCGGCGATATGTACTTCCGGGATGTATATGGTAACCCTAAAAATTCGAAAGAAAGGTTTAACACAACCCCCGACAGTATTGTAAACAACAATGACCGTACCTTTTTGGGCAAAACAATCCCTGGTTTTTATTATGGATTTAATTTAGGCGCAGATTACAAGGGTTTTGATATTAGTGTTTTCTTTCAGGGTGTTGGCGATGTACAAAAATATAACGGTGTAAGGTCGGGATTAGAAGGCATGGGAGGCCTCGCAAACCAGTTGTCAACAACACTTAACCGCTGGACAACATCCAATCCCTCAAAAACAATCCCCCGTGCTGTATTTAACGATCCAGCTTCAACCAACCGGTTTTCAAGCAGGTATGTTGAAAATGCAAGCTATTTAAGGCTTAGAAATCTGCAGATTGGGTATACTGTACCAAAATCAAAGTTAAGTAAAACAGGAGTGGTTCAAAATTTCAGGTTATACGTAAGCGGCGTAAATTTGTTTACCGTAACAGAATGGACTGGTCTCGACCCTGAAACTAATGGCGTGCCCCTCACCCGTCAATTTTTATTCGGTATCAATGCAACCTTTTAATTTAAAAAAAACTTTTAATAATGAAAACATTAATTTTTAAATCCTCATTAATATTACTGGTTGTTACAAGTAGTACCCTAATTAATAGCTGCAAAAAATCCAATGTCGATCTTTTGCCCCGCGGTCCGACTGAGCAATCTTATTTTCTTACCGAAGATGATTTTACCAGAACAACATTAGGGATTTATGCAAAACTTACCGATTTATTCTGGTTTAACGGAGGCCCTGGAAATTCTACCATTACTCCATTTTTACTACCTGGCGATGATATAACCACTAATCAGAGTAATGAAGAATTTGAAATATTCAGCAATCTACAACCATCGAGTGGAAGGCTTAATTATTTATATTCCCGGTTGTATCAGCTTATCAACAGGGCTATCCTCCTCATCCAAAAAGTAGATGAGGTTGCTCCAGGGATATATAAAACACCTAATCTTAGTAAATATCATAAAGGTGAAGCCCTTTTTTTAAGAGGTTACGCATATTACAACTTATGGAATTTTTTTGGCACTTCTCCATTAGTTATTAAACGTGTTTTAAGCTCAGATGAATTTACGCCTCCCGGTACTACTGGTACCCAATTATTAGATCAGGCAATAAAAGATTTTACTGAGGCTGCCACTTTATTACCTCCCACCTGGGATGCTGCCAACCGGGGAAGGGTTACAGCTAATTCGGCAAATGGGATGCTTGGCAAAGCCTTGGTTTTTAGAGCTTCTGCTAACAAAACTGCCGCTGACTATACAGGTGCCATTACAGCGTTTGATAAAATTTCCGGTGCGCAACTGGTTACTAATTTCGATGATAACTTTGCATGGGATACAGAAAATAATTCGGAGTCGTTATTTGAATTTCAAGCTTCTCAGGCTTTTGGATTTGATAATGTATGGCTGGATAACGACTTTGACAATGCAGTGGGTGCTTTATCGATTTATTGGGCGTTCTATTGCAATTGTGGTAATGGTACCCAGGGCCGGTCACGCTATTTTGTAACGCCAAAGGTGGTGGCTGCATTTAATGCCGATGATCCACGTGTAGCAGGGTCGTTTGTACCCGGCGACAGAACAGTACTAAAATATGCTAAAAGGGATAAATTTTCTCAGTCCAATGTTGCATCCATTAATAATTACCGCATCTTACGGTATTCAGATGTATTGTTATTGAAAGCGGAAGCTGTATTGCAATCAGGGGGTGCAACTTCAAATGCCATTGGTTTTATCAATCAGGTTCGGGCCAGGGCAAGGGCAATGGGTGCTGGTCCTAACCCGGCGGCTTTTTCTTTAACTGAAACAAATAAAACCACGATTATGCAATGGATAATGGATGAAAGACTAAGAGAGTTGGCAGGAGAAGGACAAAGATGGTTTGATGTACGCAGATGGGCCCTGCAGGGGGTTATCACTTTAAACAACAGCTTTTTTAATTCTAATCTCGGTACGGTTTCATTTCAATTTCCTCAACATTTAAATTTCCCAATCCCTAGTAGTGAAATCGACGTAAACTCTAACATAATACAAAACATAGGCTATTGACTTTTTTGTATTTTAATAAAACAACACAGTAACAGAAGTCGTTAATAAGCAAAAAAAGGTTCTCATCTGTAGAGCCTTTTTTGTTTAAGCCTGGGTGTTGGCAAATCGAATACCCATCACTAATAGAATAATTGCAGTTAAGTGTTTAACTCTTACCACTACGTTCCTTTAACAGCGTTAACATTCGCATGCTGTTTTAAGTATTGAGATTTAAAATGGGTTTGGTCTTTTGATAAGGAGGTAGCGAGAGAACTATAATACTCTATTGTACATCCTGTTTTATAACAAATTACCGGCTGCTAATTGTAGCGGATGAGCAATCTGTTGTTAATTGATACATCTCTGCATAGTACAGTATGGATAGACAAATATCTTATTGTATTTTAACATTATTGTCCGGGTAAAAATGGCTTTTTTTGCTAAAAGCCTTTCCCATTAAGGGTTCTAGCCCCTCTCCTTTGGAGAGGGGTTGGGGTGAGGTTATACATGCTGGGTGAGGGTTTTAGCCATTTAGTCGGATAACAATGGTATTTTATTCAAAAATTAGAATCATCCGGCTGTTATTATGAAAAAACGCTTGCTTATAATCGTGTCAACTTTTATAGTTGCTTTAAGTTTTTGCCAACTTAAATCCCAACCGGTTTTTGTTGCGGATAGCAAAATGCCCGCTTTGCAGTTACTTAATTCAAACAATAGCATTACCACTGCCAAACCTTTGGATCAATTGACTTTTACTGGCGTTGCCGGCAAATCATTCCAGGTATTGGATGCCAACGGAAAAATGTATGCAAGTGCTTCACTAAAACCTCTAAATACATTCACTGTTGCCGGGGCATTGGGTAGGCATAGCATTATTATAACAGACGCAAGTGGGAAACAACAGGTAATAAAAACATTTACTGTAAATGCAATTACTACCATTGATGATGGAGGCTATTACAAACAGATGTTTGACATGTATTACAACGGAATGAACAAGGATGGAGAAGGGGATGGAGCATTTTCAATAAAATGGAATGGCAATCAATACCATGTTTTTGTGCCGTGGGTGCTGGATAATTACCATACCATGAAGGGCATGCAATATTTTAGCCCGGCTGGTAAAGATTTGGCAGATATCATGCGCCAGGCACAACGGGAAGATGGTATGATATATAGCTTTATACAGTACCAGCGCAACGCAGATTATTTTTTAACAAGAGATAAAAAATATGGCTACAGTAAAATAATCGGCGATAAAATATTTGTAAGGCAACCCACCGAAAATCATCCTGAATACCTTTTTGTGAATACCATCTACGATTGCTGGAAAGCAGCAGCCAAGGATGAATGGATGAAGCAACATTTAACCGCTGCATCAAAAGCTTTAAACTATACCATCAACGATCCTGCCCGGTGGAGCAATCGTTTTCAGTTGCTTAAAAGAGTGTACACGATCGATAGCTGGGACTTTGGTGTAGAGGATGAATATACGCCTGATATTGGCATGAGTAGCGGAATGATAATCGATAAAGATAAATCCAAATTTGGTGTATTTTTTGGAGACAATACCGGGTATATAACAGCCTGTTACCAATTAGCTGAAATGCTTGACTATAGCGGTGATACGATGGCTGCCACCATTTACCGCAAGCGGGGCGATCAAATTAAAGAGCGACTGAATAAACTGGCATGGAACGGTCATTTTTTCGCACATTTTATTGATGAAGATAGTACCGTAATAAGAAAGTTAGGAGTAGATGAAAAGTCGCAAATTGCACAATCCAATGCTTATTCTTTAAACCGGAATATTAGTACAACTCAAAGCAAGGCCATTATAGAAACTTACCTTAATCTTAAAAACAATTTACCTGTAGGTTCTCCCGGAGAATGGTATGCTATTTACCCACCGTTTCAAAAAGGATTTGGCAGCCACCAGGATATTTGGCAATATATGAATGGAGGAGTGGGAGGCCATGTACCCGGCGAACTGGCAAGGGGGGCTTTTGAGAACGGTTACGAAAAATATGGCGTTGATATTTTAAACCGATTATTTGAACTGGGTAAGAAGTACGACAACAAAGTTTATTTTGCCTACACGGGTTCTTTATTGCCCCCACCTCCCAAGCCTACCTACAAGCCATTGAACTTAGTGCCATTGGCTAATATGGATTTTTGGGATAAAGGCAGTTCCGAATCAAAGCCCTGGATGTTTACCAACAGATCTGGCGACGATTTGCGTAATCTGCCAACGGGTAGTCAACTGTTTGCCGACATCCGCTTCAACGTAATTGATCCTGAAAAAAATAATCGTAAAGCAGTTCTGGCTGTTGCTAATAGAGAGGGGTTGCCTGCTGCTATAGAGATCCCGGTTAATGAAACAGCCGCTTGTATTTACCTGTTGCATACCGCTTCTAAACCTGCCTCCGAAGGTGTAGTGGGTGTCCTGTTTTTTGAGTTTGAAGATGGCAGTAAACAGCCACAATATATCATCAGCGATAAACATCTTACTTATTGGTGGTTTTCTGAATTAAAAAACGACTATGCCGGTATTGCCTGGTATGGTAAAAGCCCGGTAAGTGAAGG
>JBBQTL010000205.1:0-10367 GCA_038213285.1 Chitinophagales bacterium
TGCAGGCTCTGCATTTACTATTCAATTGAGAGCTGATATAACCGGTAAGCCTATCATCACCTTGAAGAATACAGAAGCTGTTTGTTTGGGTGCGGCCTTACTGGCCGGAATCGCAACAGGCGTATATGAAAATGCGGAGGATGCAGTAAAAAAAACAGTGCAGGTTCAAGAAAAAATGCTGCCTGATTACCAGGTGCGGAAAGGTTATGAAAAACAAATTCAACGCTATGAATTGATTTACCCTTCGCTTGAAAGATTTAGAAAAACATAAAAACCATTTATGATAGTAACAACAAACGATGCTTTGCAAAAAAAGAATTCTTATGTCTACCTTATTTCATTAGTGGCGGCGGTGGGTGGCTTTTTATTTGGCTATGATATTTCAATTATATCTGGAGCGGTAATATTTATGAAAGATGAGTTTGATCTCACCGGTTCAGAACTAGGGTTTATAATGAGTAGCGCCCAGATTGGATGCATAGTTGGTGCATTAATTGGAGGAAGCCTAAGCGATTTTTTTGGACGCAAAAAAACGTTGTTTTTTTCAGCAGTTTTATTTGGTTTGTCAGCAATTTTTACGGCAGTGGCGCAAGATCTTGTGGTATTCAATGCTTTTAGACTCGTTGGTGGCATTGGAATTGGTCTGGCTTCCATTGTTTCGCCAATGTATATTGCCGAGATTGCCCCGCCATCCATCAGGGGGAAATTAGTAACCATTAACCAGTTCGCTATTTGTATTGGATTACTGTGTGCGGTAATAGTTTCCTATTTTCTTTCTTTTGGTCATCATTGGCGCTGGATGTTTGCTTCGGAGGGGCTTCCTATTTTGCTTTTCGTAGCCGGATTATTTTTTATACCGGAAAGCCCCAGGTGGCTCATCAAAAAACAAAAAAAATCATCAGCTTTGCAAATTCTGCAGCACATTAACGGGGAGTCGGTTGCAAAAAAGGAAATGGAAGAGATTGAAAACGCTCTAGCAACGGAAACCGGAAAATTCTCCGAATTATTTCAAAAAGGTATTCGCATGGCCTTATTTATAGCCGTAAGCCTTGCTTTTTTTCAGCAATGGAGTGGTGCCCAGCCTCTGCTGCTATATGCGCCATTAATTTTTCAAAAAGCCGGTTTTGCTGATGCCTCAGATGCAATTTTACAATCTGCCATCCTTGATGGCTGGCTGGTTATATGTACGGCCTTTGCGCTTTGGCTGGTGGAGCGCACGGGCAGAAGAACCCTGCTAATTATAGGATCGCTGATAATGGCGGTGGGGATGATTTGTACCAGTTTATTTTTTTATTTCCAGATGAACCCCATTCTGCTGTTGTTTATGATGTTTATATCAATCGGCGCTTATAGTATAAGCCTGGCTCCATTGACATGGCTAATTATGGCAGAAATTTTTCCCACAAGGCTCAGGGGCAAGGCTATGTCGGTGGCTTCTGTAGTTCTTTGGACTTCTACTGTAATGGTCAACCAGGCCTTCCCTTTTCTTTCCAGTCTTTCAGAAAAAATGTTTGGCTCTGAATTTGGAATTTTTGCTTTGTATGCAGCTGTATGTATTATTACAGCAATATTTGTATGGAAACTATTACCGGAAACAAGGGGTAAAAGCCTGGAAGAAATTTCTAAATTCTGGAAAAAAAAAGGTCAGGCACAAAAAAACGCAAATAAGACAACAACCTAAAATCTGATTAAGTTCAGTTTTAAAGATTTTATTATGATCTCGAAGATGCCATTTTTACAAATGTTGAATGGAGCGTCGCCAATGTCGCTGCCATGAAAAACCAAAGCTGGTTAACAAATAAATCATTTTTGGAGCTGCTAAGTTGCAGCATGTTTCTTTTTATATTCCTTAGCAGTTAAACCGGTTTTAATCTTAAACTGACGGTTAAAATGTGAGATATTATTATAACCGTTGCCATAGCAAATTTGAGAAATGGTCTCATCTGTATTAATCAGATACTTGCAGGCATTTAATATCCGTATTTCATTTAAAAATTGTGAAAAAGTTTTGTTAGTTCGGTTTTTAAAATAACGGCAAAAGGAGGAAATCGAAAGGTTGGCCAGCGCAGCCACTTCTTCTATATTGATTTCTTCGGCATAATGATCCGTAACAAAGTTCATAATGGTGTTAATGCGTTCTGTGCCGGGTGCCTTCATGGAATTGACATAGCCGGGGCCGGATAATAATTCATAGTCTTTTGTACGGGCCATTGCATCCAGTGTTTTCAAAAACAAGAAAAGCCTTTCAATTCCTTCTGCATTCACCACATCTTTTACTAATGTCGCTATTTTTTGATGGTCTTTTCCTTTAATTAATAAACCTTGCGTACCTAATGCGAATAATTTTTTTATATGCGCCATTTCAGGCAGGTCAAAAAAACCCTGGGTAAGGGCATTTTCCAGGAAATGGATTACATATACATCAACAAAAAGATCGTTGCGGTCCTGGTGAAATTCTTTGTCGTTTTTCCATACATGCGGCAGGTTGGCACCAAGAAACATCAGGTCGCCATCGCTGAAATTGCCAATATGGTTTCCAATAAACCGCAATCCAAAACTCTTTTCATGGTAAACGATTTCATATTCCGGATGATAATGCCAGGGATAATCGAGGTAGGGAACCGTTTCCCTCTTTACGGCAATTGACGAGGCAAGTGTAAGGAGTATTTTTTCCAGCTTGGGCTGCATAATAATACATTTCTTTTACGCAATATACTATTTTACTTAAAAATTCTTCGATTTTAGTAAACCATGTATATATGGTGGCGTGATTGGTGAATATAGTAGTTTTTGTAAGCTACAGGTAATAAGAATTTTGTTAGGCCATAGTGTTTAAAAAAACAAACCCATGGTAACTTACGATGCCATATAATCCATTCAAAAGTTAAATAATGAAACCTTACAGATTAAACAGGCTTTTCAATGCTACCTCGGGAAGATGCTTTGATGTTGCTATTGACCACGGATTTTTTAATGAGTATGATTTTTTGAAAGGGATTGAAGATATACAATCTGCTATTGACATACTGGTTCAGGCGGCGCCTGATGCTATACAGTTAACAACAGGCCAGGCTAAACATTTGCAGTCAATAAAAGGGAAAAATAAACCCGCGCTGGTTTTGCGTGCCGATGTAGCCAATGTATATGGCGCTTCTTTATCGTCAGTGAGTTTTAGCAAAATGATTGATGAGCCCGTACTACAGGCAGTAAGGGCCGATGCTGCCTGTGTTTGCATTAATTTATTTTCAATTCCCGGGGCGCCTGAAGTAACTGCCCAATGTATAGATAATATTTTAAAGATAAAGCCGCAATCAGATTATTATGGAATGCCTGTAATGATTGAACCACTTGTGTTTAGACCCAATAATGAAAAGGGTGGGTACATGGTGGATGGGGATATCAAAAAAATATTGCCATTGGTGCGACAGGCAGTAGAATTAGGAGCTGATATTATTAAGGCTGATCCAACAAATGATATTGCCGAATATCACCGTGTAATTGAAATAGCCGGAATAACACCCGTTTTAGTGAGAGGGGGGAGTAAATCAAGCGATGAAGAAATCATTTATCGTACAAAACAATTAATACAGCAGGGCGCAGCTGGCATTGTTTACGGCAGAAATATTATTCAGCATAGCAGGCCTGATGTAATGATTAAGGTAATGATGGGTATCGTTCATAATGACCCTCAGTTGGTGATTGAAAATATTTCTAAATTAAAAAACATTAAGGCAGAAAACAGCTAAATGGTTTGGAATGCTGTTCCCAGCGATAGGATATAACCATTCATCCTAAAAGGTGGTTAGAAGCGATGTTAAAATGCAAAGTCCAGGGTTCAATGAAAATTTGGTAAGCATTAGTCTCTGGCTAAGAAAGATTAATAATGCATGGTATAGTCCTAATCATGGATAAAAAAAATGGGGGAAGAAGTACCTGGGTAAGAGGTTAGTTAAAATATAGTCTATGCTTTAAAAGAAAAAAAGAGCATTAAGGAAACTTTTGAATGGATGGAAAAAGTACGAAGTCTACTGGTAATTTATAGCGTCAAAACACATCGTTTACCTGAACGGGGGCTTGATCAATACCATCTATGCGATCTACTTCCATTTAGCCCATACAAGTGAATACGTACAAGCAGGAAATAATACATATTCTTACCAGACACTTCTAAATTCTTCAAAATTGATAATCGAAGAAAATAAACAGTTAAGATGATGATATTTTGCATTCGTGGGCGTTCTAACTTTAACGGGCAGCTATATAATTCGCCTTATGTAATTTAAAATCTTTTAAAACACTGCTTATTTATTGTAAAACACTGTTTGGGTGATTCATAAAGATTAAAAATTATTTCATTACAAAATAACAAGCAATGTTAACTCGAAAACTTCGAATGGGCATGATTGGCGGAGGCAAAGACGCTTTCATTGGCGCAATTCACCGTATTGCTGCTAACATGGACGGGCAAATCGAGCTTGTATGCGGTGCACTCAGCATCCATCCGGAAATTGCAAAAGATTCCGGTAAATCTTTATTTCTTGAGGAAGACAGAATATACCTTACGTATGAAGAAATGATAGCGAAAGAAGCCGCCCAACCTGTTGATAAACGGATTGATTTCGTAACAATCGTTACTCCAAATTTTGCACACTTTGGGCCGGCTATGGCGGCACTGGATAAAGGTTTTAATGTAGTGATTGAAAAACCAATTGCTTTTACACTCGACGAAGCAAAACAGTTAAAGAAAAAAGTGGAAGAAACAGGTTTGGTTCTTTGCCTTACACATACCTATTCCGGTTACCCCATGGTAAAACAAGCACGTGCCATGATGCAGGGCGGTGCTTTTGGAAAAGTTAGAAAAATATGGGTAGAATACCCACAGGGATGGTTGAGCACATTATCCGAAAGAGAAGGCAATGCCCAGGCTGCCTGGAGAACGGATCCGAAGAAAAGTGGCAAGAGCGGCTGCATGGGTGATATTGGTACACATGCCGCTCATCTTGCAGAGTATATTTCAGGATTAAGGATTACGCATTTGTGTGCAGACCTTAATATTTTAGTAGCAGGCCGTGCGCTGGATGATGATGGAAATGTTTTGTTGAAATTTGATAATGGCGCAGCGGGAGTGTTAATGGCTTCGCAGGTTGCGGCGGGTGAAGAAAATGCATTAAAGATCCGTATGTATGGTGAAAAAGGTGGTATAGAATGGGCGCAGCAGGAACCGAACACCCTATTGATAAAATGGCTGGACCAGCCTGCCCAGATTTTACGTGCCGGTAGCAACTATAAGGATCGCTTAAGCAGTTCAGCGATACACAACTGCCGTACTCCGGGTGGGCATCCTGAAGGATACCTGGAGGCATTTGGGAATATTTATAGAAATTTCGCATTGACGCTTTCATGCAAATTATCCGGAGAGGAGCAAACAAAAGAAATGTATGATTTTCCAAAAGTTGATGAGGGCATAAGAGGAATGGCATTTATTGACAGTGTAGTGGCCTCCGCTAGGTCAGATAAAAAATGGACTGCATTTGAAGTATAACAATTAACATTCAATAATCAATATTTAATTTTTAATGACTACAATAAAAGGCCCTGCAATTTTCCTGGCGCAGTTCTTAGGAGATCATCCGCCGTTTAATAATCTTAAAACAATTTGCTTGTGGGCAAAGAGCATGGGTTTTTCCGGTGTTCAGCTCCCGGCATGGGATAGTCGCTGTATAGACTTGCAGAAAGCAGCTGAAAGTAAAACCTACGCCGACGAATTGAAAGGAATAATTGAGGAAGCAGGCCTGCAGATAACCGAATTATCATCGCACCTGCAAGGGCAACTGGTGGCAGTGCACCCCGCTTATGATAGTTTGTTTGATGGATTCGCTCCGGAACATGTACGGAATAACCCAAAAGCAAGAACAGCATGGGCTGTTCAACAATTAAAATATGCGGCAAAGGCTTCGCAAAACCTGGGATTGAATGCTCATGCCACTTTTAGCGGTGCCCTGTTATGGCAAACGGTTTATCCCTGGCCGCAACGCCCTGCTGGTTTGGTAAAAACGGGTTTTAAAGAACTAGCCAGTCGCTGGTTACCCATATTAAATGAATTTGATAAATATGGCGTGGATCTTTGTTATGAAATACATCCTGGCGAGGATTTGCATGACGGCGTAACTTACGAAATATTTTTAAAAGAAGTAAGCAATCACCCGAGAGCCTGCTTGTTATATGATCCTTCACATTTTGTTTTGCAATGCCTCAATTATCTTGAGTACATCGATCATTATTATGAACGAATAAAGATGTTTCATGTAAAAGATGCAGAGTTTAATCCAACGGGTAAGCAGGGTGTATACGGTGGGTATCAAAACTGGATTGACCGGGCGGGCCGTTTCCGTTCTTTAGGCGACGGGCAGGTAGATTTTAAATCCATATTCAGCAAGCTGTCTGCATATGATTATAAGGGATGGGCTGTAATGGAGTGGGAGTGTTGCCTGAAACATCCGGAAGATGGAGCAAGAGAAGGTGCGGCATTTATTCAAAACCATATCATCCGGGTAACCGAAAAGGCATTTGACGATTTTGCCGGAGTAACCACTGATAATGAATTTAATCGTTCTTTACTGGGATTGGCTTAAATAATTTTACACAACTAAAATGAAGTATTTCATGAAACGACTAGTATTTATAGCTTTTGCATTTAGTGGATTAGTGGCATGCAGCAGCAACGATAATAAAACCTTAACAAAAGAAGCAGCGAAAGAAGAAACTAAAACTAATGAAACCCCTATTGCTGATCATCCCGATTACGCGGCTGGTTTAGCACTGATTGCAAAAAGCGATTGTCTGTCTTGTCATAAAGTAGACGCACCTTTAGTAGGTCCCCCTTACCGCGAGGTTGCCAATAAATATGCCATCGAAGCGCCGGGCATTATACCAAAGCTGGCGGAGAAAGTAATAAAAGGTGGTACAGGTGTATGGGGACAGGTGCCCATGTTAGCTCACCCATCCATTTCTCAGGCTGATGCAGAAACGATGATTAAATATATTCTTTTATTAAAAAAATAAATCCTCCCGTGCTTAAACTTAAAAGTGGGTTGATTGCTTGTTCGGTTTTAGCACTGTTTACCTGCCATCATAAAAATAGCGGTGCAGAAAAAAAGGGAGATTAATCTATAACTTCTACTACCGCCATTATTAATACCTTAACAGAAGATGAAAAAAAAGAAGGCTGGCAACTTTTATTTGACGGTGTATCAACCAAAGGATGGCATCATTACGGTAATTAACCTTTTGGAATATTATAGTAAGTAGCTGACGGAAATCTTTACCTCGATGCTTCTGACGACAAGGGCCGGCCATCAATGGATGCAGGAGAGATAATACCAGATAAGAAATACGACAACTTTGAATTGAAATTGGATAGGAAAATTGATACAAGTGGTAACAGCGGCATTTTTTTTATATGTATGAAGATACTGCAAAATAGGAACGGGCCTATATAGCAGGTTTGGAAATACAGGAAATTGATGACGACAGGCATCCTGACGCAAAGGTCATCAAGCACAGGGCTGGAGAACCTATATGACCTTATCTCATCCTATAAAGAAACCATAAAGCCCGCTCTTGAGTGGAACATAGCCGGGATCAAAGGCGTTAAAGGCAAACTTAATCTTTATCTGAACGAAGAAAATATTATTGCTATTACGATATGGATTGACACTTGGAAGAAATTAATGGCAGGTAGTAAATTCAAAAATACTCCTGATTTTGGCATCTATAAAAAAGAAAAGATAGGGTTGCAGGATCATGGAACTAATAGGTGGTTCCGCAATATCAAGATTAGAAATTTATAAAAACGCGAAGAAGAAAATATTGGTATTTCACCTATTAACATTAGTGTTACAATTGATTATTGTGTTATAAAAAATTATCGGTAGTGAATTAATTAAGTCCCGTACTGCAGGTTGTTCCGCAATTGATCGTGCAGCATTAGGATAAACAATTTAATAAGAAATCTAGCCATTTTAATATGAATGATTTCAAATATTCTTTATAATGTCTTCCGTGATAGTAATAGTCGGTTGTAACAATGCAACTGAACAATCTGCCGTACCAGAAAAAAACGGTAATACAAAACCAATCATATGATTCCCTCTAATTCGACTTTTCAACAAACAATGGATGACAAAAAAACTGACTTGTATGTGTTAAAAAATAATAAGGGCATGCAAGCCGCTATTACCAATTACGGTGCAAGGCTGGTAAGTTTGTTAGTGCCTGATAAAAATGGAAAGCTAACAGACGTGGTGCTTGGTTTTGATACTGTACATCAATACCAGGCATCCACTGAACCTTACTTTGGTGCTACTATTGGCAGATATGGTAACCGCATTGCCAAAGGAAAATTTACCCTGGATGGCAGGCAATATACATTGGCAACCAACAATGGCCCCAACACTTTGCATGGTGGCAAAAAAGGTTTTCAATATGTGGTGTGGGATGCAAAACAAACTGGCGATACTATTTTAGACCTTACTTATTTGTCGAAAGATATGGAAGAAGGCTATCCAGGCAACCTGAGAGTAAAAGTTATTTATATATTGACAAATGATAACGAGCTGAAAATTGATTACGAAGCAACGACAGATAAAAAAACGGTGGTAAACCTTACCAATCATGCTTTCTTTAATTTGAACGGACAGGGAAGCGGCACCATTAATAATCACCTGTTGATGATAAATGCTGTTAGTTATACGCCTGTTGATTCCACATTAATTCCTACTGGGAAAATAGAACCTGTGGCTAATACCGTATTTGATTTTCGCATACCAGTGATGATTGGCACTAATGTAGATGCAAATGATGAACAAATTAAAAACGGAAAAGGCTATGATCATAATTTTGTTTTAAATACCAAAAAAGGAACCGCCTTAAATCCGGCAGCAACTGCAATGGGAGATAAAACCGGTATAGTTATGGAAGTGTTGACACAGGAACCGGGAGTGCAATTTTATGGCGGCAATTTTATGCAAGGTAAGAATAAGATGAAAGGCGGCAGCAAAGACGATTTCAGAACAGCCTTTTGTTTGGAGACACAACATTTTCCTGATTCTCCCAATCAACCATCTTTTCCTTCAACGGTTTTAGAACCTGGAAAGATGTATAAAACTTGTTCGGTGTACAAATTTTCAATAAAAAAATAGCTCCGGTTTACTTCTATAAACCTTGCCAATACAATAATGGTTGCTTAATTATTATATGACCATTGTCTATTATTCTTTCACTCCTAAAAGTGCAGTCTGCAAAACTATTTGTCAGCCTGCTTTTTACCACCGGCACCGACCCTGGTGTGCATAAAAAACTAACCATACAAGTAAGTCCATCCATGAGGTTATTCGTTTCAGAAGATTGATCTTGCAAAGACCTCCAATTGTGAGGGAATAGGTCATTGATTTTATTGATTGGAAGTTTGGGCATCATGATATTTGTACCAAATCCTGGCATGACGGAGCTGTATAAGATGGTTCTTCAGGAAGAGTTTAATACGAAAACAAGGAACAAAGAAAAGATGTCAAGGTTGTGCAGGGTGCGTTGGAAAAAGGTAATAATGAACTAAGCAATGCCCGGAAACTGCTATTATCAGGAGATATTGAACCTGGTGGATATCGTTCCATAAAATCAGGGGAAATGAAAATTACAGGATTTGAATCAAAATTATAGGAACTTTCTAAAGAGAGTAGCAATATGGAGCCATTATTAAATAAAGCGTTAATAACCTTACCAAACCTGGATAAACTTTATGAAAGGGCAGGTGATAAAGGTAAACGGGAATTCATTGGTTCGATATATTCCGAAAAACTCGTTTTTGACGTATTCAATTATCGAACTGCCCGGCTCAATGAAGCTATTCAGCTAATACTTAACCTGGGAGAGGGATTTAGAGAAAATAAAAGTGGACAAACCGAATCAAATTTCGATTTGTCCACTACAGTGACCTGGATTGGATTATTTACACTCTGTTAAACGCAGGTCTAATAAGCGTTTTTGAAGCCGCGTTATTTCTTACTCACCTGATTAGGGTCTGCTCAACAACTCAGCCTCCAAAAATTTCTGCCAAAACGTATGTTTACTATCCGGTTATCTATTTGGTGGGTATTGGCTGTGTGCATGGTATGTTGCTGGTGATACATCAATTCCAATACATATAAATAATCACTATCAACCCACTTAAATTAAAAATGGAATCTTTATCGGCTGAAAGTATTGATTTTACTGTGTTATTTATTTATTTAAAAAGTAGACCCCTCCCTCATTTTGGAAATAGCGAAGGCTGTGCTGAGTTGTTAGCCTTTGCTTTAACCCAACTTCGA
>JBBQTL010000206.1:0-10331 GCA_038213285.1 Chitinophagales bacterium
TTCTGTAGGAACGTGAAATTGGTAGAGATAATATAGTTCCGTAGGAACGTGATATTGGTAGAGATAATATAGTTCTGTAGGAACGTGAAATTGGTAGAGATAATATAGTTCCGTAGGAACGTGAAATTGGTAGAGATAATATAGTTTCGTAGGAACGTGATATTGGTAGAGATAATACAGTTCCGTAGGAACGTGATATTGGTAGAGATAATATAGTTCTGTAGGAACGTGAAATTGGTAGAGATAATATAGTTCCGTAGGAACGTGATATTGGTAGAGATAATATAGTTCTGTAGGAACGTGAAATTGGTAGAGATAATATAGTTCCGTAGGAACGTGATATTGGTAGAGATACAATTTTTTTTATCCGAAAGTCCCGTAGGGACGTGATATTGGTAGAGATACAATTTTTTTTTATCCGAAAGTCCCGTAGGGACGTGATATAATTTTTTGTAAAAGCATATTAAAAACTACTGACGAAATCTCGTCCTTATGTGCAGTGTCATTTAATTAAGCTTCATGGGAGCTTCGTGTTTATAGTTAAGCATTATTCTATGCACAGGCTCCGTAGGTGCCTCATAGTTTACGAGGCACGTACGGAGCCGAATACCAATCATTGACAAATATTTCTATAAACACGATGCCCCCGCTTGAAGGCGGGGCAAAATTCCTTAGCTTATTGACATTACGCTACAGCATGTAAAACCGATTAAATAGAACTTATAACGCAATTAAAGTTGCCAAAGTGTATTCAGTACAACTGTGACGCACTAAAGTTTAATAGTAATTCT
Organism: Chitinophagales bacterium; assembly: GCA_038213285.1. GTDB lineage: Bacteria > Bacteroidota > Bacteroidia > Chitinophagales > Chitinophagaceae > Ferruginibacter. The sequence continues at coordinate 792 of JBBQTL010000206.1, forward strand.
TCTGTCGGGTTTAAAAGAATACCCATGGCTTTATACCTGTGCAGTATAACTTAACAACCTTGCACCGCGCCACTCATCAACATATCCAAGCTAATACTATTTGCAACAACTACCGTGGTACAGCGTAATTTATCGCTCCATTACCGTCCCGCTCCTATACCTTCCTATGATGACGGTACCCCTGTTAAATAATTTATCGCTCCATTACCGTCCCGCTCCACTATTAATCCGCGTGCAGGTATCAAAACTTACCTGTTTTTTTTCAACCCCCTTCAATAAACCGGCTTTTAATTCGTTAAATAAGCCTAACCTCACTTTTATACCTACATCCATCATGAATACCAACTCTACCATTGAAGAAATTTCCTTCCCCGGGAAACTTCAGGCAAGTTTAAAAAGTGATAAAAAAAAATATGCAATTTCGAAAATCGTGACAGTAGTGTTTCTACTGGTATTTGCAGGAATTGATATTCTCTATTCATTGTACAATCATTTAATTTCAAATGTTATTATTTTATCAGCCATTATCTGTCTCCAGGTACCGGCAATTCTTGTGCTCCATAATAAAAAAAACAAATACTTTAGCCCACCAAATATATTTTTCATTACAACCGTTGCCCTGATTGGTATGGCCCTGCTGAATTCATTTCCAGAAGGCACGGTGTTTTATTATTTCCCGGCTGCCATGATTTATTTTGCTGGAACACCTGTTACAAACAACAAAAAAAGATTCCGGCATTTTATCATTATTACACTTCTTTTTGCAATCGCCCTGATCATAAATTTTATAAACCTTCCACATCAAAATATTCCTGTTTATGCGAACCAGTTGATGGGCTACCGTTTTGTTACTTCCATTATTATGTCGGCGATACTTGTAAACAACCTGTTTGCCTTAAAAACCTATATTGAAAATTCAGACGACCGGCTGGTTTACCACCAGGCATTGTTTCAATCCTACCTGGATGCGTACATCGTATTCAACCAGGAAACGAAGGAAATAATTGATTATAATAAAAGGATGTTGCATTTATTTGAATTGCCTGCCGGTACAGAACTTAAAAACCTTTACATCAATCAGATCATGATGCGCTATTTAGCCGAAGATAGCGCCAATAAAGAATTGATGATGGATGATATTCCAGATAGCTGGCATGGTGAAGCAGGATTTATCACCCATTCGAAAAAAAAATTTTATGGTTATGTAAAAAGTGTGGTTTATTACAAGGAAGAAAACAAGTACCAGATACTCAGCATTCGTGATATTACCCATACAAAGGATGCGGAAAAAGAATTACAGGTGTATAAAGAAAGCCTCGAAAAAGCCAGCAGGGCAAAAGCCAGGTTTTTAAGCAGTATGAGCCATGAGTTACGTACTCCTTTAAACGGTATCATTGGCACTTCAAACCTTATTAAGTCTGAAGCCAACCTGCCAGACGGTATCCAAAAACACATAGATGTGCTGCTGTATTCTTCCGAACACATGCTTGGGATCATCAATGATATTCTTGATTTCAGTAAAATAGATGCGGGCAAACTGGAACTAAAGAAACAATCATTTAGTTTAAAAAAATGCATTGAAAATTTAACCGGGTCATTTGAAACGCAGTTTAAAAACAAACAGCTTCAATTGATCATCGAGCATAGTCCGCAGTTAGAGAATGTGAATTTATTAAGTGATGAAATAAAACTGAGCCAGGTGCTTTCCAACCTGTTATCAAATGCATTAAAATTTACCCTGCAGGGAAATGTAACATTAGGCATAAAAATTAAAAATGCAACGGAAGATCAAATCACGATTCAGTTTGAAGTAAAGGACACCGGCATTGGAATTCCAAAAGAAAAGCAGCTCGAAATTTTCCAGGGCTTTGCACAGGTGCATGCTGCTGAACTCAGCAGGAGATTTGGAGGCACCGGCCTCGGACTCACCATTAGTGAAAAACTGGTCGCCATTTTCGGTGGAACGCTGGAGGTAGAAAGTGAATTGGAAAAAGGATCCCGCTTTTATTTTACGCTCCCCTTCGCAATTGCAAAAAAAGAGAAAACCGCCATTGAATCAAATAATGAAAGTAAAAATGACACAGATATCAGGGGCATAAAAATCCTGGTTGTTGAAGACAATGAAATTAATGCAACCATTTTAAAAAGCTTCTTAAAAAAATGGGAAATACAGGTGAAGGAGGCGGGAAACGGCGTACATGCATTAGAGATACTGAAGTATCACCATTTTGATTTGATACTGATGGACCTTGAAATGCCGGAGATGGATGGATATACTGCTATAAAAATAATCCGGCAGACAGACAGCGATACACCGGTGCTTGCATTTACCGCATCTTTACTGGAAGATATGGATACCATTCTTGCAGAAGCAGGTTTTAATGGCTATATTTTAAAACCTTACCGCCCCGCCGAATTAAAAGCCAAAATAGAACAGTATGCCCCACACCGGAAAATAGAATATGCATAGTAAAGTAAAGATCAGATTTCCCCATAAAATTTACTACTTTTTAATAAGTGTAAACTTGTTAATCAATTAGCATTTGACTGTTGGTTATAACTCGATGCACTTGGTCTTACAGCCCCAGGTTTTAAAGTCGTGGACGAATGTTTACTCAATGCAGAATTGGTTCCTTTTCAACCACTGTCATTTAATTAATTTGTATTCTACCTGTTCATAAGGAAACCACCCGGAATACTTCTACCTGATATATACCGTTTTAAATATTTTCAATCAGAGAAAATAATGGCATGTTAGTCACATGTGGTTACAAGGAGCGTCAATTCTATGCCGGTTAATTACGGGAAGATGCCGCTGATGGAAAATAGTTAGAATGCCTCAACACAAACATTAATATTTGTTTAACGAAAATTTATTATCGAACAATTGATTATTAAATAAGTATTGCAGACTTTTAACATATCACCAAACCATCCCCTACCAAAACACTTACGATGAAAATAAAACTTACATTTCTAATTTTTACCTTCCTTTGTTTTACTTCTCTTATTACATCAGCACAATCTATAACCGGTAAAGTATCTGATACTGCTACTAAAAAGGGCGTAAGCAATGCCGTAGTTGCCTTGCTTACAACGGGTGATTCGGTATTGTACAAATTTACCCGTACCGGAAAGGAAGGCAATTTTGAAATCAGTCATACCAAACCGGGCAATTATATTTTACTAGTTACACACCCCTACTTTGCAGATTTGATTGATGATGTGAACATTCCATCAACAGGTATGCAGTTCAACAATCTTGCTTTAACGTCAAAAGCCAAATTACTACAGGAGATAATTGTAAAGAGTGGCACCGCCATGAGGATAAAAGGAGATACAACCATATTCACCGCGGATAGTTTTAAAGTGAGCGCCAATGCAAATGTAGAAGAGCTTTTGAAAAAATTACCGGGCATACAGATTGATAAAGACGGTAAGATAAAAGCGATGGGGGAAACCGTAGAAAAAGTATTGGTAGATGGAGAAGAATTTTTTGGTGACGACCCAGGTATGGCCGTAAAAAATCTGCGGGCAGATGCAGTAAAAGAAGTACAGGTGTATGATAAAAAAAGTGACCAGGCAGAGTTTACAGGAATTGATGATGGCAAAACAAAAAAAACGATCAACCTTAAATTGAAAGATGACCGCAAGCATGGCTATTTTGGAAAGGCAGAACTGGCCGGGGGCTTACAAAAAAAAATGAACGATTTATACAATAACAACATATTGTTAAGTGCATTTAAAGGCAAACGTAAACTGGCCGGCTATTTTTTAAATGGCAACACCGGACAGGATGGATTAAACTGGGAGGAAAGGGAAAAATTTGGAGGCGGCGATGACAATTTTTCGGTAAGCGCTGATGAGGATGGTAACCTCAATTTTAACTGGCAGGGCAACCAGGATGACGAGCCCCGTGTAAATACGGAAAACGGCTTTTTTAAAAATAATAATGTGGGCATACAGTATTCAAATAAATGGAACGATAAGCAAACCTTGTCGGTATCGCCTAAATACAATTTTCAGGATTACAGCAATACCATTAAAACCTTTCGGCAAACGCAGCTTGCAGACTCTTTTTTTAACGACAATGCTGTAGAAAATGCGCACGTTAATAAACAAATGTTTAAACTAAATGCCACCTACGAAGTAAAGATCGACTCTTTTAATACCTTAAAATTTACGGGTAAAGCAAGTATCTATCATACAGAAAGCGAATCGTACCGAACATCAGAAAATACCAATAATCTGGGCAGGTTGAACAACACCAGTGTTCGTAATTTAACTACCGATGCAGATAAGCAGGTGTACAGCGGATCGCTTTTATTTAAGCATAGATTTAAAAAGCTCAGGCGTACATTTTCTATCAATGCCAACTGGAATTCACTCAACACGGACGGCGTTAATTTTCTGCAATCAGATAACGAAATTTATACAGGCGGGGTAATAACCCGGAGCCAAAAATTTAACCAGCAAATTGATTACAAAAAAGGGACAACCCAGTTAATTGCAAAGGCAGTGTACACGGAGCCACTGACTAAAAAGTTTTCGCTGGAGCTTAATTACGAAGCCATTTTAAGCAATGGCAACAATGATCGGAACACACGTTCGTACTCGCCCACCTCCGGCAAATACGACCAGTTGGTTGATTCGCTTACCAACCTGTTTGATCAAAAGATCACCGTTAACAAACCTGGCTTTAAAATCAGCTTTAATGATAAGAAAATAAAGTACAGTTTTGGCGGTGGGATTGGCCTCACCCAATTTAATTTAACCGATCAAACATTTAATAAAACTTACCTGCGCAGCTATACTAATTTATTTCCCGCAGCCACTTTTAATTATGCCTATAAAAGCAACCATAACCTTCGATTTAACTATAATGGCAACACCATTCAACCAGCTATTGAGCAGTTGCAACTATTGAGGGGCAATACCGATTTTTTTAACGAGTACCTGGGCAACCCTTTATTAAAACCATCCTTCCGCAATAACTTTAATTTTTCGCACGACAGCTACAATTTTTTGAAAGATTTTTATATGTACCAGGGGCTTAATTTTTCGCAAACTTCTAACGCTATTACCAACAGCCGCATGATAGATGGCGCCACCGGTAAAACCATCAGCCAGCCTGTAAACACCAACGGCAATTATAATGTTAGCTTTTATATGGGCACCGGGATGAAACTTAAAAAGCTCGACCTGCGGGTTAACTTTGGCCCAGAAGTCAACTATAACCACTTTACAGAAATAATAAACGGTGCAAACAGCACCACAAAAAATTTGAGTGCAGCCCTTCGATTTAGCCTCTCTAAATTTAAAGACAAGAAGTATGAAATAAATATCAACAACCAGATCCGTTACAACAGCAACGCCACCCAGCAATTCAACACAGTAATTAAATACACCACCAACGAATCAACTGTTGACGCCACCGTTTACTTTAAAAAAGTATGGTCCTTAAAAACAGACTTTACTCATTTTGTAAGACAAAAGACTCCGCAGTTCCAAAGCAATTTAAACAACCAACTTTGGAATGCCAGGCTGCAGCGCACATTTAAAAAAGATGAATTTACTGCCTGGTTCAGCATCAGGGATATCTTAAATCAAAATACCAATATCGAAAGAAATTTTTATAGTAACACCTTATCCGAAACAATTAATCAACGCCTGCGCCGGTATTGGCTGGTAGGCTTTACCTGGAATTTTAAAAACAAAACAGCGGCACCTGCGGCTACACCTGCAAAATAATATTTACAAAAATTGTCATTATGAAATACAAAATCTTTTACCTGCTTGCCTTCGCCTGCTTCGCTTTAAATGCCAATGCCCAGCAATTTGTCAGCAAAGGCAACATTGAGTTTGAAGTGATCACTAATGTAAAGAAAACAATGGGTACCAGCTTTTGGGCCGAACAGTTAAAAGACCTGATGCCTGATTTTAAAACAGCTTATTACAATTATACTTTTGCAGATAACAAGAGCGTATATAAATTTGATCGCTATGATGAAAAAAAAGCAAAAGTGCCCGAATTTTTAAGAAGAGGGGAAGATGATAATATATGGTACAACGATTTTACTGGCGGTCAAACTAATATTCAGAAAAACATGTTTGGCACACTGTTAAATTTAAAAGACAGCATTGCCCCCATTCAATGGAGGTTAACCAATGAGAGCCGTTTAATTGCGGGCTTTAATTGCCGCAAAGCGGTTGGCAAAATATTAGACAGTGTATATGTGTTTGCTTTTTATACGGATGAAATAACGATCAGTGGTGGTCCCTGTACCATTAACGGGCTACCGGGAATGATTTTAGGTGTTACCATTCCACGCCTGTATATGTCGATGATAGCAACCAAACTTACCTTAAATGATGGCAGGGAAAATACGATTAAAGCCATCAGTGCAAAAAAATATTATACAGCCAAACAATTAAAAGATATTTTGGATGAAAAAATAAAAGACTTTGGCAGCGACCAGGATGAGGATTCCAAACGCTGGATAAACCAATTGTATTGGAATACATTGTTGTAATTATTATTGCTAAATAGTTTTAGCATTCTCTTTTTAATGAGAAATAATGCTGAGAAACAATGCAAGCTTTTATTTCAACAACTCCAGCACCACCGCTTTATAACTACCCAAACTAAAATCTTTCAAAGGCATTTTTTCTTTGGTAACTACATCCATGTATTGTGAAAAGCCCCCGGTCCTTTCTTCGTATTTATTAAACGAAATAGTCTTGTCTGTTTTAGCCGTATTCATTGTCACCATTACCGTTTGCTTTGCATCGTACCTGAAGTAAACATATACGCCGTCCTCTGGCACATACTGCATCATTTTACCAGTTGTAATTGCGGAAGATGATTTCCTGTAATTGGCTAATGCATGAACATGGCGCCAAATTTCATGGTCCTTAACCGTTCTGCCACTCAGTTCAAATTTATTGGCCGTATCGCCCGGGAAGCCGCCAGGGAAATCCAGCCTTACATAACCATCATTGGGACTGGTAACGCCGGTGGTAGCCAGTTCATCGCCATAATATATTTGCGGAATGCCCCTGCAGGTAAAGAGCCAGCTTACCGATGATTTATACTTATCCATGTTTTCGCCTACAACAGAGTAAAACCTGGAGACATCATGGTTATCCAGGAAGATCACATTACGCATGGGATCTTTATAAACAAAATCCTGGGCCATTGTGGTATATAATTTATTCACCCCATCCGTCCAGCCAAAATCTTTTGTCATTGCATCCTGTATGCCCCATAATGCCTGGAAATCGGTAGGCGCCTGCAAATTGCTTTTAAACCCACTGTTATAATTATTCTGAACAAAATAGCTTTGATTGATCACTCCATGTACCCATGTTTCACCAAACAAAGTCAGGTTAGGATACTCATCGGTTAATGCCTTGTTGCAACGGTTCATAAATTCAAGATCGTTGTAAGCATAGGTATCAATCCTCCAGCCGTCAATACCAAATTCTTCTACTGTCCACAAGGCATGTTGTATCAAAAAATTAGCAACATACACATTGTTCTGATTAAGATCGGGCATCTGGCTCGTAAACCAACCGTCTGCCATTTTCTTTCTTTCGATCGTCGCTGCGTATGGGTCAAACAATACCTGGTCTTTGAAAGTGGTATTGGTATAGCTCGGCCATTGATGCAGCCAGTCTTTCATGGGTGGATCTATCACTGTATGATGGTACAGGCCCACATGATTGTATACTGCATCCTGTATAATTTTCATTCCCTTTGCATGCGTGGCAGTTACCAGTTCATGGTATGCTTTTTCACCTCCCAGCCGGGGATCAATTTTATAATGATTCGTAAATGCATAACCATGCTCTGTCCGGTTGGGCATATCATTTTCAAGTACCGGGTTAAGCCATAACGTAGTAACTCCAAGGTTTTGCAAATAATCCAACTTGCTGGTGATGCCTTGTATATCGCCACCATGGCGATTAAAAACAGAATCCCTGTTAAGCGACTGGTCCCGCATGCCTGCAATCCGGTCGTTTGCAGGGTCGCCGTTGCTAAACCGGTCGGGTAGCACGAGGTAAATAAAATCGGAGGAGGTAACTCCCTGCGCATAATTTTTTCCCTTCCCAACACGACGTGCTTTTAATTCATACTGAAGATTAATATCTTTCAAAAACGGGAAATTAAAGTTACCCGGTTTTGCGCCTGCGCCAATTACCAGGTCAAGAAAAATATAATTGGGATTTTCAACCCGGTTAATTTTCACCAGGTTAACCCCCGTAGCTAATTTTACACCAGCCGGGCCCATTTTTATCATGGGAAAATGATCTGCAATTTTATCTCCCTGTATCATAATCTGCAGCTTGTTCCACTTCATACCAGTCCACCAGTGGGTGGGATAGCAGTTGTAACCTTCCTGCGCAAGTACACCCAGGCATATCAGCAACAGGCAGTTGCCTATCCAAAACTTTTTCATGGCATTACACTTAAATTTTAGCAATAATTTTTTCATCATCTTTATCCGTAACAATCACATTTAACAACCCTGCAATGATCATTGATATGCCGCCAATTACCAACGCATAAATGCTCTGCTCGTTAAAGATGTTTTTAATAAAAAATCCAAGAATGGCTGCGGCAAATATTTGTGGTATCACAATAAAAAAATTGAACACCCCCATGTAAAAACCCATCTTGTGTGACGGCAAAGCACCCGCAAGTATTGCGTAAGGCATCGTTAAAGTAGAAGACCAGGCAAGCCCCACCCCTATCATAGGCACCAATAACATTTGTGGCGAATGAATATAAAACATAGATATCAGCCCTATGCCGCCAATTATTAAACTGATCATATGGGTGTATTTTCTGCCAATATATTTAGCCAGCATCGGCAGCAGAAATGCAGTGAAAGCAGAAATGCCATTATACACCATAAACATCACCCCCACCCAATCGCCTGCATCCTGAAAAGTTTTGGAAGTGGTATCTGTAGTGCCATAGGCATTTTGAGCAATTGCCGGTGATGTGTATATCCACATGGAGAAAAATGCCAGCCACGTAAAAAACTGTACGATGGCCAATTGCATCATTGTTTTGGGCATGGTAAAGATGCCCTTGCCTATTTCTGCAAGGCCTTTAAAAACGCCCTTGGTCTTTAGTTTTTCCAGCTCCCAGGTTTCGATATTTTCCGGCGGAAATTCGTCGGTAGTAAACACCGTCCAAAGTACGGAGCTTAAGAATATAACGCCGCCAATATAAAAAGAATATTTTACTGAAGGAGGGATGATGCCGGCTGCTGCGGTGTTGGCAATACCAAAAACATTGGTAAATAGATACGGTAAAAGTGAAGCGATAACCGCACCCAGGCCAATAAAAAATGTTTGCGTTGCAAAGCCTGTAGTACGCTGCGATGACGCCAGTTTATCACCCACGAACGCCCGGAAGGGCTCCATCGAAATATTGATAGAAGCATCCAGTACCCAAAGCAAGGTGGCCGCCATCCACAATACGGTTGATTGTGGCATTAGTATCAAAGCAATGGACGAGAATAAGGC
>JBBQTL010000207.1:0-10283 GCA_038213285.1 Chitinophagales bacterium
CTGTTTAAAAATGATTAATTTGTTTACCATCATTAGTTTTTTATGGCATCGACATTGGCGACGCTCCGTTTAAGTTCAGTTTTTTATGGCATCATCGGCTTTCTGACTCAGTTACTCCAATTAAATTTAAACAGCTTCTTAGGCCGGTTTCTTTTTTTTACCAAATAAATTATTGAAAAATTTTTTCACCCCCTTTTTAGGAGGCTCTTCAATTTTATCCACTTTGTTAACCGTTGATTTTTTACCTGGTGGTTTGACTGGTTTTAAATTAACGATACTGTCAGTTTTGGCTATCATCATAGTCTTGCTGTTTACCGTATTTATAAGTACGCCATTGTATTTTTTCCGGTCCTGCACATTATTGATCCAGATATCATCCACTGTACGATTAATTGTTATACCGGCACCAAGGGCCGCTCCAAATCCGGCACCCTTTAAATTCATACTATCCCACGATTCACCGCCATTCAAAGAATAATAATACTTGTATTGACGGCTATCATAGTACACATTTTTTGCAGGATAATAATAAACTGCATCTTCCACTTCTTTGCTATTATTTCTTTGGCAGGAAAAACCCACTGCCATAAAAATTAACAGGGAAGTAGAAGCTGAAAAAATTAAACTCAATTTCATTAAAAAACATTTTCAGATACTATTCAACAATCATTCCACTAAGCTGCCCGAACTGCTATCATGGATTATGTCTTCAGACTTGATCGTCAAGGTACTAACCATTTTATCCGCCATGATAAATCACTTTAAATTTAACGTCTTAGAATTTTATTTTATCAACATGCAGACTTCCAAAGTTAACGGACTTCCACTCTTCTTTACCCTTTCACTTTATTTACCCTTTTACTTCATTTACCTATTTACTCTATCTACCCTGTTACTTTATTTACCCTGTCACTTTATTTACCCTTTTACTTTATTTACATATTTACTTTATTTACCTATTTACTTTATTTACCTATTTACTTTATTTACCCTGTCACTTTATTTACCTATTTACTTTATTTACCATTTTACCCCCACCTCAATCACAACACGCCCTGACCGGCCTTATTTATTTGCTCCAGGAACCGTATAGCCATGGTATCACCATCAGATACTGCATCTATCAAAAATTTTGCCCCACGGATCGAATCTTTTTTAATTGGGCAGGGTAAATAATTATTTTCCATGATGATGGATTCGTTACCAGCGAACGTATAAAAAAAGCCCAGTGCTCTTTTAGCTGCGGTATTATTTTTTGCTGCGGCTTTATTCAGCCAATCTATTCCTTCAATGCAATTGATTTCATCATTACGGCCTTTCATCGCAAGATCACCGTATTGATACATTGCCTCGGGTATGCCTTGCCTGGCAAGTGTACTGTATATCCCAACGGCTTCGCCATATTGTTCGTTTTCAATAAATTTAACCGCCCTGCTCAATTCATTTTCAGTGGCACTATTGGCAACATTGGTTTCAGGTGGGGAAAAATTGCTACTGTTTGAGTATTTATTCAACCCTAATAAATCTCTTTTGCGCAACCAGCCTTTGGATAACTGCCCCTTTGAGTTATAAAATTCTGTATAAATAAAATCACTGGTTTCCTTTAACGCTGCTACGGTATCATTTGACTTAATCATGTAAGCCGTTGATCGCCTGGTATTTTCATCGGGTGTATTGTGAAAATATGCCTTTGGCGCCAGCACTTTAAATAGCCCATATTGTGGCTCCGGCCTTTGCACAACCGGTTTTACAGTTTTGGTTACAGGCGCCCTGGTCAGGCCCAGTTTTTTCCTGAATTTATAAGCCAGGGCGGCAGCTCCAATTAAAAAGAGTAACAGCAAAAAAATACCGGCGATAGAAACTCCCCGATGGGTTGGCGCTTCAGGTGCAGGTATTGCTGCATTCTCTTCCATTGCCTGGGCAGATAATACTTCATTCAACGATAAAACCTTATGAGGACTAAAACCTGCCGAGTCTCTTTGCTTTGCAGCTTCCTGGTACTGGATCAGCAAGGTACGCAACCGCTCATTTTCACTTTGTAAAATACTTGCATTTAGTTCATTGGCTTCCCGGCTGGAAACTATCATTGTACTATTGTGAACAATATACTTATGCAATTCCACTCCATTTTGAAAACGGTCATGGTACGATTTTTCAAGGCATTTTTTTATGGTGCTGATGAGCCATTGGGGCACCTGCATTTCCCTTTCCTTTTTTTCATTGCTCCATGCCTGCGGAAGCATTAGCCGTCTTTTAAACAATACATCCGGCACAGGCGTTTCCAGGTGAGCAATCATTACCCGGTTCCGGGCGGTTTCGCCTTTGTCGGTCAACGGAAAGGGAACAGCGCCGGTTAACAATTCAAACAATATGACGCCATAGCTGTACACATCTGTCTGAAAATACATGAGCCCTTCATTTTGTTCGGGCGCCATAAATTCAATGGCTCCTGCCTGGCGCATACTGGTGCGTCGTTGTTCTTCAGACATGATTGCCAATCCAAAATCGAGCAGCACATAATTGCCGGTGTTTACGTTGAATTTTACGTTGTTGCTTTTTATGTCGCCGTGCTTTACATCTACTTTATGACAATGCGCCAGGGCATAGGATAACTGGTCGGCTACTTTAATAATCTCTTTTATTGGAAATACCGGATCGTAGGGAGGTTTTAGTAAGTCTTCCATGTCCGGCCCTTCTATATACTCCATTTCAATGAAAGGCAGGTTGCCGGATTCAGTTAGGCCGGAGTTCAATATTTTAACCACGTGCGGGTTGGGTACCTGATTGACCTTCTTTAATTTCTCTACTTCATTCTGAAAACTGAGGAAGTTTTTATCATCATTCGTTTCGGAATGAATCGGTGTAGGCAGCACTTTTACCGCAGTGATGATTTCACCAATGCGTTTTGCTTTATAAACTGATCCCTGGCCGCCGGTTTTTAAAGCGCCCAGGTTTTCCAAACCCTCTGTAATCGTAAACACTTTGGCCATAAAACGTATTCATTTTTTTCAAACCAGCCAATTTATCAACCTGCTGTTTTGAAAACTTCACCAATATATTAAAACCGAAGATAGCATTGTGTTAAAAAATATGGAAGAATAGTTTTGGAGCTGGCAAAAAGTAAAGGCCTTTATGGAAATTTTATCCTGGAGCCCAAATGATAGATAAAGTGGATGGTTTGCGCCGACGGTAAGTAATAGTTATGAATAGCGTTATGCTGCACCAAAGCCGCTCCATTAAATAAAAAGAGGTAAAACCCATTTTACGAAACTTTTCAGGCCGACTGGTTTTACTTTCCGGATATTTCCTTCTTTATCAATATTGAGATAGTCAATACATAGCTGGCGCAATACGTATTGTTCTTTTTGCGGATAAATGCGGTGGCCTCATCATCGGTAAAGTTTATCATTGGGAAAACAGCATGAAAAAATAAAAATTATTATTCTACTCCACTCACATTCATCTGCAAAGTAAAAACCGATTCAGATGCAGTGATGAAAAGTGTTGTACGATTCTTACCACCAAAACAAATATTGCCCGTCCAGTTGGCAGGAACAGCAACATTGCCGAGGCGTGTGCCCGATTTATCATAGATAGTTACGCCCTTACCAGTAAGGTAAAGATTGCCCTGAACATCAAGGGTCATACCATCCGAACCCAGGTTTACAAAAAGCTGGCGGTTAGTAAGCATACCATCTTCATTAATTTGATACTGATAGGTTTTATTAGCCTGGATATCTGCCACAAATAAATGATTGCCATCGGCAGATCCCACAATGCCGTTGGGCTTTACCAGCAGGCTATCAACAACCACCGGTTGATTGGTTCCTTTGGCGAGATAATAAACATGCTGCCCTTTTAGCTCCGGCTTTTTTCTCTCCCAATAATCCCTTTGATAATAAGGGTCAGTAAAATAAATTCCACCCTTTTTATCAATCCACAAATCATTAGGTCCGTTAAGCTTCTTTCCTTCAAACCCATCCAGCAACACCGTCACCTCATGCTTTTTCGAAATAGCCAGCAGTTCATTTTTTTCATCCGCACAGGCAATTACCCTTCCTTTTTTATCAATGTACAAACCGTTGGCACGGCCAGATTTTTCCATAAAAACAGAAAGCTTCCCATTAGTTCCATACTTCCAAATCTTATCATTCGGCTGATCCGTAAAATAAATATTTCCTTTTTTATCTACGGCCGGACCTTCGGTAAATTTGAACTGATTGGATACTTGTATTAAGGTGGCACCCGGCTTTACCAGGACTAAAGAATCGAGCCGCAGGTTATTGGGTTGCTGACTGTATGATTTGCAGACAAAAAGCAACATAACAGCAATTAAAAACTTTGTTTTTTTATGCATGGTGAAGTGGTGTTAAGTGATTGGATATTTATTTAATTGTTAACCGCAACATGACTAAACCTTGAGGATTGATTTGTTGTACATATTTTTTCCTGAACTCACCCGCGTTTGTTTTCTTCCATAAATCCCTTACGGTAATTCTTCCTTTCAATTTTATAGCGGCAAAAACAACTGCAACCTCATGCGCTGCTTCGTTAATATTAAACAACGCTAAATACATATTCTTACTGTCATCTGGTAAGGATTTCCGATCTTACTTCCAACCGGGTTATTGTAAGACCATAAGAAGCCAACCACCACAAACTGCCATCCAAACTGCATTAATTTGTTAGACATGTATTCTGCCTTGGCCTTTACCTCATCCTTATGACAGGTGCATAAAACCCAGGCAGTATCATGAATACAAATAAATATTGCCTGGTTGATTTCATTGATATGATGTATTTGTTTTGGGTAAAGATATTCCAAATAAAATTTGATTCAATCTATTCGAACATGACCGGTGAATGCTGTTATTTTTTCATGACGGTTAGTTGGTACAACCCGCCCTGAACCGTATTGAAAATGGTTACGAACCCATTCGCATCTTTAACTGTTTTAGCATTAACGCCGATTACACTTACCGGAGTTGAAGTTCTTATTTTACAGACTCCGCCTGATCCGGAGAAAATAGTTGCCCCGGTGAGCTGATGATCTTCCCAGGTGATGGACACTTCAAAATTCCCCCTGGCTTTCAAACCTTTTATCGAACCACTGTTCCAGGCATCCGGTAGTGCAGGCAATAAGTGCAGATCACCCAAATGGCTTTGTAATAACATTTCTGTCATGCCTGATATTCCACCAAAATTACCATCAATTTGAAACGGTGGATGGGCATCAAACAGGTTGGCATAAGAGCCGCCGCCATTGGCATAGTTGGTACCGCTTTGCCCGGTTATGTGCAAGAGTTTACCAATCATTCTATAAGCATGATTGCCATCCAGTAATCTTGCCCAAAAATTAATCTTCCAGGCGAGGCTCCACCCGGTTCCATCATCGCCTCTTAGTTCCAGAGTTTTCTTTGAGGCTGCTGCAAATTCCGGGGTGGTAATGGGGGCAATCTGCCGCCCGGGATACAATCCAAACAAGTGCGAAACATGCCGGTGATGGGGATCTACATCTTCCCAATCTTTATACCACTCCTGCAAATTCCCTTTCTTACCGATATGCAAAGGGTATAGTTTATTTCTTTTGGAAATGAGAAGATTACGGAATGCGGCATCTTCATTTAATTCTTTGGAAGCGTCGATGAGGTTGGTAAACAAATCCCAGATGATAGACATATCCATGGTAGTGGCAACGGAGGCGCTTCCCTGGTTTCCCTTGTCATCTATAAAGCTATTTTCGGGTGAAAATGATGGTGCAGTTACCAGGTAGCCATTTTTATCTTTCGTTAAAAAATCAATACAAAATTCAGCGGCTCCCTTCATCAGCGGATAAGCTTTTTCTTTGAGGAATTTTTTATCTTTTGTAAACTCGTAGTGTGTCCATAAATGTTGTGCGAGCCAGGGTGATCCCATCGTCCAGTTGGCCCACATCGGATCGCCTTTACCAATATCCCCCACGGGATTGGAGAGCGCCCAGATATCACTGTTGTGATGTACCGCCCAGCCACCAGTATGATAGAACTCCTTTGAAGTAACCTTCCCGGTAACTGCAGCGTTGCCAATAAATTCCATAAAGGGCAGGTGCATCTCCGAAAGATTGGTTGGCTCAGCAGGCCAGTAATTCATCTGCACGTTGATGTTGGTGGTATAATTGGCACTCCATGGCGGCCTTAATTCTTTATTCCAGATACCTTGTAAATTAGCGGGCACGCCACCCGGGCGGGAACTGGAAATAAGCAGGTACCGGCCATATTGAAAATACATGGTTTCCAGCAATGGATCTTTTGCTCCTTCGGTATAACCAATCAATCGTTCATCAGTTGGCAATGCGGCATTTTTATTATCTGCTGGATTGGCAAGCTGAAAATTAACCCGGTTAAAATATCTATGATAATCTGTTAAGTGATTGTTTAGTAGTAAGGTCCAGCCCTTTTTTACGGCCGCATGTAAATATTGAGCAACCAATTGATGTTCATCCTTCCCCTGTGAGTCGGGGCATTTATTGAAACCATTAAAACTGGTAGCAGCAGTAAAAAACACCAGTACATCCGTACCATTTTTTACTGTGATGCCACTCGTATCAGCATTGATAGTCCCTTCTTTAGCAGTAGCTTTCAACCGCCACTCATATCGCATACCACGGCATCCATTTGGATCATCCTGTTGAACAGGGTTATCGGAACTTACATAACTGGGTTCAATATGTGAGGCGGCTTTTCCCGTCATGGCAATCTCGCTGTTGCTGATTACCGATTGCCGGTATTTCAACAAACTTTTAGTGGTGATTTTAAAATTCAACCGGCCTGGTTTATTGGCTGTAAAGCGTATCACCATCACCTGGTCGGGGGCGGAGCTGATGATCTGCCGTGTAAACTCTATTCCATCAATGGTAAAGCGGGTAGTTGCAATGGCATCATTGATATTGAGGTCGCGATAATAAGCCGAGGCGGCAGCATCTTTAAACTGCTGGCTTATCATTAAGTCACCCAATGGCAGGTACGATGCTGAATAGTAGCCCTGCATATTTTTGGCATAACCGTAGGCCTTAGAATAATCTTCTTCTTTAAGCGCTTCCCGGGCAAGCAATAAATTGTCGTAGGCCTTTGGATTTACGTTGGTCCTTACTGGTCCGCCGGTCCATAATGTCCCTTCATTTAATTGAATCAGCTCTTCACCAACGCCTCCGAAAATCATAGCTCCCAAACGGCCATTACCAACAGGCAAGGCTTCGGTCCAAACCTTTGCCGGTTTTCTATACCATAGTTTGTTTGCCTGTTGAGCAAATGCCCAATCCGCCATCGTAAAAAATAAAATACCAACAACCATTATTCGCTTTATCATTTTTAATTTTTTTTATTTTCTTTGCTCAAAGTTTGACGATCTTCTATCAAAATTCTACACCTTTTTAAAGAGTTTACACCTTTTTTTTGAAAGATGTAAACTCTTTAAAAAGATCGGCTCCACTTAAGAAAGTTGAAACCATCAATCTTCAACCTTCAACCTTCAACCATCAACCATATCTAATCCAATTCCACTACCGCTTTTATCACCCCCGTAGCCGGATCAAGCCAACTTTCAAACACATCTTTTAATCCGCCAAATTTTACCCGGTGAGTAATGTAAGTTGTTGGATCAAACAATCCCTTTTTCATAGATTGAATCACATATTCAAAATCTTCCCTCCACAAACTTTAATATCGGTGCAGCAATTGGGCTTTCCATTCCTGCAAGCAATACATTTTCCGCAATTATAGTAAGGGATACAAGTTACAATTTCTCCGGGTTCAAAACCGTCTGCACCACCGTTTTCAACTAACTCCCGTGCCAACTCGTGACCCAAAATACGGGGATAGCTAAAGTAAGGTTGGGTACCTTTGCTTTTTTATGTAAACAACCGGGGTAATTCTTTTCGGGAAAATAATCCGGGATGTAAACTTAATTGGAAGATACCATATATCATACTAATTTTTTTCTCAGATAACTGTACTATATTACCCCGACTTATTTCGCAAAATAATACCTGGATGAAGCCCGAACTGCGCCAGATCACGTTCACCCCATCTCTTCTTTCCTCGTAAGAAAAGATGTTGGTGAACGCATGATCAATAACTGGCACTACCATCCTGAAATTGAATTACTATATATTAAAAGAAGTGCCGGCACCTGGCTGGTTGACGATCATATTGGCCCGTATTGATGCGGTGATATATTATTGATAGGCGCCAACTTACCGCATTGTTTCCTGCACGAGTAAACCCATGTGATGGAAAGAGAAAATGCGTACGGTGAAGCCATCGTCATCAAATTCATACCTGGTATTTTCGGTAACCAGTTATTTAGTTTGCCGGAAACAAGAAAGATTAAGGAGCTTCTACCCGTTTGCAGTTGTTGTTTAAAATTAGCCGGGGAAATCGGGAAAAGCTTAGCCGCTACATTCGACAAAACATTGTTGGTTACACCCGACAAAAAGCCGGTGGATTATATTCCACTTTCTTCCAAGGAATTTATGAAATCGCCTGCGGATGCGGATCAGTACCGGATCAAACTAGTTTTTGAATAAACATTCAATCATTACTATCAAAAGATTACGATTGAGCAGGTTGCATCGTAGATAAATATGGCAAGACAATCT
Organism: Chitinophagales bacterium; assembly: GCA_038213285.1. Lineage (GTDB taxonomy): Bacteria > Bacteroidota > Bacteroidia > Chitinophagales > Chitinophagaceae > Ferruginibacter. The sequence continues at coordinate 8,636 of JBBQTL010000207.1, forward strand.
TTTTGCAGGTATTTTAAAAATACTATGGGGAAAACGTATATCCGGTTTTTGATGGAAGTTAGGATTGATGCTACCTTCAGGTTATTAATGGAGATGAAAAAAATGTTAGAAAAATTACCACTTACCTGGAATGATGATATAAACACAATCCCGAAAATTTTAAAATTTAAATCAAGAAATAAAACCAACGAATATTAAAGATGAGTAAAATCTGACCACAGCCTTAATCTTTCCTCAGGAACAGAAATTTTATCCGCCTTTACCTTGTCAGGATAAATAAAATCTACTTCATATTTATCAGAATTTTTTTCGTAATGGCAAACGATCGCTTTACCAGCGGGCTTATATTGAGTATCTAGTAATGTAACTTCCTGTCCGGTGTGATACTTCATATAGCAATTTTTTAATGGTGTAAATATATAGTTTACCTGCATTTACCGGTAAAGGTTTTTGTACACAGTTTAAATTTAAAATGTGGATATTTAATTTGAAAAGTTTTTATTAAAATGCCAGTCCGGTCCGTTGCAAGTTGACTATATCATTAACGGACACAATAAAGTTGTCTGCATAACCCATTTCCCTGATTTCCAGTATTAGCCGGTTATTGGAAAGTTTGTTAACTACCCGCCAGAACAAATTGTGATGTACAGGAAGAGATCGATTGACGAGCACCTCATCACCAATATGGATTTCATCCATTGTGAATTTTGTCTTTTTCATAATAATACATTTGCCATTTTATAACATAACAATTTACAGACCAATTAAGCGGAGAACCTGTTTTTATCTTTTGTCGTATAATTGGGGAATAAAGTCAACACACAAAAGTATAAATCGTTTCAATGTCGGTCACTTTTTACAAAGAAAGCGGGATTACATTAACTCACTGTTAACACTGGTAATTCAGCTCTTAATTAACGTAAAATTAAGGTGGCTTCTGGCCTTCAATAACGGCAGGTATCTTATTGTCTTCAGGAACCTGAGCACAACATACCGGGTAGTCACATTTATGTCCGGAGGATTTTTAAGTTTAATTTAAAAATGCTTGGATATTTAGTTTAGTGCAGTATGTACAAGGCAGTGTTTCAATTTCAAATTTTAAATAGTGGCCAGGCAGCTGATCTGCTAACGGGGGATCAAAGTTTCCTCAAAGTGAGCAAAAGCCGGACCGTTGTAGCCGGTATTTTTCCGAGGCATTGTTCAGTAGTTTAAAAATTTTGCATAAAAAGGTTCTGGTATAAATCCTTTCTCCTTCCTATCGATACAAAAATTGAGATAAAATCCTCTTGCATAAGTTGGCTTCGCACAGCCCTTCGTTGGAAATTAGATTAAATTCAGAACTCCTGATCCGTCTCCCGTAAATTAATAGTTTTGGAAGCTTTGCCCGCAAACAAAAAATTGCGAAATTGCCATTCAGTTAACTGATTAGCGATGCAATTACAACTTCCCCTCTTTCCTTCAGACACCAGATTGTTCAACTCCAGTTTTGGTGTTTTTATGAAGGGCGATATAGTTTATTACCTCCACAACGGCCAGCCGGTAGGCATGCACGACAAAGATGATTTGAGTTCCTTCCGCTGCAAAATGGCTCAGTTTGTATCGGTAGGGTTGTGTACGAGAACGGAAGTGTGCAAAACATTGCATGTAA
>JBBQTL010000208.1:0-10279 GCA_038213285.1 Chitinophagales bacterium
GTTCTGTAGAAGATTTTTACCAGGAAATGGAAGTACATGAAGCACATTTTAAAAAGCTATACGATGAAGCAGCTTCTGCAGGGAAAAAATTAAAATTTGTTGCCAAATACGATAGTGGTAAAGCTTCCGTGGGCCTGCAGCACATTGATCCGCAACATGATTTTTACCATTTGTATGGCAAAGATAATATCGTGCTTTTTTATACAGACCGGTATGTAGAACAGCCATTGGTAATAAAGGGTGCCGGTGCCGGAGCCGATATCACCGCATCCGGTGTATTTGCAGACATTATCAGGACGGGAAGGATTTAAAGGGCCCCCTTAATGCCGAAAGCCGGGAAACCAGACAGTTTATAAAAGATGAATACTTATATGAATCCGAATCAGCAAAAAACAGATCACACTTTTGTTAAACGCAATACCCCCATTGTGGAACGGTATGTTAAGGTGTTAGCGCCTGGTACCGTGGCCAATCTTGTTTGTGGTTTTGATGTATTGGGTATGTGTTTGAATGAACCCAATGACCTGATGGAGATTAAATTGCTGGATGAAAAGAAAATTATTATTCATAGCGCCGATGGTTACCCATTACCATTGGACCCGGCGCTGAATACAGCCGGTGCCCCATTGGTAGAAATGATTAATGAAATAGAAGCGCCGACTGGTTTTGAAGTAACCATTCATAAAAAAATAAAACCAGGTAGCGGAATAGGATCAAGTGCAGCCAGTGCAGCAGGGTCAGTAGTAGCTGCCAACCATTTACTGGGGAATATTTTTTCAAATAAAGACCTGGTGCGCTTTGCCATGTTTGGAGAAAAAGTTGCTTCCGGTGTAAAGCATGCGGATAATGTGGCACCCTGTATTTATGGAGGTGTTACTTTGATCCGGAGTATTCACCCCCTGGATATTATTTCCATTCCCTCACCCGATCTTTTTGTAACCATTGTGCATCCTCAAATTGAAGTGCGTACAAAAGATGCCAGGCAGATTTTACGCAAAGAAGTCTTGCTGAAAGATGCCATCCGGCAATGGGGTAATATCGCCGGGCTGGTGGCAGGCTTTATGGGTAATGATCTTGACCTGGTTGGCCGTTCACTGGAAGACGTGATTATAGAACCGGTAAGAAGTATTTTGATACCGGGCTTTGATGAAGTAAAAAGAAACTGTAAGGAAGCAGGTGCCCTGGGCGGCGGCATTTCAGGTTCGGGACCATCTATTTTTATGTTGAGTAAAGATGAGGCCACGGCAATAAAAGTAGAATCGGTAATGAAAGAAATCTACAACAGGATCGGATTAGATTACCATACACATGTTACTACAATCAATAAGAAAGGAGTGAAGGTTTTACAGAATTAATGTTGAAGGATTGTCCATTGACGATTGACGATTGACGATTGACCATTGACCATTCACCATTTACCAGAAATTTATCATTTATCCCATTATCAATTATAATGAAGTATTTCAGCACCAATCATCAATCACCGGAAGTAGATTTTAAGCAGGCAACTATCAACGGGCAGGCGCCTGATAAAGGCTTGTACTTTCCTGAACACATACCCGTAGTTTCAAAAGAGCTGATTGAAAATATTACGCAATTCTCAAATGAGGAAATTGCCTTCCAGGTGATGAAACCTTATGTAGGAAATAGTATTCCTGAAGATGAGTTGCGGAAGATTGTAGGTGAGACCATCAATTTTGAGATACCATTGGTACCGGTAACGGATGAAATATTTTCATTGGAATTGTATCACGGCCCCACACTGGCTTTTAAAGATGTGGGAGCCAGGTTTATGAGCCGATGTCTTGGATATTTTGTGAAAGAGCAACATCAGAAGGTAACCGTTTTGGTAGCCACCTCGGGCGATACCGGCGGTGCTGTTGCCAATGGCTTTTTTGATGTGGAGGGTATAGAGGTTGTAATTCTTTATCCCTCCGGTAAAGTGAGTTCCGTGCAAGAAAAGCAATTGACTACCCTGGGCAAAAATATTCATGCGCTGGAAGTAGCCGGTACTTTTGATGATTGCCAGCAAATAGTGAAGCAGGCGTTTATGGATGAGGAGCTCAACCGCAAATTATTTCTCACTTCGGCTAACTCTATCAATGTTGCCCGGTGGCTGCCACAACAATTGTACTATTTCTTTGCGTATAAGCAATGGGCGGCTCAGTCCCGGCTAATCGGGAATAAAAATAATCCACCGGTAATATCGGTACCCAGTGGAAATTTTGGCAATATTTGTGCAGGCATACTGGCGCATATTTCGGGCTTGCCGGTTCATCATTTTATTGCGGCCTGTAATGCAAATGATGTAGTGCCTTCATTTATGCAAACAGAAAAATACGAACCTAAAAAATCGGTCGCCACCATCTCCAATGCAATGGATGTAGGCAACCCCAGTAATTTTGTCCGCATACTTGAAATATTTCACCACCAGTTTAAAGACCTGCAAAATGTATTGAGTAGTTGCAGTATTTCAGATGATGAAACAAAGGCTGTTTTGAAATCTGTTTATCAAACCAATCAATATTTATTAGATCCTCATGGAGCAGTTGGCTTTTGTGCATTGCAGCACTATTTACAAAAACATCCCGATCAAAAGGGCATTGTACTGGAAACGGCGCACCCGGTAAAATTTTATGATGTGGTAGAACCGGTCATTGGCGAAGCCGTACCGATACCCGAAGCAATTCAGCAGCAATTGAAACTGGAAAAGAACAGTACTAAAATGCCTGCAGACGGGGAATTATTGAAGGCGTTTTTATTGCTCCCATCCTCGTAAAGGGAAGTTCTTCTGACAATATATTTTTTATTCAATTTTCTAATAAGATGTAAAGAGTAGTTGCTTTACTTTAAGTTATTGATTGCATTTTAATCTGCATTATGTAGCAATGATAACAAAATCAGACATCAATAAATCAGACATCAGAAAATCAGACATCAATAAATCAGACATCAATAAATCAGACATCAATAAATCAGACATCAATAAATCAGACATCAGACATCAATAAAACCTTCGAGTAAGATGAAAAAACGATTCCTGCAAATATTGATAGTAATGTCAGCACTCTATCTCCTCCTCCTCATACCCGATTTCAATAGAACTACAATTCTTAAAGCAACTGAAAAGCCCTTTACCTGGAATAAAGACGATCTGTGGCTTCAGTTGGAGCATGATTTTAGAGTTGCCCGCAAGCAACCGTCAAAAAGAATAGATTCCGCCATTCACCAGCTTTATAATACACAGGAGTTATTGCATAATAATATTCAATTCGGTAATATAGCACCCACTGATACAAATTTCAATGCCATATCAGGCAACTTCTTTTTGTTGGCATCTCTTGTTGCCGCACAGCCGCTGCAAAGGGATTCCTTCATGCATCTTTATAATAAAATACGGAATAGCGTAAAGCTTCAATCACAGCATTGGAATATGAACGAAGTCGCAGTTCGTACCCTGGTGTACCAACAACTATCCGGAATGCGTGCTGCTGTGGAAGAAGTGTTATTACAAACTGATAGCGTTCCTTTTGATCCTGTTATGCTGGTAAAAGATGAATCTTCTGCTACGCCATTTACTACCATATTTGGCATAAAGGTGCATAGTGGCGACCTGCTGGTTTCAAGGGGTGGGGCAGAAGTTTCTGCACTAATTTCAAGAGGGAATGATTATCCCGGTAACTTTTCTCACGTGGCATTAATTTATATCGATGAGAAAAACAGTCCTTATCTGATTGAAGCGCATATTGAAAAAGGGGTGGCTATTTCCTCAGCGGAGCAGTATATCAAAGACAAAAAACTTCGCTGTATGATATTAAGACCCCGGGCAGATCTCAATCTTTTGAAACACGATCCGATGCTGCCACAAGAAATTGCAAAAATGGCTTTTGATGAGGCGAACAAACGTCATATTCCGTACGATTTTAAAATGAATTTCAATGATTCTTCGGCCATGTTTTGTTCGGAGGTGGGTTCCTATGCGTATAAGAAAAATGGCATTCAATTATGGAAGGGCATTTCTACCATTTCTTCGCAGGGAGTAGTAAACTGGCTGCATGAATTTGGTGTAGAAAATTTTGTAACCCAAATGCCTTCCGATTTAGAGTACGATACGCAGTTAAGCATTGTTGCAGAATGGCTAAATCCCGAAACTTTGTATAAAGATCATATTGACAATGCCGTAATGGATGTATTGCTGGAAGAAGCGGATAAAGGAAGACAGATAAAATATCCTGCCTTAAAACTACCGTTGGCAAGGGTAATTAAGGGATGGTGTATGATAAAAAATTATTTGGGCAAACCAGCAATGATACCGGAGGGTATGAGTGCCACACAGGCTTTGAAAAATCAGTATTTTGTAACGATGTATAATCAATTGAGAACTGAAACACTGAAACAAATTGATCAGTTCGTACAATTAAACCAGTATAAACCACCTTATTGGCAGTTAATAAAGCTTGCCCGAAAAGCAAATGAAAAGATTTTGACCGATTAATTTTGGGCCGCCTGTTCTTTAATTTCATCCATCGTAATGCCCGAATGGCTTTCATCATACACGCATTCGCCGTTTTTGATCAGCAGAACCTGGGGTGATTCGTGAAATACGGAAAATTCTTCCGCAATTTTATTGGAAATGTCCCTGTTTTTAATGAGGTCCAGAAAATAAAAATCAATGTCTTGTGTAGGGGTACTTTTCTCCAGCCGGTTTTTAGCAACCCCGCTGATGGAGCAACGGGTGCTGTGCTTAAATATCAACTGTGGTTTGTTTTTAGACAACTCTTTAATGTCCGCCAATTGTTCCTTTTCTGTTAATGCTATCCAATCCATTAGGCACTTTTTTTTAGTGAATAATATTGTCCGTCATTGGACATCCGGTACCTCTTCTGCTTGAAGCGCAGGAAGAAAACAGGATAATTCCGGAACAGATGATAATTGCAAATAATAAAATCTTTTTCATGATGTGGGGGTTTTAATTAGTTGTATTTCTATTTTTGCATTGCAAATATACATAACCTTTTCTTTAGGGCACAAATCAGCACAAATCAGCACAAATTCAGTATTAAAAGTTATCTTGCTATCCAATCCCTTTACTCGATCATTGGGTTTATATTTACAACACAAACGTATTAACTGTTTTCGGAGGAATTTAGTGTGCTATTCAAAATAAATATTTAAGATCATTACAATATAAATACCATTAAAATTAAAATCTACAAATGTCCTTACAATTAACCCGCCCGATCGCTTTTATTGATTTAGAAACTACCGGAGTAAATCTTTCTACAGACAGGATTGTAGAAGTTGCCATAATAAAAATTTTGCCTGATGGAACAAGGCAGGTAAAAAGGAAACTCATCAACCCGGGAATACCTATTCCTCCGGTAACTACCGAAATTCATGGCATTACGGATGACATGGTAAAAGATGCACCTACCTTTAAACAATGCGGCAATGAGTTGAAGCAATTTATTGAGAACTGCGATATGGGCGGCTACAACAGCAATCGTTTTGATATACCTATGTTGATGGAAGAGTTTTTACGGGCCGGGATGGTAGTGGACCTCAGTACCCGCAGAATGGTAGATGTTCAGCATATTTTTTATACCATGGAGCCACGTACACTTACGGCAGCGTATAAATATTATTGTGAAAAGGAATTGATAGATGCGCACAGCGCCGAAGCGGATGTAAATGCGACCATTGATGTATTATTATCGCAAATAAAACGTTATCCGCAACTAGGCAATTCAATAGATACCATTCTAAGTACTATTGGAGAAGATAAGATTGTAGATTATGCACGGCGGTTTTTGTTTGACGATAAAGGGGTGGAGGTATTTAATTTCGGGAAGCACAAAGGCAGGCCGGTAGTGGATGTTTTAAAGGCAGAACCACAATATTATGACTGGATGATGAGGGGTGATTTCCCATTGCATACCAAACAAAAATTGACTGAAATTTTAAATCGTACCCTGTTAAAGAATAACTAAATCAAACTGATTGAAAAATTGAAAGGTTTCATTTACCCTACTATTTGTAAATTCGTCAAAATTGCATCAACAAAATTTTTGGAAAAGTTAGTTATCATACCCACCTATAACGAAAAGGAGAACATCGTAAGTATAATCGATGCGGTATTTAGCCTGCATCAAAATTACCATATTTTAATCATTGATGACGGATCGCCCGACGGTACCGCCGACCTGGTAAAATCATTGTATAATAAATATCCGGAGCAATTGTTTTTGGTAGAACGAAAAGGTAAGCTAGGTTTGGGAACTGCCTATATACACGGATTTAGATGGGCGTTGGATAATGGATACCAGTTTATTTTTGAAATGGATGCGGATTTTTCTCACAATCCTAAAGACCTTGAAAGTTTATACATGGCCGCTAAAAACGGGGCGGGGGTTGCTGTTGGTTCAAGATATGTAAAAGGTGGAGCGGTTGCCAACTGGCCCGCCAATCGCATTGCCTTATCAAAAGGGGCCTCCATATACACCCGGATCATTACCTCGATGCCGGTACGTGACCCTACCGCCGGTTTTGTTTGCTACCGCAGGGAATTTTTAGAAACAATCAATTTGTCAGAAATTTTTTTCGTTGGTTACGCCTTCCAGATAGAAATGAAATTCGCCGCATGGAAATTAGGTTTTAAAATTAGCGAAGTACCTATCACATTTATCGACCGCCGGTTGGGCGATAGTAAAATGAACAAGGGGATAATAAAAGAAGGTGTATTGGGCGTTTTAAAATTACGCTGGATGAGTATGTTTAAAAATTATCGCAAAAAGGTAAAAAACGCTTACCCCAATGATTCCGTTATGTACTCCAAGCCGGAAGTAATGACGCAATCAAAATAACCTGATCGCTTTTACTCTTTCCATTTACTATAATCGTTTACTGGTTGCATGTAGATTGCCAACACAAAACTTTATTTTGCCTGGCAACCAAATTTGTATTCACCAGATTTACGTTGAATCAATTATGTTTAAGTTGATTTGCTTTACTGTCTTTATTCAATTGAATTTTTTTTTGCTCCAAAAGAAATCACCTGGGTTGCTATCGGCGATTCCATCACTTACTTAAACGAAACATGTAAAATATCTACAAACCAGTGTGTATAAAAATTATTCATACCCATCTTTTATTGGCCTTCTTTTCAATCCTGAAACGGATGAATAGACTTTCCCTTTAGCAGCAATTGATGTCACGTATGATGGTTTGCATCCCTCAGAGAAGGGATACGCTATCACTGCCGATATACTCGTGAAGGTGATGGAAAAATATTAATCAGAAAGAACCCGGGCCGAATATCTCCCCGGCCATTTTACTGCATTCACTTAGCGCCATCCTATCTAAATTATTGAGCAGGTTTAATTCATTGAAATAGGGTATCATCAATTCAGTGTCCATATTTCCTACCAACTCATCATTGGCCATCGGGCAGCCACCAATACCTTTTAAGGCTCCGTCAAAACGTGTACATCCTGCTTTCAAAGCCGCAGCCACTTTGGCTTTCCAATTAGTAGCCGTGGAATGCAGGTGCACACCAATCGTTGTATGTGGATAGGCGGGAATTAGTTTGGTAAGAATAGAACCAACCTGTTCCGGTGTAGCCAGTCCAACCGTATCTGCTATTGAAATGATACCAATTTCCATCTTCACTATTTTGTCTACCCACTCCTTTACAATTGCTTCATTGTATTGATCGCCATAAGGATTGCCAAATCCCATGGATATATACACTACTAATTCCTTTTGATTTTTGATACATAAATTTTGAATCTCCTCCACCATTTCCAGGGATGCTTCCATGGTGCTGTTTGTATTTCTTTGCTGAAAAGTAGGGGAAACCGAAAATGGATAACCCAGGTAAGAAATGGAATCAAATACCACTGCTTCTTCTGCGCCCCTTATATTTGCCACAATCGCCAGCAATTTTGCCTTCAGCGGGTCAATACGCAGGCCCTTTACCACTTCCTTTGTATCAGCCATTTGAGGGATTGCTTTCGGCGAAACAAAACTGCCAAAATCAATCGTATCAAAACCGACTTTCCCCAATGCATTGATGTAATCAATTTTTTTTTGAGTAGGAATAAAATGCTTCCAGCCCTGCATCGCATCACGGGGGCATTCTATTAAACTGATGGTATTATTCGATTGCATCATGTATTACAAATGTAGGGACAAAATTATTCCGGAAAATTTAAACTAAAACAGACTTGCTTTCCCCAATATATCCCCCTAATTCTAGCGATAAAATTTAGGATTATTAGGTATTCCTCGATGTAGTATAAATTGTTGGGTAGGTTTGGTCACTTTTTTAATGGAATATGTTAACTAACTATAGACTTTGCATAGGTTGGCAATCATTTTAGCCTACTTTTGGCAGTAATTTGAAGTCCCCGTATTCTTTAATGGTAATTTGTTTTCAATCTATTATTGAAAGTGGAAAAAAATAAAAGGCATCCGGCAGTTGTCCTAACTGGAAAAATAAGCCAAATTATATTTTATCCCATAAAATATGATTCAGGTTTCTACGTTACATTTTGGTATTTACCTGGAATATTTAACCAAATCCGTTAAAGCCCATCGTTCTTCTATGAAAACCTGCATCCTCCTAATGGTATGGTTGATATGTGTATGCATTAAAACACATGCACAGCATTCAAGGGGAGTGTTGATTGCCGTAGAGGCGATGGGAGAAAATACTCCCACTAAACCCGGCGATGTTTCTTTAGAAACCAAATCCCCCTTAACTCCGATATCTGCAAATTATACTCAATTACCTGCACCAAATTACGACCAGGCTTATTTTATCCAAAAAAGTAGAATACAAAGATTGAATGGTATGGCGTTGCTCACCGGAGTTTCCGTGATGAGCCTTTTGGGTATCAGATCAATGATGGATATATCGAACTGTAGTTACCCAGGTTCAAAAAATTCCCTACAGGTAAACATGTTTGAAACCAACTATAACTCAAGGCTTGCATTAACCGGCCTCGTGATGATAGTCGGCAGTATTCCCTATTTTTTAAATGCGTTGAAAAACAGGAAACCCGTTGGACTTAAACTAGCCTGTCAAAAGACTTTTGTTGGTACCAATAAGAAAGTATGCAGGAAGGTGACGGGAGTTACATTTGCAATTCCGATCGGAAAATAAACTGCTAAGCAGCGTACCGGACGATCTTATTTTTTATCCCGTTACTCATATATCCGCTCCCGTAGCTGGTTAAAGAAACGTACTCTTTCCTTCTCCCCGCTTTTACTTATCATCATTGATTTTTTAATAAGATTATCCAGGTTTTCACTCATAACATTATTGAATCGTTCATCCCTTGTATGCACAATAAACAGCACGCCATAATTGAGAAAAGTAATTCGTGTACCATCCAATTCTGCCTGGATGGTATTATCGCCTAAGATCAGTTCATTCACATACATCCGGTATTCAGAAGCGTTGGCGGTTGGCTCCTTACCAATACCAAACTTAAACCCATACTCTGCCTGTCTTTCAAGATAATTGATCAGTTCCTCCACTTTTGTATACTACAGGTTAACATCCGTAGAATTTTTAAACGAACCGGCATCCCTGTAAAAAGCAATCTGCCTTAAAGTACTTTCTATGCTTTCCACATTCCATATCTCTGTCATAGGTACCTTCATGTACAAGTCAATTATCTTTATGCAATTATTTCATATTGATCATATCGTTCGTCATCCAATGTAAACTTAACGCCAACCAGGCTTTTATAATGCAGGATGGATTTCATCTAAAAAAAGAATTTAAACCTTGCCAGTTCAGGTATTAGAAAATGCACATAGGGCGGTATATCTTTCATCAGGAAAGACATGTGTTTTTTTCGTAACTTTTAAGCACTGTCATTACTGATATTTAATAGTTCTGCCACCTCGTCTACCAGGGAAAGATGGCCAGGCAAGCCCGCCCTCAGATGTTGAAAAAAAGCTTGCTGTATAGCTGTTGATTCCGTGCTGTTATTTTTTGTGGTTTTAATATAACGAGGGTCGTTATTGGATTTATTCATCTAAGATAATAATCTTGGTATGTAATTGCAATTGAGATATGGAATAATTATTACTATTCCTGTAATTCAGGTATTAGAATTGTTGGCGGAGCCAATGAACGCCATCATTTTAGTGTTACAAAGAAATGTTTGAGTGCTTAATTCCGGGTGATTTCAATGCTATCCATAAAATGATAGAAATGACTTAATAAGCATTGTTGATATTTTTTGAACAGTTAGATTAGCGGTCC
>JBBQTL010000209.1:0-10271 GCA_038213285.1 Chitinophagales bacterium
CGATTTCCCTTGTCCGGTGGCACCCGCCATCAGCAAATGCGGCATACTGGCGAGGTCAACAATAAAGTTTTCGTTATCAATCTTTTTTCCAATGGCTATAGGCAAGGAAAAATTATTATTCTGAAACTTCTCAGAGGATAATAAAGTCCGCATGCTCACAATGGTCTTCTTTGCATTGGGTACTTCTATTCCAATAGTCCCTTTTCCGGGGATCGGCGCTATAATACGAATGCCCAATGCTGCAAGGCTTAGTGCAATATCATCTTCCAGGTTTTTGATTCTTGAAATGCGCACACCCGCTGCCGGTATAATTTCATACAGGGTTACCGTGGGGCCAACAGTAGCTGAAATTTTCTGAATATGGATATCGTAATTCTTGAGCGTATTGATGATCTGGTTTTTATTTGTTTCCAGCTCATTTGGATCCTGCACAATTTTTTCGCTTCCATGGGCTTCCAGTAATTCAATCTTTGGATATTTGTAATCACGCAAGTCCAATATCGGGTCGTAAGGGGTATCAAGCGTTTGATGTTTGGTTATTGGAGAAACCTGTTCATCCTTATCTGTCTTTTCCGGAACGGTTTTAATTTCTAATTCAATAGGGAGTAGCTCCTCATTATTTTTCTGCGGCCTGATATTAACAGGTGGCTGTTCTATATACAAAGCCGCACCGGTTTCCGCAGGTACTTCATTTATAAATTCCGGTTCTGCCTGCTTGGGGCTTGTAACAACCAGCAGAATATCTTTTTCTATTATTTTTATATCGTGGTTTAATGCAGGGTTATGCTGATCCGGAATCGGAAGCATTCCCCCATCGCCTTTTAGCAGGTTTCCCCTGTTCGGTAAAATGCCTTCTTCATCATCTTCATCATCGTTCGCTACGGTGCCAATCAACTCTTCCTCATTCTCCTGTTCGCCGGTTTCAGCCGGAAGAAAAGCAGATTTGGAAGGCAAATTAAATACAGGGTTAAAACGCCAGATTACATATACCAGCACAGCTACGGCCAATACAGCCAGGGTACCTGTTTGACCAATCATTCTATACAACCAGTCACGGCTGCTATCACCTGCCGACCCGCCAAAAGGAAATTTATTTCCGTTCATTATAACAGAAGCTGTTACGCTCAAAAGGGGTAAACCAACAATAAGGTATTTGACATTACGGTGAATAGAAAACACTTTCTTCCCAAAAAATAAATTAACCCCTACCACAAAAAAGAAAGTGCAAATAAGATAAGAAGCGATACCAAATCCATGACGAATAAAAATTTCGGAAATAAATGCACCAAAAGTACCCAACAGGTTCTGCACTTTTATGTCGTTCGCAAGTAACATGCGGTAACTAAACTTATCCTGGTCCTCGTCCCAGGTAAAAAGGTAAGATGAAAAAGCAATAAACAAGAGGAATGCAATCAGTAAAAATATTGTACCAGCTATTTTATGGGTACGTTCGTCTTTCAGCAATTGCTTTACTGCTACCTTTTCTTCTACTTCAGATTTCAGCGTCTCCCTGGAGGAGCCTTTAGATTTAGCGGATTTCACTTTTGTGGCCATTATAACAAAGATAATTAAAACCAGTGCTGAAAAAGCCCACACAGGTAAAGGATTTTATAGAAAAACCAGTGGAATTATGTAAGTTTGAAAAAACGTACTGCTTTGATAAAATCAGCGATCATTGTTTTTTTTTTATTTCTCCGGAGTGGCGCCTTTGCACAATCATTTACTGACAGCAATGCAATAGACATTTCAACGTTCAGCACTTCATTTCGGATCATTAACCATACCGAGGTATTTACGGAAGGAAATAGCAAGACTAAACCCGGCGATTTAATAAATGTTTCGTGGCAACCGCTTAGTCGTTTCACCACAAAAAAATATATTCCCAATGACTGGATTACCAAAGCTATTTTTTTAAAATTCACCCTTCAAAACGGTAGCGATACGGCCAGAAAAGTTTACTTTATAGCAGGCACGTACATAAGAAGTATCAATATTTTTAAAACGCTGCCTAACCTGCAGTTTATTCAATTAAAAGATGAAAGTCGTCAGGATGGCTACCAGTCAATTGTATTAAAAGGTAAGGAAAAGCATGTTTTTATTGTAAAATTTAACTTTACCAAGCGATACTTTAATATGCTTGAACCGCTTCTTATCTTTGACGGCTACTTAACAAAACACAGACAATTAAGTTATTACAGAAATGATGCCCAGCCAGCTGCCGGGTATTTATTGAGTGGAATCCTTTTAATGATGATTTTTTTTACTGCAGCTAATTTTGTGCAATCCAATAAGAAGGAATTTTTATACAATTGTTGTTATTCCATCTGTATGTTCGGACTCATCTTTTTGAATACTTTCCTGGAAAGACGAAACGGTATTTTAAGTAGCCTGTTTCATGGATACCTGGATTTTGTATTGCTGGCCACCGCAACCGTATTTTATATCGCTTTTACCAGGAAATTCCTGGACACCAAAACCAACCACCCGCTGTTAAATAAAATATTTGTAAATGAAGAAAAATTAGTCATCGTTATAGTTGCCTGCTTTACGTTCGTAGTTTTTTTTACCAATAATTTTCACTTGCAGAATAGCATAGAAAACGGCATGAAAATTATCGCACTATTTATTGGCATCATCTATATTGTAATTGCACTGGCTCAAAAAAACAAGCTGATGAATTACCTGGGTATTGGTAATGCAATCCTCATTTTTTTTTCCATCATTTCTTTTTGGATGATTATTTTCCCTAACAGGAGTGCCAGCATTTTCAGCAGTGCGATGCTTTACTATGAATTAGGGATAGTATGCGAACTGATTTTCTTCCTGTTAGGACTTACCTATAAAAACAGGGTGGAATTAATTACGAAAATAAAAGAACAGGAAGCATTGAAGCTGGAAGCAGAAAAGCAATCTTTTGAGACACAAATTGCTGTGCTAAATGCCCAGCAGGAAGAACGCAACCGCATTAGTGCAGATATGCATGACGATCTTGGGGCAGGTGTTACTGCCATCCGTTTATATAGCGAACTCGCCAAAAAAAGAATCGGAAAAGAAGTTATCCCGGAGTTAGAAAAGATTTCCTCCTCTGCAAACGAATTACTCAATAATATGAATGCAATCATCTGGACCATGAGCAGCAGCAATGATTCATTGGACAATATGGTTGCCTATATACGTGGATATGCATTGGAATATTTTGAAAACACAGGCATCAACTGTCGTATAAAAATTGAAGAAGATTTGCCTAATATAGCTGTTGCCGGCGAAGTGAGAAGAAATAT
The DNA here is from genome assembly GCA_038213285.1 of Chitinophagales bacterium. Classification (GTDB taxonomy): domain Bacteria; phylum Bacteroidota; class Bacteroidia; order Chitinophagales; family Chitinophagaceae; genus Ferruginibacter. Next base: position 3,282 of record JBBQTL010000209.1, read on the forward strand.
TTACCTGGTGGTGAAAGAAGCATTGAATAATATTCTCAAGCATTCGAAAGCTACTGAAGTAATCATTTCTCTAAAGAAATCGGAAGATCAATTTTCCGTATATATCCAGGACAATGGAGTGGGAATTGATTTTGACAACCTTAGAAGATTTGGAAACGGACTGATTAACATGAAAAAAAGGATGGAAAAATCACAGATCACTTTTTCAATTGAAAGTAACAATGGCACATTGGTGAGCCTGCACCGTAAGTTTTAAATTTAGCTTTTTGCTGTTAGCCCGATTGCCATCAATGCCCAGCCTGCAATTAAACAAAGCCCTCCTATTGGGGTAATAGCACCTAACCATCTGAAACCCTGCTGCCCCATTGCTTCCAGCATGGTGAGCAGGTACAAAGAGCCGCTAAAAATCAATATCCCATAACAAAATAACCGGCCGGACCATAGCAGGTAGTGATTGGGGAATTCTTTGAAAAGAATACCAACAGCCAACAAAGCGAATACATGATAAAACTGGTAACGAACCGCTGTTTCAAAAACAGCGAGGTATTTATCATTGAGCAATTGCTTTAGTGCATGTGCTCCAAAAGCACCGGCCGCTACTGCCAGCGCACCTAATAAGACGGCGGCTTTTAGAAAGAAGGTTTGCATAAAATGAGTTATGGTGTTATGGATGAGATAATACCGGCAAATGAACACTCCGTTAACAGGCCGGATTGTACTTTTACCATTGCCTGCTTGTAATATGGCTCCCGCTCTTTTAATTTTTGTTCAACAAAAAAAGATAATTCGCCCGGGTTTATTTTTTTTAACAATGGACGTTTCTCCTTTTCAGCCAATACCCTTTCCATTATTTCTGCAATGGTGCAGGTGATGTAGATAGTGGTACCTTGAGCGTTCATCCATTGCATATTATCTGAAAAACATGGAGTGCCACCGCCACAAGCCACAATTGTATTTTTTAATCCGGCACATGTTTTCAGGGCCTCTCCTTCAATCTTACGGAAATAAGCTTCGCCCCGGGTTTCAAAAATGTCTGCAACAGTTTTGCCTTCCTTTTTTTCAATTAATTCATCCAGGTCAACAAATGACCATTTGATTGTTGCCGCCCATAATTTTCCCCAGTGCGTTTTTCCACTACCCATAAAACCGATCAGGAAGAAAAGCTGATTATTCTTAGTGGCTAAATTACCTATATTTAAATCTGTCACATTAAATCTTTTTGCAAAGAAAGACAAAAATTATATACTTGCTGAGGTTTTAAAGGTACTGGATTTGTACCCCCTTCAGGGCAATGTCGTTTATTTAAGCAAGCTATTTGAATTGTACCGCTCCTTTAGGGCGTGATAAGGGATATTATTCTGTTACCGGCTTTAGCCAAATTATTCTTTCGGCTAAAGCCATACTTTTTATTGTCCAATTAATCCCCGGGGCAATTCAAATCCTGTGCTAAATGACATTGCCCTTCAGGGGGCCAAGGGGTTCTACTTCTTTTTGTAATCCCCTCTTTTCCACGACTTGATAAATTCATTCCAGGCGAATGGGTTAAATATATTCATGGGAGGAGCCTGGCCTGCATAATAAGATTTTGCAGCTTGTTGGGTAAGATAGCGGCCGGCAGCTTCCCTTCCATCGGTTGGCAAGGTTGCCATCAATAGCCTGCGTTTGCTTTCGTCGTTATTTTTCCTGGCAATTTCCAGTTGATCGTCGGGCACAACGGTGTTAACAAAATCCCGCTCAAACTGTTCTCTTGAGGGTCTTGATTTGATAATGGTGGCAGCAAGGTAAACCGTGTCATTTACCATTAGTTGTAATACACTGTACTGGTTTCCTTCAATATCCTTTGGAATCCTTATCAATTTGGGTTTATAGCCTACACTTGAAAACTCTATCTGGTCGCCCTTTATAACTACAATGCTGAAAACACCCTGGTTGTTGGTGATGGTTCCCCGGTTTTGGCCTTTCACTACCACACTTACCGATTGTATCCCCCTCAGGCTGTCAGCCGTCATCACCACTCCGTATAACTGCACTACGGAATCCTTAAAAGTTTCAAACTGAGCTTTGGAAGCGGCAGGAAAAAGAAAGGAAATGGCAATAAGAAGATATTGTAAATGTTTATTCATGAACTCGCCCTCAGAAGTTTTTTTCGATTATAAAAGATACTTTTTGATGCACAATGGTATGACGTACAAGTGTGCGACGCAACAATGTCAAATTAACAAGCAACTGCCGGGTATCAAAAATAGCAACATTCCTCAATTAATAAACAAAGTAAGGTGTTCAATGTTTAATTTTGCCCTTCACCATGGGTTTTTAACAAATAATTGAACGATGACTAACGAAGATATACTGAAAGCACTCAGCAATGTGCAGGAACCGGATTTAGGTAAAGACCTGGTAACGTTGAATATGGTGAAAGATATCGCCATTGATGGCAAAAAGGTTTCTTTTACGGTAGTGCTTACCACACCAGCCTGCCCGCTAAAAGACATGATTATGAATGCCTGCATCAATGCGGTGAAAATATTGGTGGATAAAGAAGCACTGGTAACGGTAAATTTTACCAGTAATACCAGCAGCAACCGGAAAGATGCCAAAACCATTTTAACCGGCGTTAGAAATATTATTGCGGTAGTGAGCGGCAAGGGCGGTGTAGGTAAAAGTACCGTAGCAAGCAACCTGGCCCTGGCATTTGCAGCGGGAGGCGCCAAAGTAGGTTTAATGGATGCGGATATTTACGGACCGAGCCAGCACATTATGTTTGGGGTGCGTGGCGACAGGCCGTTGATGAAGGAAGTGGATGGTAAAGGAATGATTGTTCCTATTGAGAAGTTTGGCATTAAAATGATGAGCATTGGATTACTGGTAGATGAAAAGCAGGCGGTGGTATGGCGTGGCCCAATGGTAAGCAGTGCCATCCGGCAGTTTGTAAGTGATGTGGATTGGGGCGAACTGGATTACCTGGTGATTGACATGCCACCGGGCACAGGTGATATTCATTTAACCATTGTACAAACTGTACCGGTTACGGGTGTAATAGTAGTTACCACGCCGCAGTTGGTTGCATTGGCCGATGCTAAAAAAGGCATCGCCATGTTTGGACAGGCGCAGTTGAAAGTGCCGATCATTGGCCTGGTGGAAAACATGAGTTATTTTACCCCGGCTGAGCTGCCTGATAATAAATATTTCATTTTTGGAAAAGATGGGGGCAAAAATTTAGCAGAAGAGTTTGATATTCCCTTCCTCGGGCAGATCCCGATTGTGCAAACCATCAGGGAAGGCGGCGATAGCGGTATCCCCATTATGATGAGTGAGGATGAACTGACTAAAAAAGCATTTACCGATTTTGCAGGCAATGCAGCAAGGGGAATTGCTATGCGGAATGCGAATTTAGAACCAACGGAGATACAGCCGATGAAGGAGATGGTTTAATTTTTTTTGAAAAGTCCGTTAATAAAATAATGGACTTTTTTTTTAGCCGCAGTTGGGTACCATAGCATGCCATCCGGAAGTGTAAACGGGAAACAGCCTTCGTTTGTTACCTGAACTTTATTATTAGTGATGACCAATGAACTCAAAACAATCCGTTCAAATGCAAAAACTTGCAAAAATAGTTGCAGCAGGTGTCATTCTTTCCCTGGTTGCTTGTTCTTCAAATAAAAAGATGACCGCTCCGCAAGATAGTATGACCACTTCTTCATTCGATAAACAAGGCCACCGTGGCTGCCGCGGCCTGATGCCCGAGAACAGCATCCCCGCAATGCTTAAGGCAATTGAACTTGGCGTAACTACTTTGGAGATGGATATTGTTTTTACAAAAGATAAGGTAGCCATACTGTCGCACGAGCCGTTTTTTAACCACGACATTACCACCGGGCCTGAAGGGAAATATATTGAAGAAGCAGCAGAGAAGAAATTCAATATTTACCAGATGAGTTTTGAAAAAACCCAACAATATGATGTTGGATTAAAACCACATCCCCGCTTTCTAAACCAGCAAAAGATGAAAGCAACTAAGCCATCATTATCATCAATAATAGATAGTGTTGAAAATTATTTAGCATTCCATCACCTTACAAAAGTTGATTATAACATCGAAACAAAAACGACTCTTAAAAGGGATAATATTTATCATCCTGCGCCGCCAGAATTTGTAGAACGTTTAATGCAGGTGATAAAAAGCAAGGGAATAGAAAACAGGGTAATCATCCAGTCTTTCGATTTTAGGACACTGCAGGTATTGCATAAAAATTTCCCTGGCATTAGGACAGCCATGTTAATTGATTTTTCGGATAACAGGTCACTGGATGAGCAACTGTCAGAGCTGGGCTTTATACCAACCATTTATAGCCCGGAACATCACCGGGTGTCTAAAGCGTTGGTTGATGCTTGTCATGATAAAAAAATGAAAATAATCCCATGGACAGTAAATGACAAAACTGCCATCAATAAATTAAAGCGGTTGGGTGTGGATGGGATCATCACTGATTTCCCTAACTTGTTTAATGAATAAAAGAGGTATCCCACTTCTGGAGACTAAATATCTATTAGTGCTGACTTACTATATCAACTCCTAAAAAAATATCTTTAGCTTGAAAATTGCAATCATCCTATTATAAAAGATATTTACAGTTACCGAGTCAAGGCTCCCTCTCCTTCGGAGAGGGCGGGGGGTGAGGTCGCACTGAAGGATACCAACTGACAACCTAACATTAAAATAATACCAAATAAACTGAGTAATATGTCCCACGAATACTCTCTAACCTACGCCCAACAATTAGACACTGCTGATCCGCTTCAATCATACAGGGAGAAATTTTATGCACCTTATCTCCGCGGCAAAAGAGCCACTTATTTCTTAGGCAATTCGCTTGGATTACAACCAAAAACAACACAGGAAGAAATTCTTAAAATAATGGACGGATGGGCAAACTTTGGAGTAGAAGGATTTTTCCTTGGTAATGATCCATGGCTGAATTATCACAAACATATTACGCCGCTACTAACCAATATCATCGGAGCAAAACAGGAAGAGATTGTTACCATGAACCACCTCACCGTGAACCTGCATTTACTGATGATCTCTTTTTATCAGCCCACTGCTACCCGTTATAAAATCATCTGCGAAGCAAAAGCCTTTCCTTCAGATCAATACGCTTTTCAATCGCAGGTAAAATTGCATGGCTTTGATCCTGCGGACGCTATTATTGAAGTGCATCCTAAACCCGGAACTGAATTAATATCAACAGCAGATATTCTATCCACCATTGAAGAACATGGTGATACGGTGGCGTTGGTTTTATTTAGTGGAATAAATTATTATACAGGGCAGGTTTTCGACATAAAAGCAATTGCGGATGCAGCTCATAAAGCAGGCGCCTATGCAGGGTTCGACCTTGCTCATGCTGCTGGCAATATCAAACTTCATTTGCATGACTGGAATGTTGATTTTGCTGTATGGTGCAATTATAAATATTTAAACAGCGGTCCAGGCGCCATTGCAGGTGCGTTTGTACATGAACTTCATTTAAACAATAATAAACTGCCCCGGCTGGAAGGTTGGTGGGGAAACAATATTTCCAATCGGTTTAAAATGGAAAAAAGTTTTACGCCGGCTCCTACCGCGGAAAGCTGGAGCATGAGTACAACGCCCCTCCTGTTGCTGGCTGCCCACAAAGCTTCGTTGGAGATATTTGAAGCGGCGGGTTTCGATAATCTGCTGACGAAAAGTAAAGCATTAAGTGAGTACTTATTTTTTGTACTCAACCACATCAACCAACCGGAGGAAAAATTCACCATCATTACACCACAGAACAGTGCCGAAAGAGGCTGCCAGGTTTCTTTATCCATTCATCAAAATGCCAAAGCAGTGTTTGATACGCTGATGCCGCTGGGCATTTTTGCTGACTGGAGAGAACCCAATGTGATCCGCATTGCACCTGTTCCGCTTTACAATAGTTTCGAAGAAATTTTTATTTTTGCCGATACGTTGCGGCAACTTTTAAATGAATAGTCCATGTATAAACTCTCCTCATATATCGGAGAAGATATAAAACTTGGTAATGACTGGTTTCGATGAGCAATGCCTCCAAGCAAATTACATCCACTATTGATACTCCGTTTGAAGGGAAACAAAATCTGACGTTTAGTATTATTTTTTTATTTTTGTAGTCAACACTATGCAATACAACTATAAGATATTATTGAATAAAGAAGAAGATGGAGGCTATATGGTCACCGTTCCCGCATTACCTGGATGTATTACTCAAGGGGACTCTATAGACGAAGCTTTATCAATGGCGAAAGAAGCTATCAAATTATATATTGAAGAACTCCAGTCAAGGGGAGAGCCTATTCCGGACAATAGTAATACTTTAGAATATTCTCTCAACCTGGAAACTGAATGAACCAATCTCCGTTGCATTGAATTAGGCATTTGGAAAAGAATGGATTTATTTTTAAACGTTCCAAAGGTTCTCACCAAATTTTTTATAATGCTATTACTCACATTACACTGATTGTACCAGTACATGGAAATAAGTATGTAAAAAAAGGAACCCTTTTAGCGATCCTTAAACAAGCAGGTATTGATAAAAATGATATTTAACAACCATGACAAGAAAACACCTCATCGATCAAATACAACAAAAAAAATCATACCTCTGTGTGGGTTTGGATACCGACCTTACCAAAATCCCCAAACATTTACAATCAAACCCGGATGCGATATTTGAATTCAACAAACAAATTATTGATGCTACCAAAGACCTATGTGTCAGCTATAAAATCAACACGGCCTTTTATGAAGCCATGGGGTTGAAAGGCTGGGAAGCTATGCAAAAAACCGTGGATTATATCCCTGCCGAAAATTTTAATATTGCCGATGCAAAACGTTGTGATATTGGCAATACTTCTTCACAATACGCTAAGGCATTTTTTGAAGTATTGAATTTTGATGCCATCACGGTAGCGCCGTATATGGGTGAGGAT
>JBBQTL010000210.1:0-10235 GCA_038213285.1 Chitinophagales bacterium
GATAGAGTTTGTTTGAAAATTGATTGGAAGTAAAATAAATATCCGCTAAGCCATCATTATTAAAATCAGCAAGTGCCACCCCGCCCCCATTGTAGTAATATAAATATTCCAGTATGTTAGCAGTGTCATTATCCTCAATCCTGTTTATAAAATTTATACCTGTTTTTGAAGAAGGCAGGCTTGAAAACAGAGGCCCGGGTTTATTTTTACATGCGTTGAAAAAAAGGGCGGCGCCAATGAATGAGAAACAGTAAAAAATATTTATCTTATTCATAGGTAAGGAACTTAGGGGCCTCGTTATTCATACCGACGATGATCATTTTTTTAGTGCCTGCTTTTATCTCCCTGATATTCCGTACTGCTCCCCTTATATTTAACCCGCTTTGTTTTTCTTTTACAGGAACAAAACCACCTTTGCCATCGCCTTTCAATAAAAGCCCGTAAGATGCATCGTTAATGCCTGTCTCCGGTTTACATTGATACAAATTGCCACCCAGTAATATATCTTTATTGCCATCATGATCATAATCATTTACTCCAATTGCATAAACCGGCGAAAACTGCGCCTCCATTGGTAAGGCGGTCATGGTGAATGTGCCATTTCCCTTATTCATTATGATGCTGCTCCTCAATTCAAACGCATCTAACCGGAGCGCTTTTTTCAATTGGGCCGGGGTAAAAATATCAGTTACAGATTGCTCTTTATACTGCTCATAACTAAGGTATTTTTTCTTTAAATAAGGAAGCACATTCACCAGGTCGTGCCTTAGCGCCATCGGGTATTGACGATCTCCATTATACGTGGCCACTACCTGTTCTATATAACCATTGCCGTCAAAGTCACTTACGTACATGCTTACAGGTCTTTTAACGCTTGCTTTAAAACGGGAATTCAATCCATGGTTACCCGCCACTATATCGGGATAGCCATCATTGTTGATATCCGTGATCATCATTTTATTCCACCACCCATTCGAATTACCTAACCCGGCATTGACGGTTACTTCTTTCAAATGTCCATTTTCATTGTTAAATATTTTTACAGGCATATATTCACCTGCGATAACGAGGTCGGGTTTTCCATCCTTGTCATAGTCGAACCATTTACCATCGGTAACCATGCCGGCGTGAAGGAGGCCGGGAGCAATTTGTTGTGTAACGTCCTTAAAAATCCCCTTGCCGTCATTTTCCAGGATAAAGCTTTTACAATCCAGGCCATAAGCGGTTGGCAGAAGCCTTGTGCCTACAAATAAATCGAGGTCTCCATCGTTATCATAATCAGCGGCTGTTACACAGGAGGTACTCATAAAAACAGCAGAAGGTAATAGCTGCGGGGATTTGGAGAAATTGCCATGGCCGTCATTGATGTAAAGCCTGTTGGCCAAAGCGGTTGAGTTGCCTGAAAATTCATTGCCGCCGCTGCATACATACACATCAATATCCTTATCTCCATCTGCATCAAAAAAAAGGCAATCCGTATCTTCGCTTTCTTTATCTTTTTCCAATAGTTGCTGGTTGGATTTGCGGAATTTACCACCAGGTAACTGAATATACAAACCACCAGCCTGGTCCTTTGCGCCGCCTGTAAACAGGTCATCCAATCCATCTCCATTAACGTCCCCTTTATCCAGGGCGGGTCCACTGGTTGACAACATTTCAAATATCAATTTCTCCCGGTCAAAATCTGAATACTCATTTTCTTTGTGAACAAAATCCAATCCCGGAAGCATTGCATGTTCATTAAATATTTTTGTAGGTTTTACTGGTAATGCAGGTAAAGGAGCGCTTTTACTTTCTGCCTGCCTGATGGTAATGGTTTGGTTGGGCCGGATATTTTTTAACTGAGTTATTTTCCCGTCTGTCCATTTTACTTCAATGGAATCAACCATTTCCGTTTTACCCAATCCAAAATTCAACCGGTCATCGACACTGGATTGAAAGCCCCGCATGGGCATTTGTTCCTGGTAACTCAATTGGTGATTATACCAAACCGTTACCCTTGCTCCAATTGCATTGCTATTCTTTCCGGTACCTTTCAAAATGATTTTTAAATACTTGTTGAGGGGGTTCAATACGTTGCTGTTATTGCGGTATAAAAAAGAAGGCATGTTAACATTATTTACCACCAGGTCCATATCACCATCATTGTCAAGATCGCCGTATGCCGCACCATTGGAGAACCCCGGCTGCGCAAGCCCCCATTCGGTTGCCTTATTGGTAAAGGTAAGGTCACCATTATTGCAGTAGGCGTAATTGGAAATGGGATGGGAAGACATGGCGTCAATTAGTTTTTTATTCCTGTCATTGCTGCTCAATATACCCATCATTATTTCGCGGTTCGAAATATACTGGATATAGTCGCCATTGGTAAGATCCTGGTAGATGCCATTTGAAATGAATATATCCTTCTTTCCATCATTGTCGAGGTCGGTGATCAGCGCTCCCCAACTCCAATCGGTGGCTTGTACCCCCGCAAGGCGGCCTACTTCAGAGAAGCTGTTATTGCCATTATTGAGTTGAAGCATGTTGCGTGAAAACTGGTGATAATAGTCGTGTTTTAAATTCAGTTGGTATTTATCCCAGTTTTCAAAATTGGTATTGGTTTTCAGCCGACCCTCTTCTTCGGGAAGCATTTCCGTTACAAAAATTTCAGGGCGCCCGTCATTGTTAATATCTGCCATATCTGCACCCATGGAAGCATTACTGATACTTTGCATTTGCTTTTCGAGCGATTCAATAAAAGCGCCGTTTTTGTTATTAATATACAGGTAGTCGCGTTCAAAAAAATCATTCGATACGTAAATATCATCCCAACCATCACCATTAACATCACCGGTAGTTACCCCTAATCCAAATCCAATGATACTTCCAAAAATACCAGCCTCCTCACTAATATCGGTAAAATGATCCCCGTCATTCCTAAAAAACTTGTGCCCTCCAAGGGAATCCCGCAGGTTCCGTTCATTATTTTGAAGATTGAAAGTTCCGATCGCCTTAAATGAGTTGTTGAGTAAAAAAAAATCGAGGTCGCCGTCATGGTCAAAATCAAAAAAGGAAGCATGGGTAGAATACCCTTTATCATTGATGCCATAAGCGCTGGCTTTTTCAGAAAAGGTAGCATTACCGTTATTGATGTACAATTCATTTTGTTTATCATCACCCTTTAAATCGCCGCTGTTACATACGTATATATCCAGCAACCCATCTCCATTTACGTCGGCCATACTTACACCGGTTGACCACCCGATAGCTGTCGGGTTGCCTTTTCGCTGGATACCTGCCTTATCCGTGATATCTTCAAACACAAAATTCCCTTTATTGAGGTAAAGCTTATTTTTACCCATATTGGCCGTAAAAAAAATATCAATCAAACCATCGTTATTGATATCTCCCAATGCAACGCCGCCACCATTATAAAAATTACGATAGGTGAAAATATTAAACTGGTCATCGTAAGGAAGCTGATTAATAAAATCCACGTGCGAAGTGGTTGCCGGTACTTGCTCAAAAAGTGTGAGCGGTTCTTTTTGTTTTGCATTTTTGCAGCCCACCAGGTAAAAACATAACAACAGCGGCAAGCAGTATATTTTTACCATTCTACATTATTGATGTGTTTTTATTGATCTTTTTTTCAATCAGTAAATCAATGAATTCCACGGTGATCTCCTGCTCATCTTTTTTCCGGATGGACAGCTTCCTGTTTCCATCTATTTTTATAAAAGCGGCTCCTATTAAGGGATCGCTTATTTGAAGCACATTGGCTGGTCCGTACCAATGTTTAAATAGCCGCAATAGGTCCGTTGCTAAACTATCAGCGAATAAAGATTTGTTCCAGGGTGCAAAGCCTTCATAGTTGACAGCAGCGGATAATTTATACATCCTGTTTTCAAAAAATTCAGGATAGAAACTGATTTTGGCGGGTGATTTCAATGCTGTATCCAACCGGCATATTACCGCGGTATTGCCGGCGCTGTTAAAAAAAAGTCCGTTCTTATTCATACTGCGGCAGTGTGTAAAAAATCCTTCTTTTGTCATTCCCAGTTTTAATCCATAAAAAAGATCGTCGGATCGTATGTTTCGGGAGAGTTGATGATCAACCAACTGTTTATATTGTTGGGTAATGTCTTCTTTACAACCTGAAATCAACATTATTACTGCTATTAAAAAATGATCACCTTTCATATTTCCATTGTTGAAATCGTATACTTAAAAATTCGCTCCCTGTTGCGGCTGGTAGCAACACCAGCCGGGGGAGAGCTATTAAAAACCGGGCGTATTTCTTGTTAAATACATCGAAACAAAGACAAAAAAACAATGCAGGGATGAAGGAAATTTACCTGCACTGTTTTACCCTGGCTTAAGGTAGTGTTAATACCCGGGGTTTTGTTTAAGATTTGGATTTGCATTTAATTGCATTTCAGGTATTGGAAAAATATTTACAAAGTCGCCCGGATCAGCAACATTATACCGCCTGGCGGTATTGAATGTTCCAAATCGGATCATATCCTGTCGTTTAACGGATTCAAAAGCCATTTCACGGGAACGCTCCGTTAAAAAACTTTGGGCCGTTAGCGAACCAAACGGCGTAAGATTGGCGCCGCCATGTAAAGTCCGAATATTATTTACGGCTGCAAGCACAGTTGGTTCGTTCCAGTTATTTGTTAACCGGGCGGTGCATTCTGCCTTCATTAAGATAATATCGGCATACCTGAAAATAGCCATATCGTTATCCATGTTATAATTCATGCCCTGGTAAAATTGCCATTTGCTGATACGTGCCCCAGCCTGTTTCCAGCAATTGGGCGCTATTTCATTAATATAAGGGGTAAATGTAAGTGGCTGTCCATCAGGATCGGTTGCTTCTGCAGCGCCATCCAATAAACGGGTAACCCCATCGGCTTTATACTGTGGCCCTACCAGGAAATTAGATAGCCTGTTATCAAGCGTTCCCTGAACCGGTGTGCCCGTCGGACTTAAACCAACTACCGATCCCTGTGTGCCCGGATTTTGTGTAGGGTCAATGTATGACTGATAAAATTCCTGTACGGATGAAAAACCATTCCAGGCACCACCCACCAGTGAAAAAGTTTGCGCACTCAGTCCATTCAATGTATTGGCATGCAGGCTGAAACCCTGCCCTTTAACTGCATCGTACGGTATGGCCCAAATAAATTCCGATGCACCTGTATTGTTTCTTTTAAAATTATCAATGTAGGTGCTGGTAAGGGCATATTTGCCGGAATTGATGATGATATCGCAGGCATCCTTTGCCTTCTGCCACTGTTCAATACCGGTATAAACTTTTGCGTTCAAATATAATTTAGCCAATGTTGCCATGCCGGTATAATAATTTACCCGTCCATAATTCGGCCCGTCGCCCGGGCCGGATTTTGGCAGTTTGTTTACATTCTCCAGCAATTCCTTCTCTACAAAATCATATACCTGTTTCCTTGTATTGGTGGCAGGTGGGGCGGTGTTGGTAAAATCAGTTACTATCGGAACATTGCCGTATAAATCAAGAAACCAATAATAATAAACAGCAAGCAGCGCTTTTAGCTCGGATAAATACGTTAAAGAAATGGGCGCCTGGCTTTTAGACATGGCCAGCAGTAGTTTGTTGCAGGTAGTAACGCCGCCAAAAGCCCAGGTCCATGCATCATTGATTTCACCGTCAGTACTATTGGTAGTACGGCTATAAGTATGGTCGGCAAACCTGAGCCATTTACCATTATCATACCAGTCGCTGCCTTTTTGTGGCACCACCATTTCGTCGGTAGTAGTCTCATTGAGTATGAAGAAAAAATTACTGTAACTGTAAATGGGTGAATAGGCAGCGCCCACCGCAGCCGCCAGTTCGGCATCGTTTTTATAAAAATTATCTGTAGTTACCTGGTCAAAAAGCAGGTCTCTTTCATTCAGTTTTGTGCAGGAAGCTGCCAGCAATATAGTTGCCAGTAACGCAAATCGTATGATGGATATAAATTTCATAATAAGTTCAATTTGAATGGTAAATAATAAGATGCTAAAACCCGAAATTCAATCCAAGCGTAAATGAACGGCTATATATCCAGGTTTCACGCCTGTCAACACCCGGCGCCAACACATTGGTACTACCATTTTCATCTACATCCGTATACCTTACTTCAGGATCAACACCCGTATAATCTGTGATGGTGAATAAATTTTGACCGTTGATATAGACTCTTATGTTTTTGAAAAGATTGGACTTTGGGAGCGGAAAATTATATCCCAGGGTTGCATTGTCGAGTTTTACAAACGAAGCTTTTTCTACCTCCAGGCTACTGAATTTTTTGCCATCTTTTAAAGCGGGATCATAGTATTTTGTGTTCACGATATTGTAGCCCACCAGCGTAGGTGTTTCATAAAATGCCCGGTAGGTATTTATCAGGTCGTGGCCAACTGACCCACGAAGAAAGAAATTAAGATCAAGATTTTTGTATTTAAAAGTATTGCTCCAGCCAAATTCAAAATCGGGCAATCCATTGCCAATAACCATTTCTTTTGCATTGGCGAAACCAACCGGTTTACCAGCACCGTCATCAAAGAGGTATTTACCACTTGCATCAAGACCCAAATAACGAAGCCCCCAAAGCAGGCCAATTGGCTGTCCGGCAACAGCCCGGGTAACTTGTAATCCACTAAACCCAGGCGAGCCCAGTGTACTTGCCCCTACATAGGATCCTTCCAAAGATTCGTCCAGCTTAGACAAGATGATATTGTAAGTAGAATAATTGGCGCTGGTGTTCCAGGTAAAATTTTTCTTCCTGATAACATCATAGCTAAGGGTTAATTCGATACCATTGTTTTTTATTTCACCGATATTCTTCCAGGTGTTAGGATTTAAATTGGGAGGCGAGGGCACAAAAAGATTGAAAATAAGGTCCTTTGTTTTGCGGTTATAATAATCAACACTACCATTCAATCTTTTATCAAAAAGGGAGAAATCCAATCCGATATCAAATTCAGTTTTGCGTTCCCATTTCAAATCGGGATTTGGATTTACAAAAGTAGCATAGGTTTGTAAATAGGTGCCGTTGCCTGCGTAATAAGAACCACCCTGGTTGGTAATTCTTTCTAAAGATAAATAGGGGCTTGGCGGAAGTGCGCCTGTAATGCCGTAACTGGCCCTTAGTTTTAAATTATCCACCTTCGGAATTTCTACCAGGCGGCTGATGTCTAAGCCGGCGCTGACGGAGGGAAAATTACCCCACTGGTTGTTGACTCCAAACATAGACGATCCCTCTCTCCGGATACTTGCCTGTAAAAAAGCGAGATTCTTATAATTCAGGTTTAACCTTCCAAAGAAGGCGATCAATTTACTGGCATTTTTATAACTCTGTGATATGGCCAACCCGTTCCTGAAATCAAGGGCGGAATTGATATTTTCTTTGGATGCATCGGTCAGAAAATCACCCGCATTTACACTGAACCCTTTATTGGTGAAATATTGATAGGAGTATCCACCCAGCAAATTGATTTCAATATCATTTAAACGGGTGTCGTATGTCAGCGTATTTTCATACAATTCATTAAAAGATTTGTCTTCCCTTTTATTGGCGAGTCCCCTTCTTTGAAAACCTCCCAAAGAGTAAGAATTACGGGGAGAATAGCTAAAGCCATAATAGTCGGATGTTTGATAGGCATACCGCGTCAAAAATTTCAGTCCTTTTATGAGTTCATATTCTGCGGTTCCACCAAAATTGTTCCGCACTGTTTCTCCTTCATTCGTATTTAATACCAATGCCGCCACAGGATTAAAATAATCCAGCGTACCGGCTGATTCAAAGTATCCTCCGCCAGCCAGATCATACAAAGGATCCGAACTATTCACAGGTGCGGTAGGGTTGTAAATAGTGGCCCATTTAAATGCCGCGGCATTTCCAAATTGTGCCAGTTTACGTGTAGCATTCAATGTTAAGGATACCACCAGTTTATCATTTAAAGCTTTGTGACGCAGGTTAAAATGACCGTTCAATTGCTGATTGCCTGTTTTTAATGCAACGCCCTGGTTATTCCTGTAATTGAGCGATGCGTTATAGGTAGTGCCTTTGTATCCACCGGCAATAGATAGGTTATGTACATACGAATAAGCAGTTCTTGAAATTTCCTTATTCCAGTCTGTTGTAGCGCCATAATCGGTGCCTGTACCCAATTTTCTGTATTCATCCGCATTCATGTGAGCGGTAAATCTCCCCGGGTTTTCAATAGTACCCGACACATTGTATGACAGGGATGGTGCGCCGGCCAAACCAGATTTTGACGTTATGATGATAACCCCGGCCGATCCGCGGGTGCCGTAAATGGCTGCTGCTGATCCGTCTTTTAATACGTTGATACTTTTGATGTCGTTGGGGTCAATGGTATTTATATCTGCGCCAATTTGCCCGTCTACCACTACAAGGGGGCTGGCATTTAATCCAAGGGTAGACAGTCCCCGTAAGCGAAGCGTGGATAAACTATTCGGATCACTGCCGGGGCGGGATATGGATAACCCTGCTACTTTACCTTGTAATAACTGTGCTACATTACTGATATTGCCTTTATTAAATTGTTCGGCGTTTACGTTGGTAATGGCATTGGTTACTTCGTTTCTTCGCTGCGTGCCGTAACCAACCACTACCACTTCATTGAGCTGTGAAAGTTTTTCTTTTAATTCTACAATGATGTTTGCGTTGCCATTTAAAGGAATTTCCTGCGACTCAAAGCCGATAAAAGAAACAACAATAATCGCATTGAGGGAACTAACTGTTAGCTGGAAACGCCCGTCTGTTCCGGTAGCAGTACCATTGTCAGTACCCTTCTCCAACACAGAGGCAGACGCAATTGCCCCCCCATTTGAATTCGTTACTATTCCTGACAACCGTGCATCACTGGATGATGCGTTGCTGTTGGTGATTACAATAAGGTTGTCCTGCACAATCTTGTATCCCAATCTTGTTTCGCTTAGCAGTTTATCCAACACTTCGGTTACCAATACATTCTTTACATTGATGTCAATTTTTTCATCGCCGGGCAATAAATCATCATTGAATAAAAAACGAAAGTCCGTTTTCTTTTCAATGGCCAACAAAATACTGCTTAAGGATGCCTGTTGCATCTTTAGCGTAACCTTGTTTTGTGAATGCACTTTAGCAGTAACCTGCAATGAAAAAAGCATGATAAAAATGATCGTTAGTTTCATAAGCAGAAAAATTTTCCAACAGGCTTTTTTAAATAAAAAAGCACCTGCCGGTTGATTTTTTTTCATAATTTTATAATTGATTAGGTTAGATATAGACATAGCACAACTCTTCCACGGGCATGCTACTGTCATGTTGTTTAGCTTTCAGGCGGGAAATGTGTCAGCATTTCCCGTTTATTTTGTAAGTAAGTTGGTTTACTATCAGGTGCTGTCAAATTTCATAAGCAATCGTTTTATTGGTTTATTAATATATAGCAATTATTTATTTATCATAGATGTAAACATTGTCGCCATTTTTTTCAAACCTAAAATGAAATGGATAAGATAGCTGCAAGGCAATTAAAACTTCTTTAATGTTTTCATTTTTAAATGTTCCCGTAAATTTTTTTGTCAGTAAGGTTGAATCTTCAAACTGAATAGAGACATTAAACCACCTTTCCATATCTTTCGCCAATGCGCCAAAATCTTTTCGCCTGAAAATCATTTTATGCATCATCCAGGAAGTTTCTATTACCGAACTATCCGCATTATTATAGGTAAGGGCCGACACAGTTATTGCGGGTATTGATTTGACCTGGCCGGGGGATTGAACAGAAGGCTGGGAGGCCAATGCATTCGGCAACACGCTGTCTTTATTTAAAATAGTTATTTTTTCCCGGGGTTTTAATACAAGCTTGTTTACTTGTTTTCCAGGAAAACTTACTTCGATAGATCCCCGGATGAGCGTTGCTTCCGATGTAACGTCATCAGGATAGGAACGAACATTAAAAGCGGTACCAAGCACTTTAATGTCCATAACACCTGTTTTCACTACAAAGGGCATTTCGGCATTGTGTACTACATCAAAATAAGCTTCTCCCACCAGTTGAAGTTTCCTGTATTGCTTACCATAATTTTCATCATAAATCAGCTTACTACCTGCATTCAACCAAACCTGCGTGCCATCCGGTAATTCAATTTTTGATTTTGAACCGTTTTTTGTAGATACTATATTTTGCTTTACCTGCTGATCTTTTTGATGACTGCGGATTAA
>JBBQTL010000211.1:0-10229 GCA_038213285.1 Chitinophagales bacterium
TTAGCCATATCATGGCCGCCGCAGCATCAGATGCCAGCCGGAACCGTTCTTCACTTTCTCTTAATAATTCTTCATTCAATTTTTGTTGTGTAATATCCATTACAGTACCGGCAAAACGAACGGCTTTTCCTGTTTCATTAAAATAAGCTCTTCCGCTTGCTTTCAGCCATCTTGTATTATTTTCCCTTTCAAATCTTGTGCGATACTCGGTATTGTATTTTCCATCATTCGCACCAGTAGTTACTTTTGTTATTATATCATCAGTAACCAGTCTGTCATCAGGGTGTAATGTTATCAAAAAATCTTCATAACTCACTTGGGCCTGCTGAATTCCAAATAGTTCCTGGCATCGTTGATCCCATATAATCATCCCGTCCTCCATATTCATTTCCCAGGTACCCATATCCGCAGATTCCACAGCGAGCCTGATTCTTTCTTCAAGCAAATATTTATTTTCAACCATCTGTTTTTTTTCCGAACGAATGGTAGTAATATCATTAATAGAAATGATCAGTAAGGATATTTCGTGTACACTTTCAATGTGGCGTGCATTTATCCTAAAAACTTTATCCCCTGTACCGGGTAAGGTACAGTTGATTTCAAAATCAGAAAAGGAGGATTTGTTACGGATAGTTTCCTCCAGCTTTTTGATTAGTTCACTGCTGTTCCAGGGGCAACTTTTTAATTCGTAGAAATAATATCCCTCCGTGTTGGATTCAGTTGTGTTGAATTTATCATAAAATCGTTTTGTAGCACTTCTTACACGAAGGTCCTTTTCCAATATCAAAACCGGGTCATTAATGGTTTCAATGATTGCTTCAGATAATGAATGCATATCACCTAGTTGATAGGTTGTGTCTAGAAATTGCTTTTTTAAATTATTAGATCCTTCCCTGATTGCCTGAATTGCTCCATCCATATTGACTGTTTTACGAATTTGGTTTTGCTAGAAAATTGAATCGACTGTTAATTCAGTCCTCCCTGGTTTGCGAATCTTTGAATAAGGGGCAAATTGAATCATAAAACTGATGTAAAGGAAATAATCATACCAAGGGTCATTACTATTCATTCATTTTATTAATTGCATTTTTTTTTCGTTAGTGTCCTGAATATTGCTGCGGGCTGATGATGGTATGGCTGGCTGGAACTTATACCTGCGGGTCACTTAAATTTAGCGGACGATTTTTTGTGGCATTACCTGGGGCTGAACAAATTTATTATAAAAGGCACAAGCAGCGGCCATATTGTAATGTTTTTTGCAGTATTGAAGTGTCTTTTATAGATAAGGCTGAAAAAAGTGTAATGTTGATTTTATTCGCATCTGCACTATCAACCAGAGCAGTTACGTTTAAAGTTTCTTGATTTTTTTACATTTTCCCGCACATTAATATAATACTTCATTTTCGGATGTATTTGAGTAAAATAGTACACAGTATCAATAGCGGAATCTCTATTTTAAGGCAATAAAAATGGCACGATCTTTTGTCTTCTCTAACTATAAAAATCCTTTATGAACACGACCGATGGACTTATAGAAATATTGTCTGATATGCGAAGAATTAATAAGGAACGGCTGGATTGTTATGAAAATGTTTTGAATAGAGAGCAAGTTTTACATGTTCAACTACTAAGTATGATCAACAACAAAATAAGCGAATGCCGCAGGAATATAGTTGCATTAACAAAGTTGACCATGTCTTTTGGCGTTGATTTTGGGGAATTGGGTATTATTCCGGGACAAATTTTTTTATTATGGAGTGAGGCTAGAAAGGAATGTAGGGATAATTTTAGACAATCGGTATTGAATGAGTGCAGTGAGGGCGAGGCAGCAGCACTGGAAGCTTACAGAGCAGCACTCGTTTCAGAAGTTTTGAATCACTTTGAAAGCAGAAAACTTTTGATGGATCAAAAGTTTTTACTGCAAATATTTATGGACCAGCTCAACAGGTATCGGGATTTGCAGGTTTTATCAGTTCAACCTGTTTTGTACAGCAATTATTAAAATAACAACAATCAATAAACGGATGCTTCCCGTATTAACCGGGTTGCTTTGTAAAAACTTAATTGTATGAATGCACCAACAGCCCCTTATTTAAAAACAATGGTTGATTGTCATAAGAAAATGATGCAAGACGGGTATAAGGAAGATTTTGCAGTTTATCAGGCAAAGTTAAAAAGTATGAGTGACGAAAAAATGTATGGACCCTCCGAGGTGAATATAGTTAATTTCTTCAGGTTTGAAGGCCAGAGCGATCCCGATGATAATTCCATTATGTACGTGATTGAAACCAATGATGGTAAAAAAGGAACCCTTGTAGATGCTTACGGTGCATATGCTGACGCTGATATTAGCGAGTTTATTGCTGGTGTTGAAATGATTCAAAAGAAAGCAGCCAAATAATTTTCTCTTTAATTTCAATGATGCCACAATAGCAAATTAAACTATTTACTGGTAGGCTTTCTGTTCGTTGGTAAATATAATTTCAACTTTTTCAAGTATTAGTTGAAGGATTACATTTATTCAATACCGGGTTGTTGTTGATTGCAGGATTTTGCTATAAAAATGCATACCAACAATAGTGAATGATGAATTGGGGATTTGTAAAAAATCATTAATTGGGATTACCAGGCTTGAATAGAACATATTTTCAACTGGTTTATAATCGATACATTTAAACTGACAATGCGCCTTTAATACCGTTAATTTAGCTTTTGGTTTTGTTGGTTAAATTAATCGAGTCATACACCGCTACTATTTCTTCTTTTACATCTTTTTGCAATACAGGATGCTTTTTACCTGGCATATCAGTTAATATTGATTCTGCAATGGAAGTAAATAGTTCATGAGCTTTTTCTTCTTCCGATGAATTTTCTTCCAGTAAGCTGATGATATCTTCATTTCCCATCTTTCTCGCCAGTTGTATCATATTTGCGTAGGTAGAAATTTCGTAGTGTTCTAATTTTTGTGCTGCCAGGGCCAGGGCAGTATCTCTCATAATGGTGCCTTTTTCTGTCTCAGATAAAATAACATTTATTTCTTCTGAAATGCCAGTAATGGCGTCGCTTTTATTTGCCCTGGATGATTCACCTAACAATTCAAATACCTGTTCGAGCCTCTCCGAATGTATTTGAGTAGTAGTACAATGAACAGCGAAACTATCTTTCAAAACCCCATTGGTAGCCACTTTTTTCATTTTGGTGTATGTCTTGCCAAGATGTTTCTCCGACCAGTAAATGCTTTTTAACTCATCCAGGAAAAAGTTAATAAAATCCTCACTCACATCAGTCTCGGGCATTGCATCATCTTCCAATTGTTTTGCAATGGTTGATTTTTTGTTTGCCATTTATATTTATTTATACTGTTTAATTGTTTTTTTTCCGCGCCTTAAGTAAAGCTGGTCCAAAATATTTCAAATCCGATAACTATAGGATGTCGCTCCTGTCTTCTGTCGGTGCCTACCGACCGAGGCTGGGGCGTGGTTGGTGTCCTTACCAACCACTTGGCGCTGCAACATTTTGAAATGCACCCTTTTATCGAAATTTCCCTCCCATCATTATTTAACAGGTTCAAATTATGATGGCCGTGGTAATAAATAAACCCACTACAATATAAAGCTTTCTGAGGAAAATTTAATGCTTTCAGGAAATAAACGGGAAGCATTAGACACCATTATAAAATTATTCATTTTTGTTCTTATAGAATATTTTTGCTATGATGAAAATGATAAGGGATAATAATAAAACAACGCCAATCATTCCTGTCCACAAGCCTGCTTTGAATATGCTTGCGATTACTTCACAGCTAACATTTAAAATGCATACAGTCAATAATAATGGAAGTATTGTAGACAATTTATTCATTATAAAATAACCGGTATATTTAAGTAAATCACAAATGATTTAATCCGGGATGGGCCGGTTGGTGGTTATAAGGCAAACACCGGGGAGTATAATGCATATAGAAATATTATACTGCTTCCAATAAACCAATCTGCTCAAGCGGTATGGATATCTTAGCTGAATTTTTCTTAAACTGGCTGGGCCTTAAGCCTGTTATTTTATTAAACTGGTTGCTTAAATGAGCCACGCTGCTGTAATTTAATTTCCACGCTATTTCGGATACAGTAAGACCTTCATGAATGAGCATTTCTTTCGCCTTTTCTATTTTATGAGCAATAATAAAATCGCTCAGGCAAACTCCTGTTTCCTGCGAAAATACATTTGCCAGGTAAGTATAATTGTAATTTAAATATTTACTAAGATACTGGGATGTTTTCGCTGAGCTGATATTATTGTCATTTCTTATCAGTTGTATAATGCTGTTTTTTATTTTCTCCACCAGGATTTCTTTGTTGTTGTCGATTAAATGAAGTCCCCATAGAATTAAAGTGTCTTTTAGCTTTTCTTTTTCATAAGCGGTAAGTGTGTGTTTCAATTCTACCACACCCAATTCTATGCTGTTAAAGGGTAATTGCAAATCATCCAAAATTTTTTTAACCAGCATCTTACATCTGAGGCAAACCATATTTTTTATATGTAAAATCATCTTGCGTATTTTAGTTTTGTGGATATTTTCTGCAAACTTTATTTTCCTTTTGGCGAAAAGGAAGTTTGATTTTGTAGTATATACTGGGAATTAGTTAAAAAAGTATGCCAAAAAAAATATGCAGGAATTTTATTCAATGACGCAGGGGCATGTTCTGTCGCCAGGTTCACCGTTTATGCTGCTCAATAGGGTTGTCCTATACGGTTTCGGATAAGTATTTTAAAAAAACACGTGTTGTGTTTTTTATGTGGGGCACAAAATAAATTCTTTCTTTTACCTTTATTTTCCTACTTGAAATTACAAACGTGTTCAGTTGAGTAAATAATTCTACAATATCAGTATTGATTGCACTCAGCATCCTGGTTGTTATAATTGATAAAATGTATTAGAGTTTGAGATTAGTTATTAGAAATGAATCAGGAAATGAAGACAATGGTAAAAACGGTTCCTTTTTCCAATTGAGATTCAACATCAATTCTTGCGTTGTGGCTTTGCAGAATATTCAGGGTAGTGGCCAGGCCAAGCCCGATACCATTTCTTTTAGAAGTGAAATATGGCTCAAACAATTTTTCTTTATTTTCAGCACTTATTCCGCACCCATTGTCACTGATTAGCAGCCGGGCTTGTTTATTTATCCAGGATGTTTCTATTTGAATAATGCCTGTTTCGTCTTTTACCGCTTCGATTGCGTTTACAACAATATTGAGGATAGCCATTTCAAGTTTTGGTGCATCTGCTTTTATGAGACAATTATTTTCGTCAAATTTTGTAACTAATTTGATATTGCGCAATATTAATTTATCCTGAACAGATGCGATCACATGCTCAATTATAATGTGGAGTGATATGTCTGCCAAATTCATATCAGTGGGCCTGGAGCTTAGTAATAATTCTGTAACCAGGTCGTTTATCCGCTGACCGTTGCGATGGATAACATCGAGGTAAAAATTGTCATCTTCATTTACATTTGTTTGCAACAGGTTTTCAACGGCTAGTTTAATATTACTTAACGGGTTTCTTACTTCATGTGCAAGTGTACGAATGAAGCGTCCGGATGCGGCCATTTTTTCAGCTTGCAAAGTGGCTTTTTCAGCCAACTTTAAATCGGTAATATCGTGAATAATACCCTGCAGGTATTTTTCATTCATGCTGTCAATTTCAATTGAGGCGGATATCAAACAGGTTTTGATTTCCCCGGATGCAGTGATTAAGTCCAACTCGAAATTGTCAATCTCCCCATCCGATTGCAGGATATAATTGAAGTAATCAGTATCTACCGCTTTTTTTATAAATTCAAAAAGCTTTCGGCCAATGCAGTATTCCGCTGAATAGTTGAGAATATCCATTACCGCATAATTGATGGTAGTAATGGTGGTATCACTTTTCGCAACAAATACGATGTCTTTGGATTTTTCAAAAATACTCCGGTACCTGCGTTCACTTTCCTGTATTTTTTGCAGGTTGTTGATGCGTTCCAACGTGTACCGTATGGTGCGTTCCAGTTTATCTTCGTCCAGGTCGGCCTTTATCAGGTAATCAAAAGCCCCAGCCTTGGTAGCCTCAATATCAATGTTGTAGTTCCCTTTTCCGGTTAGTAAGATAATAGGAGTGGCAGCATTTCGGGCCAATACATCTTTTATAAGATCTATGCCATTTTTTGCCCCAAGGCGGTAATCGCAGAAACATAAGGTGTACTGGTTATTGCACAACTCATCAATAGCTGCAGCATACCGCTGTACCCATTTTATGTCAAATTTCCATGCGCTGATATTTTTAAAATAATCGCTGATCAGGATAAAGTCATCCTCGTCATCTTCTACTATTAAAATCCGAAGCAGTTGCTGATTATTCGTCATGAAGCATTATTGGTTTTTGGGTAAAATAATAGAAAAGGTTGCACCCTTGCCTGGTTCGCTATCAGCAAAAATAATTCCTTTATGGTTTACTGTAATTTTCTTACAAATACTTAACCCTATTCCGGTTCCGGGGTATTCAGATTTTCCTTCCAGGCGTTGAAAAAGCTGGAATATTTTGTTTGCGTATTGTTGTTCAAACCCAATTCCGTTGTCTGCTATGGTTATTAAATAATACATATTTTCCCGCTGCAACTGGTACTCTTCTTTCTCTTTACTCTTCAGTTTCCTCGAGTGTATATTTAGTATTAGCGGTACGTCTTCTTTTTTAAATTTGATGGCATTGTTGATGATATTTACAAAGAGTTGCAACATCTGGCTGCTGATGGCTTCTATAGAGGGAAGCTCAGAAACAATAATGGTTGTATTTGTTTCAGCAATGATCAGGTCAAGGTCTTCCATTACCTGGTTAATAATCATGGAGAGATCTACTTCCTGTGGCGGCGGATTGTTGAGACTGATTCTTGAAAATTCAAGCAGGTTATCAATCAATTTACGCATATTTTCGCAGGCGACCACCACCCGTGTAATGTAAAGGTTTCCATCGTCACCCAGTTTGTTGGAAAATTTAATTTGAAGCCTTTGAATGAACGTGGAAATTTTTCGAAGTGGTTCCTGCAGATCGTGTGAGGCTACATAAGCGAATTCCTCCAGTTCACGGTTCGATTTGTTGAGTTCTTCAATTTTGTTTTCCAGTGTTTTTTCATATCCCCGCAGCTCGGTTACATCCCGTGTGGTTCCAATTATTTTTTGAATTTGCTGTTCGTTATTGCGTATAATTTTGCCATAGGTAGATAATAATTTAATTACTCCTTTATTATCTTTTATTTCATAATCCCATTGATAGTTGTCATGTTGTTTTAGCAGGTTCATATTGCTATCCAAACCACGGATATAATCCTCCTTGTTCATGTGTTTGATGTATAGCTCCTGGTTTATTTTCAATTTGCTTTTTTCCGCTTCATCATATCCAAAGATACTGTACATGCCATCCGTCCAGAACATCGAATTCCCTTCAGTATCGCTTTCCCAGGTGCCATAATTAAGAAAGGTTTCGTTTTCCAGCATCATTGCTTTATAATCGGCAAGGCTCTTCATGCTATCTTCCTGTATGGAGATATCCCTGGTGATGCCGGTTATCCGTTTCATTTTACCTTGTTCATCATACTCAATATTGGCATGTTCAAATACAGTAAGCAGGTTTCCCTTATTTGTTTTTAACTGAAATTTATTTCTATAGGAGTCTTTTACATTTCCTTCTTTGAACCTTTTTTCAAATTCCAGGTATGCGTCATTTTTTAAGATATGGCAGTTGTAAAAGTCAGGTGTAATGCTGGTATCCATTTCATCATCTGTATCATATTCCAGTAAATGATACATGCCTTTTGTCCAGTATATTTTATCGGCAGCAATATCCCACATCCAGAAGCCAAATTTTAAAATAGCCTCCGCATTGTTCATTAATTCATCAGCCGTTTTGTTTTTTAAAACAGGTATGGCTGATTTGGCAGAATTTTCTAATTGAATATAATAATAGGATTTATTCAGCTTTCGGATTTTAATCCGGTAATAACTATATTTTTTGCTTTTATTAACCAGGCGGTACGTGGCATCCGGCAATTGTGTACTGTCATCTCCATCCAGTAAGGCTTTCATGGCTTCTTTAAAGGGTGCCTGGTCTTCTTTATTCAGCATGGGGTATATGCTGTATTTCCATTCTGCCAGGTCTTCCACAGTAAAATTAAATTCATTGCTGAACATACTATTGGCATACACAATCACATCTTTTTCATTGTTGTAAAAAAGAATCGGTTCAGCCGAAAAAAAAGAAAAGTCCTTTCCAAAAAAATTATGGTCCCCATCGATACCGAGTGTGTCTCTTATTTCGGTAAATTCAGTTAAAAATGAATCCAGCATACTTTTAATTATTGTTCGTTAAAATCATTGTATTGTTTCATTTTGTTGTATAAAGTTTTTCTGTCTACGTTTAATAGTTTAGCTGCTTTACTTTTATTAAAATTCGCTTTCTTCAGGGCTTCTAAAATCATTTCATATTCTGCATCTATACTTACTGTCTTTAAAGTATATTTATTCAGCCTACTGTATTCATCCGGGATGGCGGATTGGAGTGATGTTTCCGGAATGTTGGAACTTACAAAACCAGTGGAACTCCATGCATTGTATTCGCTATTGCTTTTTTTCATTTCTTCTTCCGCACCCGCATCAAAAGCAAGCCGGTGATGATTTACCAATTCAAAGGGCAACGCCTTTACATCAATGATATCGCCATCCGCCAGTAATGCGGATCGCTTCACTACATTTTTTAGCTCCCTGAGATTACCCGGCCATTTATAGTTCGTAAATATATGTTCTACTTCCCTGCTGAATCCCGTTACCTGTTTTTCCAATTCACAGTTGCTTTTTTCAAGAAAAAAATGTGCAAAGGTTAAAATGTCAGCCCTGCGTTCACGAAGTGGTGGCACGTTGATGCTAAATTCATTAAAACGATAATAGAGATCTTCCCTGAACCTTCCAATTTTTGCGGCATCCCATAATTGCTCGTTACTTGCTACAATGATGCGGATATCCAGGTCAATATCTCTAGTACCGCCCACCCTGCGTAGCTTTCTTTCCTGAACCACTCTCAATAAAGAAACCTGTACATCGTAGGGGAGGTTGGCAATCTCATCCAGGAAAACTGTACCACCGTTGGCCAGCTCAAGGCTACCGGTTTTTTGGTTTTGGGCACCGGTAAAAGACCCTTTTTCGTGACCAAACAATTCACTCCCCGACAGTTCTTTCGACAAAGCGCCACAATCAATGGCTATAAATGGAGCATGGCTTCTTTTACTGCGGGCATGTATTTCCTGTGCAATGGCCTCTTTACCGCTGCCACTTTCGCCAGAAATGATTACGCTGTAATTCGTAGGGGCCACCAGGTCCATTTGTCTGAGGATATCTTTAAATTCCCGGCTGTCGCCGAAAATATATTGCAGATTTTTACTGTCTTTTGTGTTTCCTTGAATTGTTTTTCCTGCCTGTAGCGTACCGTTTGCAGATACAACAGTACCAGACGGTGACGCGGATAATGCAATGGCGCTTTTTATGGTAATCAAAATTTCTTCGGGAAACAAAGGTTTGGTTACGTAATCAAAGGCGCCATGCTTCATCACTTCCACCGCCATTTTTATTTCGCTGTACCCGGTAATGATAATAACCGGTACATCAGGATTCACTTGCTTTATTTGAATTAGTAAATCTTTGCCATCTGTATCTCCCAGTCGAAAATCGCATAGGATTGCATCGGGTGGATTTTTTTCTAATTCTTCCAGGCCTTTTTTACCGGAGTGGGTAATCTTTACCTCAAACTTATTACGGGTAAAAAAACGCTCTAATAAAAGACACATGTCCATGTCATCGTCAATTATCAAAATTTTACTCATGCTATGGGGTTGTTTTCATTAAAAAATAAAGAAAATTTTATTAACCGATGTATATAATTACGGATTTGGTTAACCGTAGCGAAAATAGAAAGAACGGTTGTTTTGCAATCTTTCCAGGGATTGCCCTGGATTTGTATTTACCCGGTGGATATACACTTTTTATCCCTGATTTACTGTAATCATTTTATATGAACATTGGCTTTTTATCAGTAGAATATTGGATGAACAAATAATCCTCAACTAAAAGTTTTCGTTTTACTTAAGGCACATTTTAGGAAAAGCCAATTGTTGAAACCGTTCCCATTTATATTGGGAACTGTCTTCAAC
>JBBQTL010000212.1:0-10215 GCA_038213285.1 Chitinophagales bacterium
TGCAAATGCGGATGAATCAATAGTAGAAAAAGTAAGGTATGCCGCAAGAAAAGCTTATGCAATTTTTAATTGCATTGGGGTAGTAAGAATAGATTTTATTTATGACGAAACAAGCGGCTTTCCCTACATGTTAGAAATTAATACCGTACCAGGGCAAAGTGAGGCAAGCATTGTACCACAACAGGTGAAAGCAATGGGCTGGACTTTAAAAGAATTTTATTCAGCTTTAATTGAAGAGTGTTTTATTTGAAAAGATGATTGTAGAAGGTGGAATTGATAAGACAGCAAAGGTTAAATGAAATAACAGATTCCGATGTAAAGCAATTGTTTGCAAATCACAAAAGGAAATAGACCTTTATAAAGCTGAAAATGGAAAAGGCATAGCAATTAACATTAAACTATAAATATTTTACGTGTTCAAATTCATCACTAACCGACCGCTTTGGGTTAATTTTTTAGCCGCTGTGATATTGGCTTTCCTGCTGATATTTTTATTGCTCCAGTTATTAGGCTGGATCACCAAACACGGTGAATATCTTACTGTGCCCGCTGTGCAGGGAAATGACTCACAAAAAGCGATTCAATTACTGGAAAGTAAAGGCTTTGATGTAGTGATTCAGGACTCAATTTATACAGATTCATTGCCCCGGGGGACTATAATAAAACAATTACCTGATGCAAATGCAACAGTAAAAATTAACAGGACTGTTTTTATCACCATTAACCGATATATACCACCAATGATTGCCATGCCACAGTTGGAAGGCAAAAGTTTAATTTTTGCGCTTGATCTGTTGCGGAGAAACCATCTGACATTAGGGGATACATCTTACAAGCCCGATTTTATGAAAGGTTCGGTATTGGAACAATTGTACAATGGCGTTAAAATAGCACCCGGAGCCAAAGTACGCTGGGGTAGTAAAATTAGCCTGGTGTTAGCCGGCGGGTTAAATGAACAAAGAATGCTGGTACCCGACCTGATTGGGTTAACTTTTGAACAGGCGAAGGCACAACTGGAAACTATCGGAATTAATATTGCAGGCATTATTGCCGACGGAGTGATAAAGGATACTGCCGCGGCTTTTATTTACAAACAAAACCCGGAGTCTTTTGATGAAGAAAAAAGACCTATTTATATAAGGCCCGGTCAGCTAATGGACCTGTACATTTCGCCGGTAATGATCATTAAAGATTCTTCAGATATTAATAATCCAAAAACAGAATTACAATGACAACAATAACAGTTGAAGAAGTAAAAGCAAGGATTGAAGGGGGAGACAAATTAAACATTTTGGATGTACGGGAGCCGTATGAAAACACAGAATTTAATATAGGCGGCATATTAGTGCCGCTCGGTAAAATTCAAACCATGCAACTGGATGAAATTGAGGACTGGAAAAATGAAGAAGTAATTGTTTACTGCAGAAGCGGCAACCGAAGCGGCCAGGCATGCCAGATATTAGAAATGGCTGGTTTTTCAAATGTAAAAAATTTAACTGGCGGTATGTTGCAATGGAGAGATAAATTTAATGTGTAATCCAAATAAAAAAAATTTACAGCTTTCAAAAAGGCGTAATTTTTTTTTATATAACGTTAGTATCAGTGAATTCTTTACAATCTCACATTCAATCCAATCATACAATTAAACGGTGCCATCGGGAAATAGTAATTTTCCGTAGTTAGTCCACCAGATATATAGCTGAACGTATAACCATTAGCTTCATAATTTTTATTGAGAATATTGTTCAGTTGTAGCACCAGGTTTGTCTCTTTAAAAATTTTACCTTTCAGTGCATAAGCCATTCTTATATCCTGCACAAAATAGGCATTCAGGCTCCTGCTTTTTTGTGAAGTATTATCAAGGTATTGCCTGCTGACATATTTACTCAATAAGGTTAATTCACCATTTTTTACCGGTATAAAGCTTAAGCCTGACCCGGCTACCACAGCAGGGGAGAAGGCGATATTTGTTTTTTGAAAGTAAAATGCTTTGGTACCGCCATTATCAAAATCATCTACCAGGTCAGTATAATTTTTAATTTTATTTTCACTGAATGAAATATTGGCTGTCCAGTTCATCCAGGTAGTGATAGTTGTTTGTCCCTGCAACTCAATTCCTGCCCGATAACTTTTCGGGATATTGGTCCTGGTATATGCACCTACATCATTGATGTTACCTACCAGTACCAGTTGATCTTTATAATCCATAAAATAAATATTGGCACCAAACGAATATGTATTTGATTTTCTCTCTATCCCTAATTCAAAATCGTTCAATCTTTCTGATTTGGGCTTCAAAAGATTTCCAGCTTCAAAATCATCCCTGTTTGGCTCCTTGGTAGCCATCGCATACGATAGATAAGCCTGCCAGTTCTTTACATTGTAGGTTATACCGATCTTGGGATTTACAAAATTATAAGTGTTATTGATTTTCAGGGCAGGGTTATCTCTAAATCCATTGATATTGTACTGTACATTTCTAAATTGTACATCAATAAAACTTTGCCAGCGACTGGTTATTTGTTCAGTCCATTTTGTATAAATTGAAACATCCTGCTTATCAGCTTTTAAATTATACCAGCGGTAATTTAGCGGAATGGCTGGCTGTACCATTGCCCAAATAACTTGCCCAAAATGTTTGCCATCATATTTATTCAAGCCGCCTCCAATAGTGAGCTGTGTAGTGTTTTTCCTGTGCTGAACAGAAAAAATGGTTCCATAAAAGTTATTATCCAGCCATAACCTTCTTACCAAATCCGTTTTTGTTACGATATTGGCGCCATTATTAAAATCCGGCAGGCCATATCCTGATAAAAATGCGCCGGCTTTATATTGTTCATAATATCCTTTGCCCGTTGTTAAAAACACCGCTGCATTTGCCTTCCAGAATGAATTAAACTCGTGGTTGTAAAAAAGCTGGTAATGAGTTTGAACATAGTTATCCGTTTCGTTGTCGTATGGTTTTCCGGGTTGTTCCTGTCCCGCTGAATTGTAGGTTCTGTCTGTTTTTACCTGGCTTTCAGTAATGCCATTCCAGGATTGGTAAGTCTTTTCTTTTCCGGAAAAAATATTCAATCTGAGTGAATTTTTTTTATCCAGCCAGGCTGTGCTAAAATAAAATGATCGTAGGTTTGAGGCAGCTCTGTCAACATAGCCATCACTTATTATCCTGCTTAATCTTCCATCTATAGTGAAATGTTTACCAATAACGCCACTCCCAAACCGGAGCGTATTTTTTAACGTATTAAAAGAGCCATAGCTGTTATTTAGTTCAGAATAAAAAGTATCTGCAATTTCATTTGTAGCGATATTAATAGTAGCACCAAATGCCCCGGCTCCGTTGCTGCTGGTACCTACTCCACGCTGCACCTGTATACTGTTTGCCGAGGAGGAAATATCCGGCAGGTCCACAAAAAAGCTGCCCTGGCTTTCAGCATCGTTATATGGGATGCCATTCAATGTAACATTAATGCGTGTTGCATCGGATCCTCTTATCCTTATTCCGGTATAACCAACACCATTTCCTGCATCGGAATTAACTACTGCCGATGGAGTTTGATTTAACAGGAAAGGGAGATCCTGGCCTAGATTAATTTTTGCGATTTCTTTTTTAGATAGATTGGTTTTTGCAAATGGTGCTTTTTCTCCCGCCCGTATAGCAGTTACTTCTATAGGCTGAAGGAAAGTAGTATCATTAAATTTTTTCTCCGTTTGGCTAAAGCAGACAAGTCCGGTTACGCAAAAAAATGCGGTAGCTAATAGTTTCATTTCAATAAAATTTTAGCTGAAATCCGGAGTGGAGAGCAATCGGGCCTTCATCTCCCGGTAAAGAGGGGATCGGGCATTTCTCCCTTCGCAGGTATTATCCTGAGCAGGTTATACGGGTGTTATCTCAGCCTCTCTAAAAGAAGCACCCCGGAAATTCAGACGATGAATAAGAACATGTGTTTCGCAAAGATAGGGTAGAATAAAATTATTTTTGCGGGTTTTGTAACAAAAGATTTATAACAGCCGTATTACCTTAAAATTATTACCATGAAAAGTATATTCTTCTTATTATTAGTTGCTGTTGATTTTACTTCATTTGGGCAAAAAGCTGCAGTAATAAATGACCCCAATGCACAGAGACGTTTCTTAAGCGAAAGCTTTTCAACCATATCCGTTACAGATGGTGTTGAATTGTATTTAACCCAGGGTAGTGAAGAATCGCTTGCCATCAGTGCTTCCGATGCCAAATACCTGGAGCGGTATAAAACAGAAGTGACTAATGGTGTTTTAAAAATTTATTATGACAATAAAGGTATCAACTGGACCGGCAATGAAAAAAGAAATTTGAAAGCCTATGTTTCTTTTAAAACCTTGCAAAAGATAAATGCTTCGGGAGGTGCGCAGGTAAAAATGAAAAGTGTACTTAAGGGAGAAAAGATGGAGTGTACATTTACAAGCGGATCAAAATTTTCAGGCGAGGTTGGTGTGACAGAGTTGGATGTAGTTCAAAACAGTGGTTCTGTATTTGAAATTACAGGCAATGCGGGCAACCTTAAAGTAGAAGTGAGCAGCGGTGCATCATTTAAAGGGTATGACCTCGTTACCGATTATTGTGATGCAAAGGCGACCAGCGGCGGTGGTGTTCGAATCAACGTAAATAAAGAGTTGACCGTGAAAGCCAATAGTGGTGGAGGAATTCATTACAGAGGAAATGGTGTAATAAGGGATATGAACGTAAATAGCGGGGGGAGCGTAAAAAAAGGATAGGTTTATTTTCCAAAAAAACAGAAAAATGAAAAAATACTTTTTACCAATAATGGGAATGCTGATTACAATGGTTTCAGTAGCGCAAAAGACTTTTGTAAATGATGCCAATGCCGAAGTAAGGCTTCTTACGGGGAGTTTTGATAAAATCAACATTTCGGGAGGTATTGATTTGTATCTTTCTCAATACGAAACGGCGTCCGTTGCAGTAAGTGCATCAACTGATCAATACCGTCAAAATATAAAAACCATAGTTGAAAACAACACATTGAGAATATTTTATGATGGGGGCAAATCCTGGAATACAGGAAATAAAAAGATGAAGGCCTATGTTTCATTTAAGACCCTTGAAAAAATATATGCGTCGGGTGCTTGTGACATCCAGGTTGCGGGAATGATTGAAGTAACAGCATTGGCGTTGGATATGAATGGTGCCAGTAATTTTAAGGGTATTGTTAAAGTGAGTAACCTTTCCATGCAATTAGGCGGGGCATCAGATGTGAGGATTAGCGGGGCTGCCAATACCGTATCCATCGAATCAAGTGGTGCAAGCGATGTAAAAGGGTACGACCTTATTACCGAGATTTGCAATGCCAAAGCCTCCGGTGCTTCTGATATTAACATTACAGTAAATAAAGAATTAAATGCACGTGCTAGTGGTGCAAGTGATATTTATTACAAAGGAACCGCAGTTATAAAAGATATGCATAGCAGTGGTGCAAGTTCCATCTCTAAGAAAGGTTGAATTGGTAAATGGTCAATGGTGAAGGTGGCAAACGATATGGTTTTATTTCACCACTGACCTTTTATCTTTTGAAAGCCCATATTAAAAAATCCGGCAATACCTTTCTCCAGGATGCATATTCGTGTTTGCCTTCGGTTGATGCTATATATGCAATGTCAGAAGGAGGGCAAACATTTTTCGATTGAATGATTTCTATCAGATCCTTTGTATCATCCACTACATCTATCATTCCATCCTTGTCTCTGTCACTTTTTTCTTCGGCTCCACCTGCATAAAACCAGTATTTTAATTTAGGCTTTTTTCGGGAGGAACGTATTTTATTGAGAATGATGCGATTTCTTGCATCCAAATAATCCGGTGCTTCTATATCCTTATCTCTCCACCAAAATGAGCCAGAAAACACACCTACCTTATCAATTTTAGCTGCGTTATCCCAGGCGATATCAAAAGCGGATAAGCCACCCAGAGAGCAACCAGCAATGCTAACTGTTTTAAATTTTCGCACGCCCGTTTTCTTTTGTACAAAAGGGTATAATTCATTATCTATAAAAGATGCGTACTTATCAGCTCTCAATCCATTGTTTTTATAATCCGGCATTCCACTCACTCCATATTCCTGTATCCTGTCACTGGCATGTATTGCAACTATTACCAATGGTTCAATTATTTTTTTTTGGTATAGGCTGTCTGTTATTTCCTTTACGCCAAATTTTTCTACATCCTGACCGTCATTTAATATTAATAAATGCAGGGAGCTTTTGTCTTCTGGTATAGGGGTGCTGATAATGGTCAGTTTAATATGCTCCTGCAGATGTCGGCTATATACTTCATCTTCCTGTTGTTTGATTTTGCTTTTGCAACCGGACGCAATGATACATACCCACAAGATGGCGAATACAAGTTGAAAATGTTGCTTCATAAAAATTAATTTGTAAAACGAATATATATTATTTGGCGGCAATGGTGTAATCCATTACTTTTGCACCGCGAAGTAGAGCAGCGGTAGCTCGTCGGGCTCATAACCCGAAGGTCAGAGGTTCGATCCCTCTCTTCGCAACAAACGGCTCCTTAACCCGAGCCTTTTTTTTATTTATAGTTCTTAAATTTTTTTTAATAAAATGCGTAGCCTTGATGGCTCATATCCGCCGAATGGCGGACGGAGGTTCGATCCCGCTCTTCGCAACAAACGGCTCCTTCACCCGAGCCTTTTTTTTATTTATAGTTCTTAAATTTTTTTTAATAAAATGCGTAGCCTTGATGGCTCAAATCCGCCGAATGGCGGACAGAGGTTCGATCCCTCTCTTCGCAACAAAAATTTAAGGCTCGTATGGGCCTTTTTTATTCTTAGCAGGTTTGGCTAATGAATTTGATCACCTTCCTTCATCTCCGGTCGTATCCGGCAATCAAAATCATACCTCACCCGCTCGTAAAGTTTACATACATGAAATCTGGTTTTGTTAACATATTTGGAAAGCCTAATGCAGGTAAAAGTACATTGTTGAATGCCCTGATGGGTGAAAAGCTGGCAATTGTTTCACATAAAGTACAAACTACACGTCATCGAATTAAAGCCATTCTTACAAACCCTGGCTATCAAATTATTTTTTCTGACACACCAGGTATTATTGAGCCTAAATACAAACTGCATGAAAAAATGATGCATGCGGTAAAGGGAAGCCTGGAAGACGCAGATGTGGCACTCCTGATTACTGATGCAAGGGAAAATCCGGAAGAAAGTAATACAATTTTCACCTTTCTCCATTTAAAGGCTCCGGCATTGGTTGTTTTAAATAAGGTGGATGCGGTAAGCAAAGAAGATATAATGAAGGCAACCGCTTTTTTTAAAGC
Organism: Chitinophagales bacterium; assembly: GCA_038213285.1. Taxonomy (GTDB): domain Bacteria; phylum Bacteroidota; class Bacteroidia; order Chitinophagales; family Chitinophagaceae; genus Ferruginibacter. The sequence goes on from JBBQTL010000212.1 coordinate 7,346, forward strand.
CCAGTCGTATTGTAAAGAAGTGATCGTGATTTCGGCCTTGAAGAAAAAAGGGATCGACGAATTGCTGGCAGCTATTTTGAACCTGCTGCCGGAAGGCGCTCCTTTTTATGAAGGAGATGATGTAAGTGATTTACCTACCAGGTTTTTTGTAGGTGAGTTGATAAGAGAAAAAATATTTTTATTATATGGAGAGGAGATACCATATCACACAACAGTGTTGGTACAGGAGTTTAAAGAAAAATCTACGCTAATAAAAATTGGTGCGGATATCATTGTACAAAGGGATACACAGAAGGGTATTATTTTAGGAGAAGGCGGAAAAATGATTAAGCAATTGGGAACTCTTGCAAGAAAAGAGATTGAGGAATTTTTGGGAAGTAAGGTTTTTTTAGAATTGTTCGTAAAAGTAAGGCCTAAATGGAGAGACAGTGAGATGCAGTTGAAGGAATATGGATATTAAGCAATTTTGAAATTTAAAAATTCCAAAAAGTTTTAAAATGTAGGGTTGGCAAGCTTTCTACACATTATCATCAATTAATTAATTTATCAATTATCAATTAACAATGAGTTTCACCGTAGCAATAGTAGGCAGACCGAATGTGGGCAAAAGTACTTTCTTTAACAGGATGTTAGAGCAAAGGAAGGCCATCGTTGATGATGTAAGTGGAGTTACCCGCGACCGCCAGTATGGAGTGGCCGAATGGAATGGTAAATCTTTTAATGTAGTGGATACGGGCGGATTTGTGCCTAAAAGCGAAGATATTTTTGAAAAAGAAATACGTAAACAGGTGTTGATCGCCTTGGAAGAAGCCGATGCAATTGTTTTTATGGTGGATGTAGCTACTGGCATTACCGACCTGGATGAATCAATGACTCAATTATTAAGAAAAACATCCAAACCTGTTTTTTTAGTAGTTAATAAAGTAGACAACCACGACCGGTTATTGGAAGCATCAGAATTTTATAGTCTTGGTTTTGAAAAAATACATTTTCTTTCTTCTATCAGTGGCACGGGCACCGGAGATTTGCTGGATGATATTACTGATTTAATTATCGAGCCTGCAGAAGACCTGGAGGAAAAACAATTACCCAAGTTTGCTATCATCGGCCAGCCAAATGTTGGTAAATCTTCATTGCTGAATGCATTAACCGGGCAGGAACGTACTATTGTGAGTGAAATCGCCGGTACTACGAGGGATACCATACATACGCATTATAATCTTTTTAATAAGGAATTTGTATTGATAGACACAGCCGGTATCAGGCGTAAGGCCAAAGTGAATGAAGATCTTGAATTTTATTCAGTGATCAGGGCAATAAAAGCAGTGGATGAAGCGGATGTATGTATGTTGTTGCTGGATGCAGAAAAAGGAATAGCTGCCCAGGATTTATCCATATTTGCAATGGCGGTAAAAAAGGGGAAAGGAATAGTTGTGTTGGTTAATAAATGGGATGTAATGCCCAAAGAAACGAATACGGCCCGTGATTATGAAATTGAACTTAAGAAAAGATTTGCACCATTCACCGATCTTCCCATTTTATTTATATCCGCTAAAGAAAAGACGAGGATTTTTAAAGCAATGGAACTGGCATTGGAAGTGTATGACAACCGAAAGCAAAAAATTCCTACTTCAAAATTAAATGACATCATGCTGAAAGCCGTGGAGGCTTATCATCCACCGGTGGTAAGAGGTAACCAGGTGAAAATTAAATATGTTACCCAGTTACCCGTTGTAGTGCCCTCTTTCGCATTTTTCTGCAATTATCCTGAGGATGTAAAAACCCCGTACAAGAATTACCTGGAAAACCAATTAAGAGCAAAATTTAAATTGACGGGTGTACCGGTGAGGGTGTTTTTCAGAAAAAAATAAAGTGCATTTTTTTGGTATGATTGCAATAGTATTCTATGACTATCGTTTATCAAAATTAAAAATTATTGTTTCGGAAATTAAGACAATAAATACCCATAAATTTTTTAACCCATAAATCTGATAATGAAAAAATTATTTGCAATTCTTACACTTACAGCCTTCATGACATCTTGCAATGATACAGATACTAAAGCCGCTGCTGAATCTAATTCCGCAAAAGCCGTAGTTACGGCAGATTCGCTTGCTGCTATCAAAGCCCTGGCTGATACTGCCGCAAAAACAATGGACACAACTACAATAAAAGTAGATTCTATAGTTAAAGTAGATCCGAATAAAAAATAAGGATAAAATTTATCAGGCCCTTTGGCTAATATTTACCCCTGCTTGCCGGGGGATTTTTTTTGTTAGAATCATAATATGAATCTCAATTAAAATGTGGAACAACACCTGTATCTAAAGAACTTTATTCAGCCGCAACGGGAAAGAGAAAATCAACTTCCGGGGCTGATATTAGTGTTTTGATTGTTTTGCGAAGGTAACAGAGGTTTAGCATCAAGGTACTTTTTTAATACAATAAAACTAATGATGACAAGAATCAAAATAATAATAATTGTTACAAAAGTATAGGGCTGTTCTTTTAGTTTTCGTTTATCCTTTCTCACCTTGTTTTTGGCAATCTGTTTCATCAGGTCATTATTTAACTGATCTACATAGGCCTGCATTTCTTTTTTCTTTTCGATATTTTGTAACCCTTCCACTGCATCATTCATAAATTCGTCTTCCGACATTTTCTTTTCAATGGCATGGCTTTCTTCTTTAGACAATTGATTGCTCAGGTAATCCATCAGATGCTGGTTATCTATATCTTTATTGCTATTTGATAATATGTCTTTCAGATCATTGTTCATTTTGTTGTAATCGTTCCAACATTATTTTTAAATTTCTTTTTCCATTTTGGATGTGACTCTTCACTTTTAATAAAGAGTAACCTGTTTGTTG
>JBBQTL010000213.1:0-10181 GCA_038213285.1 Chitinophagales bacterium
TAAAAAGATATATAGGCTTATGTTCGCTATTTAGCAACCTGTCAGTTTTGCTATTTATATTATGATTTGAAAAAACGGTAAATTGCTTGTGATGAAAGATTCAAAAAACAGGTTTTCTTTTTTGAGATCCGCTTCTAATGATGCTTCTTTTAAAGTGTATCACAATGAGGCGGAAGATAGCAACCTAACGGTTAAGCTGGATAATGAAGTTATTTTAAAAAAGATGATCCAGGATGACCCTGCAAAGGGCTTTGAATTAATCTTTAATACTTATTATAAACCTTTGTGCAGCCATGCGGTAAGGTTTGTTTATTCAAAGCAAATTGCAGAAGATATCGTGGAAGATGTGTTTTTAAATTTTTGGAAAAAAGAATTGTATCAGTCAGTCAATACCAGCTTCAGGGCATATTTGTATACAGCCGTAAGGAATTCGGCCTTTAACTATTTAAAACTTGAGTTCAGGGAAAAAACTAACATAGACAGTAGCACGTTTGAGGTTGAAAACAGCGTGGCAGAAAATCACAGCCCGGAAGCAATTTTATTATTGGAGGAATTAACACACAAGGTTGAAAAATTGATTAGTTCGTTTTCACCTCAATGCCAGAAAGTATTTCTATTAAGCAGGTTCGAGGGGAAAAAGAACCGGGAAATTGCGGATGAACTCAATATAAAATTAAAAACAGTAGAAGCCCACATGATGAAAGCATTGGCGTTGCTAAAAAAATCACTATCAGATTATCTACAATAAATATTAAGCAAGGAAATTGAATGGGTATGAATAATACAATGATCAAAAATATTTCGTTTCAGTATTTTGAAGGTACTGCTACACCGCTTCAGAAAAAAATGATGGAAAAGTGGCTGCAGGATTCTGACAATACGGAATTGTATTACCAATGGTTAAATGAATGGGAAAATTTACATCCACAGTTTATCCCCGATACAGAAAATGCATTCAACAGGATAATGCAGAAAAAATTGGCCGTTGACCCGGTAACCATTACTTTAAGAAAGCGTACTGTGTTAAACCGGCTTTTTAAATTAAATTCAATAGCGGCCATTACCATTCTCTGTATCTTATCTGTTGGTTTCTTATTCTCGAAAGAGATAATTTTTAATAAAAAGGTACAAACAGAATTTGGAGAAATCCGCTCCATTGTATTGCCGGATGGTACTGCCGTAACCATGAATGCAAACTCGGTTATTTCTTATCCCCGGTTCAGGTTTGTAAAAAATAGAGCGGTTGCATTAACAGGAGAAGCCGATTTTTCAGTAACTCATTTGCAAAGCGATCAACCATTTATTGTAAAAACCGGCAACAGTTTAGATGTAGTGGTGTTGGGTACACAATTTACGGTGTATGCAAGGCAGGGTGAATCGGGCGTAGTGCTTAAAAAGGGTAAAGTGCAATTACAGTATGTATCGGGCAACGGTATAAAAAAGCTGTTGATGAAACCGGGAGATTTATTTACGGCAAATGCAGTTGGGGTAAACGAATTGCGGAATATCCCTAACCCTGAAAATTTATCTGCCTGGAAAAACCATGATTATTTTTTTGAAGGAACTTCACTGCGGGAGATAGCAAAGCTGATAAAAAATAATTATGGTGTGGATATTAAATTTCAAAACGATTCTCTTGCAGCCAAGAAAATAACCGGTACATTTCATGCTGATACCGTTGTTGAATTATTTGATGTGATTGCGGAAATGCTGGGGATCAATTATAATAGCGGGGATAAAATGTTTTATTTTTACGATTGATTTTAATGGAGGATCGTTAATTGCTGACTTATGAGAAAGTTTGCTCAACTTTTACCCGGGGGTTTATTGCTTTTTAGCTTAATGACTTTATTGCAATTGATTCTACCAGGGCAAAATAAGTTGTACGGCCAACCGGGCAATGTTACTACAACCGGTAACAGCAAGATCATAAAATTATCTGAAGCGCTGAAAGATTTTAAACCAAGGTTTGGGATTGATATTTTGTTTGAGGATAACATGATCAATGGGTACACTGTTTCATCTGACTGGGTAAACAGTAAAGAATCTGCAGAGTATAACCTTGAATTTTTACTTAAGCCCTTTGCATTACATTTTAAAAAAGTAAAAGAGAAGTCGTATATCATTATTGCGGATAAAAAAGCCAACAAAAACAAACTTCCCAAAACTGCAATTAAAGAAAATAACAATAGTTTGCCGGGCAATAAGCTGGCGGAAACCAATACCCAAAATGCTAAAAATTCCCTTAGCATCCAAACGGATCAATCCCCGGGTGGACTTAGCAGCCAGGGTAAGGTTGTTATTACAGGGTTGGTAGAAAATGAAAACGGCGAAGCTTTATCCAATGTGTCTGTTTTGGAGAAGGGTACCAGAAACGGGACCATTTCAAATGAACAGGGAAGGTTTGTGATCGTATTAAATTCAATAAAACCAGTAGTAAGCATTTCAAGCATTAATTACATTGACACGGCTATTGAAGTTGGTAAACAGGCGGATTTGAAAATTGTATTAAAAGAAGCTTCCAAAGTGTTGGATGATGTGGTAGTGGTGGGTTATGGAGGTGTAAAAAAAAATGATTTGACTGGTGCGGTAGTTTCTGTAAAAAGCAAAGAGTTAACGGCCTACCCTGTGGCAAGTTTGATACAGGCTTTACAGGGACGTGCTGCCGGCGTATTGGTGCAGGCAAATAATGGTGAGCCAGGTGGCAGTTATAAAATAAGGGTACGCGGCGGTACTTCTGTAAATGCAAGCAGCGATCCCATATTTGTAGTAGATGGATTTGCCGGCGCTATATTACCTCCCCCGGAAGACATTGAATCAATGGAAATTTTGAAAGACGCATCTTCAACCTCTATTTATGGATCAAGGGGCGCCAATGGGGTTATTCTGGTAACAACCAAAAAAGGCAAATCGGGTAAAGCCGGCATTGAAATCAATTCTTCTTATTCTTCGCAAGAAGAAATCCGTCGGCTGCCACTTTTAAATAAAGATCAGTTCATTGATTTTATAAAAGAAATAAACCCTGCTTATATACCCGGAAATGCCAGTACAGACTGGCAGGATTTGATTTTTAAAAAGGGTAACATCCATAATACCCAACTGTCATTTTCCGGTGGTTCAGGTGCGGTGCGGTATTATTTGTCAGGTTCGCTGTTCAGCCAACAGGGTGTCATTACCAATTCAACTTACAAACGGTTTTCGGTTACCAGCAATGTTGATTTTGCTGCAAACAACTGGTTAAAAATTGGGATGAATTTATTTGTACGGTCGGCAAAAACTGCGGGGGTACGAACACAGGAAAATACAGGAGGCGTTACAAGCACGGGTGTAGTTGCCGGTGCTTTTAAGTTTGGGCCAGATCAGCCTGTGTACCGGCCCGATGGATCTTATTCGCTGGCAGTAGTTGGTGATCCCTATGATAACCCTTATGCTGTTGCCAATGATTTACAGCTTGAATCAGTGGGGGGCTTATACCAGTTTAATTTTTATGCAGATGCGCAGGTAATAAAAAACGTACAATTTAAAACCACTTTTGGTTCATTCTCCAATAACCTGCGTAGCGGTGAATTTACGCCTACCACTTTAAACGCAGGAAGAAATGTAGGAGGGGATGCCATCGTAAATAATGAAATAAGAAACAGCTATATCAATGAAAATTTTTTGACCTATACCAATACGCTTTCAAAAAAAAACAAGCTGACGGTATTGGCCGGGTTTTCGTATCAAAAATTTATCAGTGAAGATTTTGGTGCAAGGAGCCAGTCGTTTTTATCCAATTCCGTTTCGTTCCGCAACCTTTCAGGTGGTGCGGTTTCATTGCCTGCCAGTTCAGCTTTATCAGCATCTCAGCTTGCCTCTTATTATGGCAGGGCCAATTATAATTATTCAGATAAATACCTGCTTACGGTGAATGCCCGGTATGATGGTTCATCCAATTTTAGCAGGAATAATAAGTGGGCATTTTTTCCTTCTGCTGCTATTGCCTGGAACATGCGCAACGAAGCATTTATGGAACATGCAAAAGCAATCAATCATTTTAAGTGGCGTTTAAGTTATGGCTTAACCGGCAACCAGGCTATCAGCCCTTATCAAACGCTTGCCAGGTTTTCCCCGGTGCTCAGTTTTTTAAATGGCCTGCCGGTTAATGCCATAAGGCCTACCACCATTGCAAATAATAATTTAAAATGGGAAACCACCACGCAACAAAATATTGGAGTAGATATATCGCTTTTTGATAACCGGCTTAGTTTTACCGCTGACTATTATAAATCTGTGACGGCGGATTTATTATTTGATGTTCCCCTGCCTCAATATTCAGGCTATAGCACACAAATAAAAAACATCGGTAAAATTGAAAACAGGGGGGTAGAACTTACCGTTGGTACAAAAAATTTAACCGGTGCTTTGCAATGGAAAACAGATTTTAATATTTCCTTTAACCGGAACAAGGTATTGGAATTACCCAATGGCAATGACATCATCTATGCCAATGCTCCAGGCCATATGGTGGGTATAGCCAACTCAGCGCAGATACTTCGGGTGGGTCAGCCAATCGGGAGCTTTTTTGGATGGGTATATGAAGGTGTATATCAACAGGGCGCAACGTTTTTGCCCGGCGCAGGTTTTGAACTGGCCTCCGGAGGTGAACGCTTTCAGGATATTAGTGGTAAGAAGGACGGGAGCGGCAAGCCATTGTTTCAACCGGATGGAGTTTTAAACAATGATGACCGCACTATTATTGGGAACCCAAATCCGAATTTTATCTGGGGCCTCAACAATGACTTTAATTTCAAAAATATTGATTTGAATATTTTCTTCCAGGGCTCGCAGGGAAATGATATGTTAAGCTATAGCCTGCTGGAGCTGGAAAATCTTTCCGGTATCAACAATGCCACTACAGAAGCCTTAAAAAGATGGACACCCTCCAACACCAATACCAATTTGCCGGCTGCGTTTGCAGGAAGGCCACAGCGGGTTTCTTCCCGTTGGATATTTGATGGAAGTTATGTACGGCTAAAAAATATCGCATTGGGCTACAACCTTTCGGCCAATACATTAAAGAAAATGAAACTGCAGCGGTTGCGTATTTATTTTAGTGCTCAAAACATCATTACCATTACCAGGTACAGGGGCTACGATCCTGAAGTAAATTACCGCAATTCGAACCTGAACGCAGGGGTGGATTATGCCAGTTACCCTAATGCAAAATCTTTTACTGCCGGTATTAGTTTAGGCTTTTAAAATTTAAATAGTTCAATGAAAGCTGGTATTGAAAACAGTTGTTTTCTACATCCAAACTAACTGATTTTTGTTCAACTATGTTAAGAATGGGTAAATGTTTACCTTTCGTTCGCAGCAACGTCCGCTAGCCCTGTGTGGGTCCGGGGACGTTGCGCCGTTTGAGATTAATCATTGCTTCTATTAACGACAGTTGTTTTGCTGGCATTCTTTAACGGTATAAATAAGTGGCTCGCCCTTACTGCCATCAGACTTTATTGGTGGCGCAACGTCCCCACCCCGGCACTAGCTCGTTGGGAGACGTTGCTTTTAATGATCCTGATTGCACTACTTCGCAGCATCCTCCCATGCATTGTGTGTTGGCCAGGGACGTTGCGTTATATGGAACAATGTTTTACATGCATGTTCGGGTATTTTGATTTTATTGCAACCATTTCTTTTTTACAGCGTATCTATATAAAAATGACTTTACAGCGGAAGGCTTTTAAATAATTACTTATGACTTTATCTGAAAATGTTTATAGATTATCTGATACTGATAACGGATTACTGTCACTGAAGAATCATGATCTTTTTGGACGGCTCACCGATAAAGAATACCAGGAACTGGATCTTGCAAATACTGTTATGGAGGCTAAAAAAGGAGATTATATTTATTTTGAATCGCAATACCTGAACAAACTCTTTTTTATTAAATCGGGCTGTATAAAAATTGGCTTTATTGATAATAATGGGAATGAGATTGTTAAAGAAATTCTTCAGCAAGGGGAGGTGTTTGGCCAGTTTTCACTGGAGAGGAATAATATGAACGGGGAGTTTGCACAGGCACATAAATGCGATGTTACCCTTTGTGCTTTTACAATAGATAATTTTAGAAAACTCCTTCAGCAAAATAATTCTATTGCTATTGGTTACTCACAAAAAGTGGGCAACAGGTTGCGTAAGATAGAAAACCGCCTGGTGAACATGTTGCATGTAGATGTAAGGACAAGGCTGGTGCGTTTTTTTTACGATATGATACAATCCCAGCAGCTATCAGTTTCAGGAAATTCGGTTACCCTTGATAATTTTTTAACGCATGATGATATTGCCCACCTGATAGGAAGTACCAGGCAAACTGTTACCATGGTATTTAATGAACCGGAAATTAAGCAACTGGTAAATATTTCCAGGAAGTACATTGTTATCCCGGATATAAAGGCAATGCATAAAATGGCAGCATATTAAAAATATGAAAAACCATGCGATGATTAAAGAGGCGGAGTGTATTTCACATCCGATATCTATCGGATAGCAGCGCCAAGTGGCTGGTGATGACACCAACCACGGAACAGCCTCGGTCGGTGTCCACCGACCGAAATCGGGAGCGACATCCGAAAGCTATCGGATTTGAAATACACCCATACGGCGCAAGAAAATTTTAGGGAAAATGGGGTAGTATTGGAAACACAATAGGTATAAACTGCCGGCAAACAAAAACTGCCGGCATTATTTATTTGGAAACAAGATAAAACTGGCATGCATACCTGCACTTGTTACTTTCATTGCACCAATACCTATACCTTTTAATGGAAGCCGCAGGTAAGGTTCTAATCTGAGTTTGTTGCCCTTTTGTAATTTCCTTTCAAACCCAATACTGATATCGGCTGTGGCGGCCGGGTAAAAGGTAGTATTTTTATAAGAGCCAGTCATGTTATCAATACCACCATTCAGCAAAGTTTTATAACGATTGCTTTCATTTATGAGCAGGTAAGATGAGAAACCTGCCGACAGATATACAATTGCATTACGGTGGTTTACAATATTGTAGTTCAACTTCAGCGGAACTTCAAATTCACTACAGTTGCCACTCAGGCTTACTATCTCCATACCGGTAGGCATAGAAGCATCAATTTTTTCCGGATTAAAATATTTTCCATCAGCGGCATACTTTTTTTTGTTAAACAATATGCCGGTCTCTACTGCCAGTGTTTGGTTAAGCTGGTATCCGGCTATTATACCGGCTTCATATCCGGGATGCAGTTCAAATTTTTTTACACCGCTAAATTCCGGGCCTGCAGTAAAGCCCAGGTAAAACCGTTTTTGTTTCGATGGCTGGTCAACTTTCTTTTTGGGAGTATTTTTCGCTGTGGTATTGGTATCTACAACTATTTTTTTTGATTCAGCCATTAAATTATGATCGCTTGTAATACCCGTACCCTGTAGTGAAATTTGTGTATCACCCCCTTGGAAGTTTAAGGTTTGCTGCTTATTACCTGCAAGGATAATTTTTTCGTTTGAATAGATGCCAGTTGCCTCCTCTTCGCCAGCAACAGCTTCCCAAATGTTCACAGTTTGTTTGGCGGCTCTGGGGAAACTTGTATTATTTTTCTTGGTTAGCATTTCTCCTGAAATACCTGCGACTGTTATTTTTAAAGCCGTTTTACTATTGGTAATTGAGGATGAAGATACAACGGCGATATTGCCCTGCACCCCGCTTTTAGGTTGGATGTTTGCTAACGGGGTTTTTACTTCTGGTGTGCTGTTGCTTGCTAAAATAGCATTGGTACTTTTTGTATTGATAAAATTGATTAAAATAAATCCTGTTGCTGCTAAAAACAACAAAAGTAACAATGGGGCACTCTTTTTAACGATGTAACTTTTTTTATTTTGAGGTAATATTTCTACCCCCCTCTTATTTATCAACGGGGAAATCTTATCCCAATCACTTTCGCCAGCAGCAGGGCGATAGTTGTCCGCAGCTTTGCGAAATAAATCATCCATATGGTTATCTAAATCCGGCATAGTTTATTTGTTCCATTTTTTTGACTCCTTTTTGCAGTGTAGCCCTTGCCCTTGAAAGGTGCGATTTCGAAGTGCCTATGTTGATATTCATCAGGTCTGCAATTTCAGCATGTGAATATCCGTCAATTACATATAAGTTAAAGACTACCCGATTAGCTGGCGGCAGTTGCTTTACCAGTATCATCAGGTCATTGTATAAAGCAACCTGGTCTGCATTATAATAATTGTCGGTAATTTCAAAAGCGCTTTCAGGTATCCCTCCTATTTCCGGAAGCATTTGTTTTTTTCGCAGGTGATCAATGCCCGTATTGATGATAATCTTTTTAAGCCACCCCATCAATATTTTTTCGTTGTCTTCTTCACTCCCCAGTCTGAAAGAATTAAAATGATTAAATATTTTCACAAAACTGTCGTTCACCACATCCGTTGCCTTATCGTAAGTGTAAATGTAGCGGAAGGCTATTTTCAGGGCAAAACCACGGTACTGGTCATACAAAACCCGCTGATACCGCTGATCATTTTTAATACAACCTTTTATAACTTCCGTAATATTTTCCAATGATCCCGCGATATTTAAGATGGTGATGGAAAAGAGTTTATTCCAAAATAAAAATGCTACTTATAAAAATACGTTTTATTTTGTAAAAGGTTGCAGTGCCATAAATTCAATTTTTATAAAGCATGATCAATACAAATTTAATTACCCAAATCAGCCACACCATATACGCCACCCAACTGCTTACACCATACAATTGCATAGCGGTATTGGGTGATATTTACTGTGCCTGCTACATTCCACGATTGCATGCCATTCCTTTTGGTAAGGGACGCAATTTCTACAGCACCGTTAATGTTGGTAGTATTATCCCCAAGATAAACCCTCAGGTCTGGCGGACCAGCGGCTACAGAAAAATCTGTAGTGGTTTGCAGTTTAAGTATTCCATTTTCAATCTTTAGCTTTGCTGCTCCTGTACTTGCCGCCTGGCCAAAATTTCCAGTACGGATCACCTGTACCATTGCCGGGCTGCTCCTGATGCCATCAGTTGATACCGTGATGTTGGCAGTACCATACCCATTGGCCATCACTAAACCTGTAGCTGCATTGATGGGGGCATATAAAGCGTTGTCGGTTTGCCAGCTAAAAGTTTTTCCAGCAATCGTATTCCCATTAACATCTTTTGCAATGGCTGTCAATGTAAAGCTTTCATTTAATTTTAGCTCTTGTATTTTTTGCAAAATTTCTACTGTAGCGGTTTGTGCTGTATTGGTAACTACTGTCAGGAGGGCTTTAGCCATACTGTTGTTGTAGGTTGCTTTTATTTCTACCTGGCCGGCGCTTACCCCATTGGCAATGCCCTGCTGGCTCACGGTTGCAATGGAAGCATCGTTGCTTGTCCAGATAATACCGGATGGAACAGTAGCCTGGTTACCCAAAGTATTAAAGTACGTAATGGAAAATATTGCCGTATCACCAACTAATACACTTTTACTAGCGGGATTTATTACCATCCGTTCTGGCACCATTGCAACTGGAGTTTCGGCGCTCTTTTTGGAACAGGAACTCATCAGCATAAATGCTGTACCCAGGAAAAAAAATTGAAGTTTCATAAGTGTCTTTTATTTGTGTTTTGAATAATCTTTTATTCTATTGATGAAGGGTTCATTATTTGAAAAGGATAAAGCTGGTGTACCTGCAAGTATTTAAATTGTTTGTATCGATAAGTGGTGAAATGACAATGAATTTAGTATAATATGGATGATTGATTGGGTCACCTGGCTGACATATCTGTAAACAGGTTAATCAATAATTTCACAACCGATGATAATTACAAAAAATCGGGTGCATTTCAAATCCGAAAGCTATCGGATGTTGCTCCAGTTTTCGGTCCGCGGGGACACCGACCGAGGCCGGGCCGTGGTTGGTATCCTCACCAACCACCTTGCAAAAATTCAATTGATAATGCTAATTTTTTTATACCCGGCTTATTTGTTTGCACAAAATGACAGCTCTGGAATTATCAGGGATTTTTCTAAAAAACATTTTGTGCAACCATATATAGGGTCATTTAACCGTTCGTTGAATTTCATTTCCAAAGAAAAGAGTGGCCAAATGTACGATATTAAATTAGCTCCTAACGCTGCTTTATTTGCCGGAGTAA
>JBBQTL010000214.1:0-10126 GCA_038213285.1 Chitinophagales bacterium
TTTATGTAAGCTTCTGAATCTGATTTTGCTCTTATTAGGAGAGGTTTTAGCTCTTTCGGAGCAGTAGTCAAAAGGTTAGTTTGCATGCATGTTTCAATATACTGGTAATCTTTACCACTGTTTCCAATACAAGATGAGAGAAATAAAATTGGGAAGATAAATATTATTATGCGTTGGTCATTTGCTTTCATTTCATCTGAAATTTATTTTAGATACCTTTTATAAATTTTTTTCTAAGAAGCTGTTTAAATGTAATTGGAGTAACTGAGTCAGAAAGCCGATGATGCCATAAAAAACTGAACTTAAACGGAGCGTCGCCAATGTAGATGCCATAAAAAACTAATGATGGTAAACAAATTAATCATTTTTAAACAGCTTCTAAGTAAACATGTAATTGTATTTTATTGTTTCAACTCACATTTTTTCAATACCTAAAAAGCAACATAGGCTTGAAAGAAACCAGACATCAAAAAATCAGCCATCCGACATCCGAAATCATCAACCATTATCAAAACTAATACTCTCTTTCAACTCCCGCTCACTGTAAGCCATATTGTATTGCTTTAGCACTTCATCCGGTACGCCGTTCCATTGGTTAGGTGTATTGCCCTTATAATCGAGATCTTTCACACCTATTTCGGAAGTGTAAAAGCCGGTTGCGGTCAGGTTACGCATCGTGCTAAAAAATGCTACGCCCTGTTTCATTCCGGATTTGGCCTTATTCGGGTAAGCAATATCATCTATAATTTCAATCCGCTGTTTGTCGGTGATGGCCGCAAATGATTTTTCAAATCTTTTCAGCGATTCCATGTCCAGCCAACGCAGGCCTCCCCGCATCGGGGTTTGATGTTGGGGCATGTCCTTTACAATAAACTCAATAAAATCGGGCACTTTGGCATCCGTTGCGCTACCGCTTGTAGCATCCTTAGGAATGATGATATCGGCGAGGATGGCGATGGTCGCCATTTCTTCCGGGGTAAAAAACGTAGCTTCCCTCAGCTTTTCATTCGCTATTTTTTCTTCCGCCATGCGGTCATCTTCATTGAGCTTCGGTGCGGTGCCGGCAGCTTCTGTTGCGGTTTTATCCTTTGTATCACATGAGTTCATTAATACAGCAGTAGATGCGGTACCAATTAATAAAGCTTTGATTGATTTACGTCTGTCCATAAAAAATGCCCCCGTCCCCTAAAGGGGAGTTTGGTTAATAATATTTTTTAGTTCTGTTTTTTTCGGCAACAGCCTGGTTCCATTATACGCCTGCCTTTAAGCCCCTTCAGGGGTGTGGGGCGGCGGCTGCGTTTTAAATATTCTGCTTCTTCAACTGATCCACAATATATTCCGATGCCCGCATGGATAATGCTAAGATAGTCCAGGTGATATTTTTATCTGCCTGTGATACAAACTGGCCACCATCTACATTGAATAAGTTTTTACATTCATGGGCCTGGCTGAATTTGTTGAGGGCGGATTTTTTCGCATCACTCCCCATCCTCGCTGTTCCCGCCTCATGAATAATATTGCCGGGATTTGCAAGGCCATAATCATTCTCTGGCCCATCGGTATCACCGCCGGTAATTACAGCGCCCATATTGTGCATGATCTCTTTAAAAGTTTCTTTCATGTGCTTTGCCTGCTTCACCTCGTATTCGCTGTTTTTGGTATTGAAACGCAAAACAGGAATGCCATATTTATCCACTACGGATGGATCTATTTCACAAAAATTGGATTCAAATGCAATGCTTTCGCCACGACCTGCCATGTGAACGCCGGCGCCGTACAGGTAACGCAAATCTTCTTTCAGCGAAGCACCATATCCTCCAGCTTCTTTCGTTTTTCTGTTGATGGGGTACCGGCCATTTTGCTTTTCAACATTAAAGCCAAAGCCATAAGCTGGCTGGTGCATACCACCACCATATTCAATATGATACCCTCGCGGAAAATCCAGTTTTTTATTATCCAGCCACCACGGTGTGTACACGTGCATACCGCCTACGCCATCCTCATTGTATCTTTTTCTGCCAAAGAGATTGGGCAATATGCCACTCATAGAAGCACCGGTACTATCATGAAGGTATTTACCAATTACATTACCTGAATTGGATATTCCATTTGGATGCTGTTCCGATTTTGAATTAAGCATTAACCTCGCACTTTCACAGGCGCTCGCTGCCAGTATCACCACCTTTCCCTGCACCTGGTATTCCTGCATGTCTTCTTTATTCACATAAGAAACGCCGGTAGCAAGACCTTCCTTGTTGGTCAACACTTCTCTTGCCATGGCATTGGTTACCAGGTCTACATTACCGGTAGCCACGGCCGGTTTTATTAATACGGAAGAAGAGGAAAAATCCGCATATATTTTGCAGGCCCGTCCACATTGCGAGCAGTAAAAACAGGCGCCCCTGTCTTTATTGATTTGTTTGGTTAAAATAGATAAACGGGATGGTATAACTGGAATGCCTATACCGGTTGCTGCTTTTTTGATAAACAGTTCATGCAGCCTTGGTTTTGGGGGAGGAAGAAAAACGCCATCCGGGTCGTTGGGCAATCCTTCATTGCTGCCAAACACGCCGATGAGTTTATCTATTTTATCATAATAAGGTTTGATGTCATCATAACTGATTGGCCAGTCATCACCCAGGCCATCAATGCTCTTTCTTTTAAAATCGTTTGGCCCAAAGCGTAAGGATATCCTGCCCCAATGATTGGTTCTGCCGCCCACCATCCTGGCCCGCCACCAATCCCACTTGGTACCGGGTGCATGGGTATACGGCTCTCCATCAATTTCCCATCCCCAAAAAGACGCATCAAAATCTCCGAAGGGCCTGAATTTTGTACTGGCACCACGCCTCGGACTTTCCCATGGATTTTTCATCTGCGATGAATTTTTTGCTGGATCATAATCAGGACCGGCTTCAAGGAGGCAAACTTTTAACCCGGCGTTGGCAAGCATATAAGCCGCCATACCACCACCTGCACCCGATCCTACAATCACTGCATCATATTGCTTAGGTTGTTTTTTAATCTGGAGGGTATCTCCCATATAGCTTTTTTTTACTGATTGGTTATAATTTCAGCAGCATAAAAACGTGGAATGTTATTTAATGTAAAACCACTATTCCTGCTTTGATTGGTTTTGTGTAAGCTGTGTAGGGCCGGTTCAACATGCTAAAGTTGATAGACTTGCAGGAACAGGCCGCGGCCTGTTCCTACTGCACAAAATTATCCGGCCTCCATCACAATTAAAATTCAATATAGCATTAATTTTATTTTTGGAAAGGACAAATTTGGAGGATTGGGAAAAATCCACTGCCAGTTCATTTTATATAAGCCTGGTTTTTATTTTGTATAAATTAAGAAGTAAAACCAGTTTTAAGAAAGAAAATATTAATGGCAATTTTTTTGTAAGGGAACTAAGTTACAACTGATTACAACTAAATTTACCGGATAGTTTTGTGTAACGGATACAGATAATGATATGCATCCGGCATAAAAATTATGCTAACCTAAAAACGATTAGTTATATGAAAAGTTTTAAAATGCTCACACTGTCCACTGCCATTTTTATCTCCCTTCAATCCATCGCACAGCAAGGCGATCCCAAAGCCACAGAAGTATGGTCGCCGGAGCCAAAACTGGTAACTCCTGCAAAAGATAATAAGGCGCCTTCTGATGCCATTGTTTTGTTTGATGGCAGTAACCTCGATGAATGGGTATCTGTTAAGGACAGCAGTTTGCCTGCTCAATGGACGGTATCAAAAGGTGCATTCACTGTAAAAAAGGGAACAGGAAATATTCAAACCAGGAAATCATTTACAGATTACCAGTTGCACCTTGAATGGAAGATACCGGAAGGCATTCATGGCGAAGGGCAGGGTAGGGGAAACAGTGGGCTGTTCCTTGCTTCCACGGGTGGTGGAGATACCGGGTACGAATTACAAATATTAGATTGCTACAACAATAAAACCTATGTAAATGGACAGACGGGCAGTATTTACAAACAGGCTACCCCATTGGCCAATGCCTGTAAAAAGCCGGGTGAATGGCAAACCTACGATGTGATCTGGACAGCCCCGCGTTTCAAAGAAGACGGATCACTGCAGTCCCCGGCGCATATTACTCTTATTCATAATGGTGTTCTGTTGCAAAACAATACAGAACTAAAAGGAGCAACATTGTACATCGGAAAACCGGTGTATAAAAAACATGGTGCCGCTCCGATTAAATTACAGGATCATGGTGATAAAAGCGAGCCGATCAGTTTTCGAAATATCTGGATCAGGGAGCTTTAGTCAATTTGATAAATAGCTAATTTGACAACGTGCTAATGAAATAGGTAGCCCCAGCCTGTTGCCTTGTTTGACGGTCTCCGTCTGACCACGTAACAGGCTGGGACTTTATGATAAAAAAAATATTTTGAACGGCTTCGGTATTTCCCTTCCTGTCTTCCCGCAGCCAGGCAATGGGACTTTTCAGCAGCGGCAATTTATTTCTTCAACGCATATTTAATACCGCCCATTAAATGTTGCAGGAAGAACGGTTCACTGAATGATTCATTGGTATGCCCAAGTTCCGTATAAAAAGCCCTGCCACCATCGTATGCATGATACCAGGCCATTGGGTGGTTATCGCCATTTTTACCTCCTTTGTAAGATGTTTCATCAATTTTCAACAGCACTTTTACATCGGGGTTCATATTCTTAAAACTATACCATTCATCTTTTCTTTCCCAAATTTCGGGCAGGTGTTTGGTGGCAGCATTTTTTTTGTCAACCACTATTAATTTTGCCATCTGTTGTGCAGGGTGTGAAAGAAAACTTGCACCAACCATTTTTACATACCAAGGCCAGTTGTACTCGCAATCAGTAGCCGCATGAATGCCCACAAAACCACCGCCTTTCTGTATAAAAGTTTCCAGTGCTTTTTGTTGCGCTTCACCCAATACATCTCCGGTAGGACTCAGGAAAATAACCGCTCTGTATTTTGCCAGGTTTTCATCGGTAAAGGCCAGTGAATCTTCAGTAGCCTCCACTAAAAAATTATTCTCCAGGCCCAGTTTTTTAATAGCCTCAATCCCGGCAGGGATGCTCTGGTGCCGGTAGCCGTTTGTTTTTGAAAAAATCAATACAGTAGGTTCTTTCTTTTTAGCTGCAAAAGAAAAAGCGGTAAATATCACTAAGAGCAGGATGCCCCTTTTGATAAGCATATTTGTATTCATGGTTCAATCGTTTTTAAAGTTTTAAAAATTGTAAGCCAGGAAATAAAAACTAAAAAATTAAAATGACTGTGAGTGTTACCCAATTCTTAATTCTTAATTTTTAATTCCTAATTCATAAAGTATCAATAATCCGAATACTCAGTGGTGCGAAGAAAATAACTGGTGTTTTTAGAAACATTGTTTTGGTATTCCGGCATGGAGGAAAGCTTTTTCCAGTCGGGAGATGAACCAAAACTTTTCCAGTGGGCATCCCTGTCTGCTTTGTTTTCAAAACTGGTCATGTACATCAGGTTTGGCATATTGCAGCCTGCAATTACCGATGAGTAAAAAACTGCGTTGAAATTGAGCTGTTTGAACAATGCGATTTCACCGCCCTCGTTAAACATCTGAACTTTGTTTTGAAATATCTTTTCCGTAGCACTTTCATAACTCCGCAATTCATATATACGTTCACTTTTTGGGCCGGTCAATTTTGGGAGAATTAAAAAAGGGGCAAGTGGAAAAGCCTGCGCCACGATATTCTCCATTCTTTGGTAAGGAGGGGTTTTGTATGCTGCATCCAGATAAGTTTTGCCATTGGCCTGGTAATCATTATCACCGGCCAGTTTCGAAGCCAGTTCAGTTACCTGCTTCAGCGACTTCAGCGGAACGATTACATACAGGCGTTTATCTGTTGCTGTGTCATTGGCGATGAGTGTGAACACACCTATGTTTTTAATTTGTTGCCGGTGAAGCGCCGGTACGTAGGCATCTTTGAGATATTGTTCAATTACCTGCTGTTGTTCCGTAGTCGAAAAATGATATACCATGATCTGGTAAAATTCCCCGCCTTTTTTTGGAGGGGTTGCCGATAAAAAAACCGGGGTGCTAAAAACAAAGAGAAAAAAAATTTTTGCTATCGTGTTTTTCATGAAATTGATTTTTGAGTAGTTGAAGGTAGTAAAAATGTCCGTAATGGTTTTAAGCACTATGTCCTATAAAATGATAGATGCTTTTTAAGGATCTAAAACTCTTTCGCCAGACCTCAAGTTTTTTAAACGTGCGAGGTCTGTAAAACCTGTAAGACCTCTTGCTCCATATTGTCATATCCCCAACAATCCCCGGTTAAACGCTTCATCACTACCGGTGCCGGCAAAATCATCAAATGCTTTTTCGGTAACTTTTATAATATGTTCTTTTATAAACGGGGCACCTTCTGCAGCTCCGTCTTCCGAGTTTTTAATGGCGCACTCCCATTCCAGCACAGCCCAACCTTTATAATCAAAGGCAGCCAGTTTGCTGAATATGGATTTGAAATCAACCTGTCCATCGCCCAGTGAACGGAAGCGGCCAGCCCGGTTTACCCAGCTTTGATAACCTCCATAAACACCCTGCTTACCCGTGGGGTTAAATTCAGCATCCTTTACATGAAAGGCTTTTATCCTTGTGTGGTAATGGTCAATATAGGCCAGGTAATCGAGGCATTGCAATACAAAATGCGAAGGATCGTACAGCAGGCATGCCCGGGGATGATTGTTTACTTTTTCTAAAAATATTTCGTAAGAGATACCGTCGTGCAGGTCTTCACCGGGATGAATTTCGTAGCATACATCTACGCCACATTCATCAAATGCATTTAAGATCGGCAGCCACCGGTTGGCCAGTTCGGTAAAACCGGTTTCCACCAATCCTGCGGGGCGTTGCGGCCATGGATAAACCGTTTGCCATAATAAGGCTCCGCTAAAAGTGGCGTGGGCATTCAGTCCTAGGTTTTGTGATGCCTTTGCCGCATACATCAGTTGCTGAACCGCCCATTCCGTTCTTGCTTTTGAATTGCCATGAACTGTTGCAGGAGCAAAGCCATCGAACAATTGATCGTAGGCAGGATTTACCGCCACCAGTTGCCCCTGTAAATGCGAAGAGAGTTCCGTTATTTCCAAACCGGCTTCCTGAACGATCCCTTTAATTTCATCCGCATAGGTTTTGCTTTCGGCAGCTTTTTGCAGGTCAATGAACCTGGCATCCCAGGAAGGAATCTGAACGCCAACGAATCCTTTTTCTTTGGCCCATTTACAAATGGAGGGCAGTGTATTGAAGGGTGCAGTATCGCCTGCAAATTGCGCTAAAAATATTCCGGGACCTTTTATTGTTTGCATGGAAGGTTTAATTTATGATAGGTTAATTAATATTGTTTATCGTCGATGGTGGATGAAGAATGCCTGTAATGATTTTCGGTTTGGCCACTATATTCATCGCAAATGAAAAAAAATAATTTGTGATGGTATGCAATTAATGTTGCCTAGTGGTATGCCGTACAGGTGAATAATCCCAGGTTCCGTCACTTTGTTCCCCCGTCGGGATATGCTGCACAACGATGTTTTATAGTAGCACCAACGCCTGGTCAAAAAAAATAGTTATCAGCATTTAAGATGATGCTACAGTCTTCCACATTCTTCATTCTTAATTTTTAATTCACCATTGACCGTTCACCATTCACTCATTCCTCACACCACATACTCCGTCCACTTCTTATCCGACTGTGCTGACAACACCACATTTTCTATAAACGCCATGCCTCGTACGCCTTCATCTACTGATGGAAAATCCAATGCTTCTGCTGATGGTGTGGCTCCATCCATTTTAGCCATTAAAGTGGTGGCAAAATTTTTATAAATATTGGCAAATGCTTCCAGGTATCCTTCAGGATGACCACCTGGTGTGCGGCAATTGCTGGTAGCAAAAGAGGAGAGGCGGTCTCCATAATTTCCACCGGCACGCAATATTTGTGCAGGTGCATCCAGCCATTTTACGAGAAGCGTATTGGGTTCCATCTGCGCCCATTCAATACCGCCCTTTTCTCCATACACTCTTATTTTTAATGCGTTTTCTTCGCCTGCTGCAACCTGCGATGCCATTAATACTCCCGCTGCGCCATTATCAAATTTCAACAATACATTTCCATCATCATCCAAAGCACGTCCTTCTACAAAAATATTCAGGTCTGCACAAAGATGGGTGATCTTTAAACCGGTAATATATTCCGACAAATGCGCAGCGTGTGTACCAATATCACCCATGCAACCACTCTTGCCACTTCGTTTTGGATCGGTTCTCCAGGCGGCTTGCTGGTTGCCTTCTCTCTCTGATAATTTACTTAACCAGCCCTGTGGATATTCTACCCATACTTTCCTTATTTTTCCCAATGCTCCGTCTTTCACCATCGCCTTTGCCTGCTTTACCATCGGGTAGCCTGAGTAGGTATGGGTAAGGCAAAGCATCAATCCCGTTTCTTCCACAATTTGTTTTAATTCCTTTGCCTCCTCCAATGTAAAGGTGATGGGCTTTTCAATCACTACATTAAAGCCTTTTTGCAAGGCCAGTTTTGCAGGAGCGAAATGGGCGAAGTTGGGCGTTACGATGGTTACAAAGTCAATGCGCTTGTCTTCCGGCATCAAACTTTCCTTTTCTATCATTTCTTCATAGTTCAGGTAAATTCTGTCTTCTGCAAGAAATAGTGATTGCCCTGAATCTTTTGCAATTTCGGGGTTGATGCTTAACGCACCACAAACCAGTTCAACCAGGCCATCCATGTTAAATGCCAGCCGGTGTATTGCTCCAATGAAGGCATCTTTACCGCCCCCGATCATTCCCATTCTTAATTTTCTTTTCATATAGATTTATTTTAAAAACTGTTTCCGGAAATATTTTGACTGTTTAAAAATTTTACAATTTTACGCATAAAATCTATTTGCATTTAATAAAATATTTTTTGGGCATACAAAGTTTTATGCTGGCTTTGCTTTTTAAGTCATAAATATCCAGGATCATTTTATGTTCGTCAATACAGGGTTGCAATTTATCACGTGCCTGATGATATTTTATCCTTAAAAAAAATAAGAGAACTTATATACAATAGCAGCGTGCTTTTACCTGCTTAAAAAAACAATTGTTAATTTCTAACCGTTTTTATTCAAAATTCAATAATATTACATCTCGATTTTTTTATAACCCATTTGATTTAAAAACCAATAAACGATTATGCCTGCCAATATTCAGAAAAAACAACTGTTCACAGCCAGTTGCCTGGCCCTTCTGGTAACTTCACTTTCCTTTGGTATTCGTGCCGGTATCCTTGGTCGCCTGGGAGAAAAATTTCAATTAGATGTACAACAATTAGGAACCATCGCTGCCACCGCGTTTTGGGGATTTCCACTGGCAATCGTAGTAGGCGGGTTGATAGTAGATACCATCGGCATGAAGAAATTATTGATTGGTGCATTCGTATTTCACCTGGCAGGTATTGTACTCACCGTTTTTGCTACCGGTTACTGGAGTTTATTTATTTCCACCTTGTTAGTTGGTATAGCCAATGGAACCGTGGAAGCTGCTTGTAACCCCCTGGTAGCAACCATTCACAGTGATAATAAAACAACCAAGCTAAACCATTTTCATTTATGGTTTCCCGGCGGTATCGTGATAGGCACACTCATCGTTTTCTTTTGCGATAAGATTGGAATCGGATGGCAGGTGCAGGTAGGTTTGATGGTTATTCCAACCTTAATATACGGCTTCTTGTTTAGCAAGCTGGAGTTCCCGGTTACGGAAAGAGTTGCAAGCGGCGTATCTAGTTCCGAGATGTATAAATCATTGCTTAATCCATTATTTCTTTTGATGATTATCCTGATGTTTGGTACCGCCATCACAGAATTATTTACCGGGCAATGGATTGATGTATTGTTAAAAAATGTAACAGATAACGCCATTTTATTATTGACCCTGGAAACCGGCGTAATGGTTGTTGGCCGTGCCTTTGCAGGACCCGTGGTGCATAAATTTTCCCCGCAGGGTGTATTACTCATCTCGGCCGTTTTAGCTACGGTAGGATTATATATGCTGGGCCATACATCAGGCAATATGCTTTTTGCCGGG
>JBBQTL010000215.1:0-10010 GCA_038213285.1 Chitinophagales bacterium
ACCCATTCGCAAATCATTTTTCTCAGAATAATGGCAAGAAAGACCTGGAGTTTCTTTGAACGCTTTATGGTACTGGAAGACAACTGGCTTCCACCTGATAATTACCAGGAACAACCAGTGGCAATGATTGCACACCGCACTTCACCAACAAACATCGGGCTTTCGCTACTTGCTAACCTGGCTGCCCTGGACTTTGGTTATATTACTACCGGTCAGTTTTTAGAACGAATAACAAAGACCATAAACACTATGCTGATACTGGAGCGGTACAGGGGACACTTTTATAACTGGTACGATACGCAGTCTTTAATTCCGCTGGCACCCAAATATATTTCTACTGTTGACAGCGGAAACCTTGCAGGCCATTTGCTTGTACTGAGACAGGGGTTACTGGCGATACCTGATCAAAAAATATCCTGCCAAAAATTATTTACCGGTCTGCAGGATACACTTTTTACACTCACGACTACAATGGAAGAAAAGGATGTTGCGCTGCTTGAGCAGCTCAAAACCAATTTGCAAGCAGCGGTTGATGCTGATTTACATGCGCTTCCTGAAATAAAATCCCATATTGATGCATTGCAGGCAGGTTATATGGCTGTTATTGAAAAGCTGGATGAAAATACTGAAAGTGAAACCTGGTGGTGGAAACAAAAACTTAATCAGCAGCTGCAACAGGTGAGTGATGAGTTTAAAATATTTATGCCCTGGATATTATTAAAGTCAGCTCCAGAAGATCTGGCAGCATTTGATTTTGTAAATAATAATTCAACATTGTCTGAAGTATTAAAAACATCGAGAGCATTGCTGATAGAAGTGCATCGCCGCCAGGTTTCAGATAATAAACCCGGCGATAAAGACTGGCTTGCATTATTGCAGGCTGCTTTAACTGAAACAATAAGGTTGGCAATTGAGCGAATCAGTTTGACAGAAGATTTGGCGCAACATTGTAACCCACTGGCAGACATGGATTGGAATTTCCTGTATGACAAATCAAACCATTTATTCAGTATAGGATTCAATGTGCAGGAATACCGGAGAGATACCAGTTATTATGATCTGCTGGCATCAGAAGCCAGGTTAGCTACATTCATTGGTATTGCAGAGGGAAAATTGCCGGAAGAAAGTTGGTTTGCTTTAGGGCGGTTACTTACCAATGTAAATGGAAATTCTGTTTTACTTTCCTGGAGTGGTTCCATGTTTGAATACCTGATGCCACTTTTAGTAATGCCCTCATTTGAAAATACATTACTTGACCAAACCTGTAAAGCTGCTGTTGAATGGCAGATAGAGTATGGAAAAAATACTGGGTTACCATGGGGGATCTCAGAGTCGGGTTACAACAGGGTAAATGCCGAATCCCATTACCAATACCGTGCATTCGGTGCTCCCGGCCTTGGTTTAAAAAGAGGATTGGAAGAAGATGCTGTTGTTGCTCCTTATGCATCTGCCATGGCCTTAATGG
This sequence comes from Chitinophagales bacterium, assembly GCA_038213285.1. Taxonomy (GTDB): domain Bacteria; phylum Bacteroidota; class Bacteroidia; order Chitinophagales; family Chitinophagaceae; genus Ferruginibacter. The sequence goes on from JBBQTL010000215.1 coordinate 1,466, forward strand.
TAGCTCCGGAAAAAGCATGCGAAAACCTGGAACTGCTGCAGGAAAAAGGATTTGAAGGACAATATGGATTTTATGAAGCCATAGATTATACCCCATCCCGTTTGCCACGCGGACAATCCAATGCCATTGTTTATTCATTTATGGCACATCACCAGGGAATGAGTTTTTTATCGCTGGCTTACCTGCTGCTGGATAAACCAATGCAAAAATTATTTGAAGCCGAGCCTCGTTTTAAAGCGGCACTTTTGTTATTGCAGGAGCGTATTCCAAAAGCAAGCACTTTCTATGCACATACTACAGATATCTCAGACATTAATTATACAGCCAGCGGTGCCGAAACAAGAATAATCAATACGCCTTTCACCAACATACCTGCAGTACAGTTACTATCTAATGGAAACTATCATGTTATGCTGACCAATGCAGGCGGTGGTTACAGCCGTTGGAAAGATCTTGCAGTAACACGCTGGCGTGAAGACGGTACCTGCGATAATTGGGGCGCATTCTGTTATATACATGATTTGGAAACTGATGATTACTGGAGCAACACTCATCAACCAACCCGTAAAAAAGCAGAAAAATATGAAGCTGCATTTTCACAGGGACGTGTAGATTTTCACTCAGCCCAGAATGGGATAGAAACCCGTACCGAAATTGTTGTATCGCCTGAAGATGACATTGAAATGAGAAGATTGCTGATAAAAAATCATTCGAACAGTAAAAGAACTATTGAAATAACAAGTTATGCAGAAGTTGTAATGGCTCCTGCCGCTTCAGACCTGATGCAGCCGGCATTCAGCAATCTTTTTGTGCAAACAGAAATACTTCCCGATCAACATGCTATTCTTTGTACAAGAAGGCCGCGTTCGGCTGAAGAACAATCGCCCTGGATGTTTCATTTGATGACGCTGCAGGGAAAAACTCCCTTGGAAGTATCTTATGAAACAGACCGGATGAAATTTATCGGGCGTGGAAACACAACTGCAAATCCGCAGGTGATGAATAAACCAGGTCCGTTGGCGGGACACCAGGGCTCAGTGCTTGACCCGGTTGTGGCTATCCGTTATAAGATAGAACTTGACCGGAACGAGACAGTTACACTTCACATGATTATTGGTATGGCAGAAACAAAGGTTGCGTGCGAAAGCCTCGTTGATAAATATCAGGATAAGCATCACAAAGACCGGGTGTTTGAACTGGCCTGGACGCATAGCCAGGTTGTGCTGAGACAAATCAATGCTTCTGAAGCCGACGCACAATTGTATGGACGGCTAGCCAGTTCGATATTGTTTACCAATATTTTATTTCGTGCCGACTCCGGCATTCTTATCAACAATCACCGGCAGCAGTCAGGATTGTGGGGATATTCCATTTCGGGGGACCTGCCCATTGTTCTGCTGAAAATTGAAAACCAAACCAATATGCAATTGGTAAAACAACTTGTACAAGCGCATGCATACTGGAGGTTAAAGGGATTGAAGGTTGACCTAGTGATATGGAATGAAGAGCACAATATTTACCGGCAGGGTTTCCAAAATGATATTCTTGCACTTATTCCGCCCGAATTAAAGGACCGTCCCGGCGGCATTTTTGTAAGAGCCTCTGACCAGATATCGAATGAGGACAGGATATTGTTTCAAACCGTAGCAAGAATAAATATCACAGACAGTGAAACTTTAGAAGATTTTGTGAAACGCAAAACGGCGACAAAACCAGTAATACCTTATATCACTCCAACAGAAAAATACAGTCCTTCTTTAATAACGCTTCCGTTATCGGATGACCTGCTTTTTTTTAATGGTTCGGGAGGTTTCCGTGCCGATGGCAGCGAGTATATTATTGCTGTTGACAAAAATAACAGAACACCGGCTCCTTGGATCAACGTCATCGCAAATCCAAATTTCGGCACTATTGTTTCTGAAAGTGGAACGGCTTATACCTGGACAGAAAATGCACATGAACTGCGGCTTACACCTTGGGATAATGATCCCGTAAGTGATACAGGTGGAGAAGCTTTTTATATCCGGGATGAAGAGAGCGGCAATTTTTGGTCAACCACATTCCTCCCGGCCGGCGGTGCATCAAACTATATTACCAGACATGGGTTTGGGTATAGTGTTTTTGAACATGTTGAAGACGGCATCCACTCAGAAATGCGGATATATGTTGATTTAGAAGAAGCTGTCAAATTCACGGTATTAAAGATCCGTAACCAGTCGGGCAGGGTACGTAAATTATCCGCAACAGGTTATACAGAATGGGTACTTGGCGATAACAGAACGAAAACCGCCATGCATATTCATACAGAAGTTGATCCCGATAGCGGGGCCCTGTTTGCAAAAAATCAATACAATACTGAATTTGAAAAACGGGTTGCATTTTTTGATACAGACCATGTTAAAAAAACGTTTACAGCCGACCGGGCAGAATTCATTGGCCGCAACGGAAGTTTGCAAAATCCGGATGCTATGTCCCGTACAAAACTTTCGGGAAGGGTTGGACTGGCTTTGGATCCATGTGCAGCCATACAGTGTTCATTTGAACTGGTGGATGGTGAAGAAAAAGAAATTATTTTCAGGTTGGGAGCTGGAAAAAATTCACATGATGCAGGTAATATTGCCCGACAATTCAGGGGAGCGGCAGCGCATGATTCTTTTGAAAAAGTAATCGCCTATTGGAAAGAGACAGTGAATGCCTTACAGGTTGAAACACCGGATGCGGCAATTAATATCATTACAAACGGCTGGCTCACTTATCAAACCATTTCGTCGCGGCTTTGGGGGCGCAGCGGATTTTACCAGTCTGGCGGTGCTTTTGGTTTCAGAGACCAGTTGCAGGATGTGATGTCGCTGCTTCATGTAAAGCCTGAACTGGCAAAGGACCAGATATTGTTATGTGCCTCAAGGCAATTTAAAGAAGGTGATGTACAGCATTGGTGGCATCCACCAACGGGCCGTGGTGTAAGAACCCGTTGCTCTGATGATTTTCTTTGGTTGCCGATGGTAACAGCAACTTATGTTTTACATACAGGAGATACTAATATCTTACATAAGCGGGTACATTACCTGGAAGGGAAGCTTTTGAATTCCGATGAAGAGTCATATTATGATCTTCCTGCCCAATCTGTAGTTGCTGCCACCCTTTATGATCATTGTGTGCAGGCTATTAAACATGGATTTAGTTATGGAGAACATGGGCTTCCTTTGATTGGCTCTGGAGACTGGAATGATGGCTATGATAAAGTAGGAGATAAGGGCAAAGGAGAAAGTGTATGGCTGGCATTTTTCCTGTACGGTATCCTAATTCAGTTTCAATCAATCGCTGAACTCAATAAGGATTCAATATTTGCCGATTCCTGTAGAAAAGAGGCCAGACAATTAAAAGAAAATATTGACAAATATGCCTGGGATGGAGATTGGTACAAGCGGGCCTGGTTCGATGATGGCAAAGAACTAGGCACGGCAACCAATGATGAATGCCGAATTGATTCCATTACTCAAAGCTGGTCTGTTTTATCAGGTGCAGGAGAAGATAAACGAGTGTATACCGCTATGGAATCGGCTTATAAAAACCTGGTAGAAAAAGATACCCGTATCATTAAATTACTGGAACCGGCATTCGACAAATCTGAATTAAACCCCGGTTATATAAAAGGATATGTGCCTGGTGTGAGAGAGAATGGTGGGCAATATACACATGCAGCGGTATGGATGATTATGGCATTTGCTAAACTGGGTAACAGGGAACGGGTATGGGAATTATTGAACTTAATAAATCCAGTTAATCATGGAAACACTGAAGCTGCCATTGCCATTTACAAAGTAGAGCCTTATGTGGTTGCTGCAGATGTTTATGCCCGGGCTCCACATTCAGGGATGGGCGGTTGGACATGGTACACCGGTTCTGCGGGGTGGATGTACAGGCTTATTTCTGAATCTTTTCTTGGACTGCAACAGGAAGGGGATAAACTGAGCTTTGTTCCCTGTATTCCCCATGATTGGGAAACTTTTAAAGTGCATTACCGGTATAAAAATACCCTTTACCATATTGTCCTAACACAAAGTAATAATTCAGCAAAAATGAAAATTACCATGGATGGCGTTGAACAGGAAGATAGCTTGATTACTTTAAAAGATGATGGAGTGGAACATAATGTTGAGGTTTTGCTGTTTACAGATGTTATCATGTAGAAATTTCTGACAAAAAAATGTCTTCAATGTATATCAACAGCAGTAAATTCCAACTGATGCAGGTTAAAGTATGAATCATGTAATATATACATAGAATTGCATAATAAGTTATTGCCGGTATTCAGTCAACTTTACTACTCATATTTTACACTTATTCCTCTTACAATAATATAAAAGATTATGAGTTACATTGGCAGTTTTTTTGGAATGAGCCTCCTGTGGTGGCCAGTTTGGGGAGCACTGCTTTTCTGGATATTTGCTACGCCTTATAATATCCCCGGCCAGCGGAACAAAAAAGATTCTCCGCTTTACATTTTACAAAAACGTTTTGCTTCCGGTCATATTACCAACGAAGAGTACTTGGAGAAGAAAAAAATTCTCGAAAGCGGGTTAAATAAATCGCTTAAAGTAATTGAAGGGAAAAGCAAGAAAAAACTATATGCTACCTAAAGCCAGCTATACAATGCTGAATTTGCGCAAATAAAAGAGAATATTATTTTCTATTTTTTTACTGTTTATTTTCTAAATTCTTGTTATTAGTTTTGTTACTAAAATCGCTAGAACCCGCATAAATCGGGGATCGGTAAATTCTTTATCGGAAAGTAATTACATCTTTTCTTCTGTAATGCCTGTCAAAGGCTTCAACAAATTATCAATAAATACAATTCCGACTTTATGTCAGTTGAAAATTATTACGAAGATTTGCAAGAATATTGGGCAGAAAAACTAAAGCTAATTCACCAACTATTCATTCCCTTATTTATTCTACTGGAACAAACAAGGAAAGTAGTGCAGTTTTCTTTACGTTAAAGCCGAACACTGAATGATAATCAGACAAACTTTTTGTGCCGTTTGATTACCACTATCACAGCAGAAGAAACAAAAATTTCTTAAGAAAAAATACTAACTATATCTTACCTGCAAGCCGTACCCATCGTAGCTTGTGCTCTTGACTGAAAGCTATCATCCCAATAATTGATCTCTACTTTATATAAAAACCACCGGCCATTTTCCTGTTTAATGTCAATACTACTTACTGTTGATTTGTCTTTATTCCACCAGCTAATGCTATTGGCATCCGAACTGCTAATTATCGGGTTGGTGCAATATTGTTTGTTATAAACAGAATAGTCATTGCTTATGGCCTTCTTTATGCGGTTCAGCATATCGGTGCCATTATAATTCATCAATTTTGTTGTTGCATCAAAATTGGAAGAATGCATCAATTGAACAGTAGCTGCTTCCAGTTTTTCGTAATTTCCTTCCATTAACAATCCATGATACCATTGCTGTATGGCTGCAATTGAATTCATCACAGGGATGTCTACTTTTGGCATCGCAGCCGTTCTATTCTCAGCAGCTCTTATTTCGGCACGTTGTTTTACAGAGGTCAACTGGCTAACAGTATATTCACCCATTTTCTCAGTGTTAATCATTTCCTTTAAACGCTTGTCTGCATCCCATTGGGTGCTACCCCAGCCTGCGGATATCCAGGGGCCCGAAGCAGTACTTCGATAAAGTCTTAATGCAAAAGGATGACGAAATGTTTCTATGGTGGTATTGTTTGCTTTGCTTGTGTATACCATTTCCGCGGGAATAGAAACCGACTCTAGCGAATGCCAGATAGGTGGTAATGATGAATTAAAATTTATACTTTTCACATCTAATATCACCGAAGCATAGCCTTCCAGTCCATAATCCGGTAATGATAATATAAATGATCGAACGGCTGCAGTGTCCGGCTTTGGCAGACCAAGATATTCAGTACTACCTGGCGCATACTGCTTATAAAAATAGCTGCCACCGTTATAGCCGTATTTTGCTGCACCTTTTAATAATTTAGTTACCCCAGGCAATTCTGTTTTTAACTTTACATGCACTGTTACACGATAAAAACTGCTCAGCCCGCCATTAACAGATTCTGTACTCGTATTACCTGCACTTACAACCGTAACGGACAAGCAGTCTGCACCGAAATCCTTTTTTACATCAGCCACGACTTTGCTTGCAGCAGGCTGAGCGTAAGTCGCAGCGGCGGAAAGTAGCATGGAAGTAAAAATTATAAATAACCGCATATAGAATTTATTTTAGTTTTTCCCGAATTTAATTGAGGTATTTGAAGTAGGTTTAGATTCCGGCTTTTTCTCAGAAGGCGGCATACCTTTAATAGGAGCATTCTTTGGGTCCTTTTTATTTTTTTCAAATTTCTTGATATCAGCGTTTGATATCTTTTTGTTTTTCTTACTGCTACTTGCGGTTGCGCCAGAGGTTGGGGTGGTGGCTGTTTCTGCCTTTACACCTTTTACTTCTGTAGTTTCGCCTTCCCACTCAAAACTTGCAGGCTTCTTGGTTTTAGTAATTTTTGGGATTCCAGCCCTCGATTGAGGATTGTTAGTCATTTCAACAGATTTGCCCGAGTTTTCTTTTACTGGATTATTATTTTTTCTCAATTGTGCAGACGATGTATGCGCCAGCAATGTCCAGAAACAAAGAAATACAATGATTTTCATAATTAATTATTTTAGAATTCAAAGATGAACTATAATAAAATCAATGTGATTACCCCTAGGGGTAAGTTTTTTATCGCTGCATTAATTGGCGAAGACGAAGGATGGCAGTGGCACGGGATTCCGCATCCAACTTAAAGTAGGTGTTGAAAATATGTTTCTTAACCGTATTCCCGGAAATAAACATAGTTTCTGCAATTTGTTTATTTGTTTTCCCTTCATAGATTAATTCCAATAGCGTAAACTCTCTTTCAGATATCGGATCGGCAAGCCCTGCGTTAATCTGGGAAAGCGACAAGGGAGGATATTTATTCTTTTCCTTTTGCGCATGATTAAACAATGCGATCTCTATGGTGCTGTACAAAGCGGCTTCATTAAAAGGCTTTACTACATATCCCGCCGGTTCTGTATGTTTGGCTTTATCCAGTGTATTTTTATCAGAGTAAGAAGTGATAAAAATAAAAGGAATGTTATAGTCTCTTTTTATTGTTTCCGCTATCGCAATACCCTCCATTTTTCCATTCAGATTAATATCTAGCAAAGCGAGATCTGGCAATCGATTTCTCAATTCTTCCATTGCTTCCTCCTGTGTGTACACGATGGCAGAAATTGCAAAATCATTTCTCTTCAATATGCCGGCAATATCAGCAGCAATCAAGGGCTCATCTTCCACTATAAGCACCCGAGTGCAATTCATGCTATTTTTTTTTATACTTATTTATAAAAATATCCACTTTTGTTCCTCCATCAGAATTTATTTTCATTTCACCATCCAGCTTCATTAAAAAAGCGTCTATCATACTATGCCCAAAAGATGCCTTGCCTTTCGTATTAAAATCATTGGGTAGCCCCTCACCATCATCATAAACCGACAACTGTAAGCGGTTTTCCACTTCCTGCAAAAGCAGATTAATTTTGCCTTTTCTCCCTGCGGGAAATGCATACTTCAGGCAATTGGTAAGTAATTCGTTCATAATAAGCCCGATCGGTATCAACGTATCGATATCAAGTTTTATCGGCGCAATCTTTTTTTCCAATACTACATTTTCCCCATTGATATTATAGGACTGAAAAAGGTTGTCTGCCAATTGTGCCATATATTCTTGCACATCAATGCTCGTGACATCCTGCTCCTGGTAAAGATGCTGATGTATTAATCCCATGCTGTGAACCCTGTTGCGACTGTCTTTCACGGCATCGAGTGCTTTTTCATCTTTTATATAATTGCTTTGTAAACTGAGTAGGCTGCTTACGATTTGCAGGTTATTTTTTACTCGGTGATGTATCTCCCGAAGCAAAATTTCTTTCTCAGCAAGTGATCGTTGAATAATTTTATTTTTTGTGCGGTTACTCTTTAGTGCTTTATAAGCTACGGCAGCTAGCAGACCGAACAAAACGGAGCAAAAAATAAAATAATTTCTTTCTATTCTCCTGCTTTTCTCTTCCGTTAAACTTACTGTATTGGCAGAATTTAATTTTTCAATGAGCGTTTCTTTTTCAGCATTTTCATACACGGCTGTTAGTTCATTTACCTGCCGGCTATTTTCCTGGTTGAGCAATGTATCACTCAACTGGCGGCTTATCAAGGCGAATTGATAGGCTTTCAAGTAATCATTTTTGATGAAAAAACAGACGGCCAGTTTACGATTAAATACTTCCATTGCTTCTGTACGGCCATTACTTTTCGCATTGGCTAATCCCGCCAGGAACCAGGTAATTGCTTCATTTGTATTTCTTTGTTGCAAAAAAAGATCTCCGAAAGATTCACAATGGGTGAGCAATTGGTCTTTGCTGAGCGATGAAGTGTCTGATAATTTCAGGTATTTGATGGCCTCGGCAGGCCGTTCT
>JBBQTL010000216.1:0-9879 GCA_038213285.1 Chitinophagales bacterium
ATTTAGCACCGCTTCCGCATGGATGGAGGGGGCGGCCAGGTAAGATTCTGTAATCATGTGATGTCGCCCTACAATGTTCATTGCTGCGGTGGCAGGAGAAATTAAATGGCTCCAGGCATACCATTTATCAACCAATGGTTCCATTACTACATTGGGTTTGAGGTACATTTGTTTAGTGTTCATTGCTAGATGAGGGTTTTGAAAAATTATTGGATAAGATTTAGTGTTAGTTGGTATATTATTTACTATGCATTTTTAATTGTCATATTTATTTAATTTCCTGCATCTTTAACGACTACATTGACAAATAAATTATAATTGTAATGCACTTTTTTAATGCATCAAAACTTTTTGTAATTGATCCTTAATATAATTTACTATTAAATTTTACCGTGTAAGATGACTTTATCAATCCTTTATTATAGGAGGTGCCAGGTTTCAAGGTAATTTTTAAAATATACGGGGCTAGTAAATGTCTTAATTCAGGGGATACCCCATAGCGCAGACGAGACCACCGATAAAACAATATTCAGGATAAAATTTATTATTAGTAAATTATTGACGCAACGTTTAAGACTTATGGTCTTATAGTATAAAAACCTCTTTATTTTGCCAATTATGGAGATTCAGTGGTTAAAGGATTTAAGGTAGTAGGGTGATAAGTTAAGCACAAGTTAATGATTTTTTTTCCCCCTGAAAAAATACTTTAATAAAAAATAAAAAACCGACGGTAGACGAATACGGATTTTTAAAATATTCCGGAAAGAATTGTCATTATTATGATAGTTTAGAGACCGTAAAATGCGTTCCCGTAGACATTTTATGGCAAACGCACAAAGGCCAAAAACCTGTCCGGTACCCCACCGTTTGTTTGGAAAATTAATTTTACCTTAAAACCCCATGGCAGATTGTGTTTTACCCCAGGTATTTTTTAACACTTTCTTGAGTTTCGGCAGTCTCTAATCCTGTTTAATCAAGGTATTCAGTCAAACCCAGCAAAACGTTCACCATTTTTAAAGCATGATTGCGAGCCAAATAATTCATTTATCCCCGGCACCCAGTTTCGAATGTTAAAAAAGCACCCCACAATTTTGTAAATTTACCCTGTGAACAAAACTCCTCAACGCATCATCGCCCACTTCGACCTCGATTCATTTTTTGTATCGGTGGAGGTATTGAACGATCCTTCTTTAAAAGGTAAGCCGGTTTTTGTTGGTGGCAGCGAAAGGGGAGTAGTAGCAGCCTGTAGTTATGAAGCACGTAAATTCGGCATCCATTCCGGTATGCCATCTAAAAAAGCCTTACAGCTTTGCCCGCAGGCGATTGTAATAAAAGGAACCAGGGGCGAATACAGCCGATATTCCCGCTGGGTTACCCAGATCATTGCTTCCAAAGCGCCTTTATTTGAGAAAGCTTCCATTGATGAATTTTATTTGGACCTTACCGGGATGGATAAGTTTTTTAACCCACTGCAATGGACGATTGACTTGCGTCAAAAAATTATTGATGAAACAAAATTGCCGATCTCGTTTGGTATGGGCAGTAATAAAATGATTGCGAAAATTGCTACCGATGAAGCAAAACCCAATGGCTACCTACAGGTACCTCCGGGCATGGAAAGGGAATTTTTAGCGCCGATGCCAGTGAATAAAATACCGGGTGTGGGAGATCATACCTGGGAAGTATTAAAGGCAATGGGAATTTTTACCATCAATGATATTAACCTCCGAACCAAAGAAGAACTGGAAGAACGGCTGGGTAAATGGGGAGTTGATTTGTGGAGTAAAAGCTTTGGTTTGCATACCGGCGAGGTAACGCAATACCACGAAGCAAAATCCATTTCATCTGAAAATACGTTCGAGGAGAATAAAACGGATATGCATTTTCTAATGGCCGAAGTAGTGCGGCTTTCTGAGAAAATCGCTTTCGAACTAAGGCAGGATGGCAAGGTAGCCGGATGCATAGCAGTGAAGATCCGCTATCCCGATTTTGAAACCACCTCGAGGCAAACAACGGTGCCATTCACCTGCGCCGATGATGAAATTATCCCGGTGGCAAAAGACCTTTTTCATAAACTATACAAAAAGGGAAAACCGGTTCGCCTGTTGGGGGTTCGCTTAAGTGAGCTAACCAATGAAGCAATACAAACTAATTTGTTTGAAGATACTTCCAAAAAGAATGAACTGTATAAAGCGATTGACGATGTAAAAAACAGGTTTGGAAAGGTAAAACTGAAAAGGGCTTCTTCGAATTAGGTGTTTAAGGTTGAAGGTTGAAGGTTAAAGGTTGAAGGTTGATGGTTGAAGATTGATGGTTGAAGGTTGATGGTTGTAGGTTGATGGTTGAGGGTTGATGGTTGATAGTTGTTCATCATTCATTACTCGTTCATTCATCACTCATTCACTCATCATTCATCATTCATCACTCATCATTGATTCCTCATCCGTCAATCAGTTCAGCTAAAGTCTTTTTTTCCAAAATTTTTAAGGTAGCATCCCTGGTTTGAATCATCGCCTTATTTAATCCACAGGTAGCCTCATCGCAGTCTGCACATTTTTCATAAAAATTAATGCTTACACAGGGGAGTAGCGCAATGGGGCCTCCAACCAGCCTGATAGCCTTGGCAAGGGTTGTTTTTTTGGGGGATTGCAGCAGGTAATAGCCACCGCCTTTCCCCTTCTTACTATCTAAAATATTGCTTTGTTTTAGTTCCAGTAAAATGGTTTCCAAAAACTTGATGGGTATTTTCTTGTTTTGAGAAATTTCTGAAATCAGCACCGGCCCCTGGCCATATTTTCCAGCTAGATAACCCAGGGCCTTTAACGCATATTGTGTTTTTTTCGATAGCATCTGAGTAAGGTAAGTAAAAAATAAAAATAAAAACAAATTTAAGTCTATATAATCAATAGACTATTATATTTGTGGAATAAAACTTATAATTATGAGCCTACGTTTAGGGGACATCGCTCCCAACTTTACTGCAAAATCATCATTAGGTGACATTGATTTTTATGAATACCTCGGAAATTCCTGGGGAATCCTGTTTTCGCATCCTGCCGATTATACACCGGTTTGTACAACAGAATTGGGGAAAACAGCGGCCTTAAAAGAAGAATTTGAAAAGAGAAATGTAAAAGTGCTGGCTTTGAGCGTTGACCCGGTAGATAAACATTTAGGATGGATTGGTGATATCAATGAAACCCAAAACTGTTCCGTTGATTTCCCCATTATTGCTGATGACGACAAAAAGGTTTCAGAGTTGTATGATTTTATTCATCCCAATGCATCAGCTACCGCTACGGTTCGCTCTTTGGTAATAATTGGGCCGGATAAAGCCGTAAAATTGATCATCACATACCCTGCTTCTACCGGAAGGAATTTTGTAGAAGTGTTAAGAGTAATTGATTCTTTACAGTTAACCGCCATTTACAGTGTAGCAACTCCCGCCAACTGGAAAGCCGGCGAAAACGTGATTGTAGTGCCATCCATCAGCACAGAAGATGCAATTAAGAAATTTCCTAAAGGAGTTGAAGTTATAAAGCCGTATTTGCGCTACACCCCGCAGCCGAACATTGATTAAGTATTTGCTTATAAAGTTTACACCTTTTTAAAAAGGTGTAAACTTTATTTTTACAGTACTTCCAAATTCATTTACCAGACTTTTTCACCCAGGCGTTTTGCTGAATTCTTTAGCTATACATGTTCTTTTTTATCTGCTGAATGAGTGCCCTCATATCTTTAGGCATTTCTGCCTCCAGGTCAAATACTTTCCCTGCTGCATCTTTAAATGTTAACTGAAACGAATGAAGCGCCACCCTGTTTAGCATGGGCCGTTCTTCTTCGTCATGCTTACTCAACTTATATTTCTTTTTGATAGATGATAACAAAACCGGTTTGCCATCTCCATATAGCGGATCGCAAACAATGGGATGGCCGATGTTTTTGGCATGCACCCGTACCTGGTGAGAACGGCCGGTATGTATTTGAAATTTAACCAAACTGTATTTCCCCAGTTCTTCCACCACGGCATAATCTGTTAAAGAAGGTTTGCCTTTTTGATTGATCACCATTTGTCCTTTGAACACCGGGTGCTCCATAATGGCACCGTCCATCCTGCCGGTTTTTTCTGGCATTGATCCATGCACCAGTCCCAAATAAAATTTTTCTACCGTTCTTTCTTCAAACTGTTTTGAAAAATATTTATGCGTTTCTTCGTCTTTAGCAAACATGATGATGCCACTCGTTTCTCTGTCGAGGCGGTGAATGGTAAATATGCTTTCGTATTTTTCTATCAGCATATCCTTAAGCGATGTCTCCGACTGCATCCTGTCGGGGATAGATAAAATTCCCGCAGGTTTATTGAGTACAATAAAATAGTCGTTTTCGAAAATGATGGGTACACTTGTCAAACTTTTATTGATGGTGCCCGTTCCTTTATTGATGTTGGTTGGCTCACTCATGATTGTTGTCTGTTACTGGTTTAGGATTGGGATTGGGTTGTGCTTTTTTATGCGAAGCATTCAGGTATTTCAATAAGCGGATTTCTTTTTCGCTTAAAAAGCGCCATTTGCCCCGCTCCACATTTTTTTTGGTGAGGGTGGCATACATTACCCGGTCGAGCCCTTTTACATCGTATCCCAAATGTTCAAAAATCCGGCGTACAACACGGTTACGGCCACTATGTATTTCAATCCCAATCACCGATTTATCTTTTGCATCCGCATAAGCGAGTGAGTCGGCTTTTATTTCGCCATCTTCCAATTTTACGCCATTCAGTATTTTATCAAAATCAGCCCTGGTTAGCGATTTGTCTAATTTAGCTTCGTATACTTTGGTAATGTTATAGCTTGGATGAGAAAGCTTCTGTGTTAATTCTCCATCATTGGTAAGCAGTAGTACCCCGGAAGTATTTCTGTCCAATCTTCCCACGGGATATATCCTTTCTGTGGTGGCCATTTTAGTTAATTGCAATACCGTTTTTCTTCCCTGCGGATCATCGGTTGTAGTAATATAATCTTTTGGTTTGTTGAGTAAAATATATACCAGGTTCTTGCTTACAAATAACTTTTTACCGTTGAATTGTACATCATCTCTTTCCGTTACTTTATGTGCCGGCTCCTTTACCACTTCCCCGTTCACTTTTACTTTACCTTCTTTAATGATGGTAACTGCATCCCTTCTGCTGCAAACGCCGCAATGAGCTACAAATTTATTCAATGGCATTTCGGTAGTAACCGGTGATGATGGCCTTACTATTTTTTGTGTGGGTTTCTCGGGTGCCGGTGCATATTCTTTTTTAATGCCCACTATTTTTTGTACCTGCTCAAAATTGCTCTCTATTGCTTTTACTTTATCTGCCTTTCCCGGGGCACCGGAACTTCCTTTTCTTTGGGAAGGGCGGGCGGTAAGATCCGCACCTGACGGTTTTGCAGGTGGATTGGAGGTAGCATTTCTTGCCGCAGCTTTCAACTGCCGTTTTTCTTCAAATCGTTTATCGATTGCGAGTGCTCTTGCTTTTTTGGCTTTCTTTTTGGCTTGTTTAAATTCTTCTTTAATTAAGCTGTTTTTCTTTTTGGGAACAAATTTCTGAAATGGAATCTGGCTCATTGTTGTAGTGTTTTACTGTTATTTCAACAGGGATGAGCTGCGAAGGTAACAATTATTTTGCTGTATGAAGGCTGCACACCCCGGCGGACTGCATTTCAACTTGTCCCTCTTATTTAAGGACCAAAGAAAGAGTAAATCGCCGTTAAGACGTTGAGTTATCAAAGAAATAAAAACGGCTGAAGGCCTTAACGGCAAAACTAAGTAACCTTTGGATGCTGCGACATCCGATAGATATCGGATTTGAAATGCATCCCCTCGCGGGTGCATACCTGATTGTCGCAAAAGGTTGGCAGCCTTTTACACCCGGACTGGAGTTTGGTACGCTCCCTCCCGCTGGATTATTTTTTTAGTGATTAAGCCAGAATCTTTAGGCGCATAAAAAAAGCGGCCAACCAAATAGGTTGCCGCCATAGAAATAGGGATTTATTGAGTTATTTTCTGCCCGCTTTATCCATACGTGCTTTCTTTTTTTCTTCCATTTTGTTAATTTGTTCCGGCGTCAGTACCTGCTTTAAGCTGTTTTTTTGGTCCTGCCTCAGTGCCACTAATTGTTCTTTCCTTTCCGATTGACTCAACTGGCTGTTTTCTTTAATTGCTTTGGCTTTTGCCATAGTGGCTTCCCTGTTTACTTTTAATTTATTGACCTGTTCATCTGAAAGACCCAGGTTCGTTTTCATTTTATCCATCCTTTTGGCTGAATACATTTCCTGCTTTCCCTTCCGGTTATTTTTTTGTTGTTTTAATTTATTTTTTTGTTCCGTGGTCAGTACATTATCCATTTGGGCTTTTTGCGATTTCAGAATGTCCGCTTTTCTTGCCTTATACTCTTTTACAGTAATGTTTTCATTTTTATTCAATTCAGTCAATTGCATTTTTACATTGTCCCTGTTAGCCTTCATCTGCTCTTTTTGTGTGGCAGTCAGGTTAAGTTCTTTAAGTATCATGCCTTTTTGATGGCCTCGTTGGTGATGTTTCATTTTGCGCATTTCCTGCGCATTGGCTGTGAAAATAAATGAGGCTACAGTCAACATTCCTATTATTATCTTTTTCATAATTTTTCTTTTTTTATTTTGTACAGTCAATAGACAGGAGTGGGGCAACAAGGTTTAAGATGGGGGATTAACGAAAAGTTAAAGCAGCAAAGCTGAAAAAATTACTGAATCTGTCCAACGCCACATCGAAGAAAACGTTCATACAATGTAGATTGCCTTGTTTTAGATGGGTGAGCAGAGATTTAGAAATATTATAATAACTGTTTCAGCTTTTGATAACATATTTTATTAAATAACAGAATTATACAAAATGAAATTGTCATATATACAGAAATTGCTGTTACGAAATTGATTGTTTCGTAATATTGTACTATTATAATGTTGATTACCCAGTGGTAACAATAAATTTTATCCACCCGTTTACCCGTAATTGATGAAGCCTACACCAACCAAAACCAACACTGCTTTTAAACTTTTTTATGTTGCTATTTCTTTTTTTTGTTGCTGCTATTCAGTTTCCGCTACTGCGCAGTTACAGGCAAATTTTTCTGTAGATAAGCAGGGAGGCTGTTCGCCATTGAATGTGAAATTTACAAACTCAACTACCGGTGCATCCGCTGTTGCTACCTGGCAATGGAATTTTGGCAATAGCAATACCTCAACTTTAAAAGACCCGGGTGCAACTTATTTTACAGAAAAAACTTTTACTGTGGTACTTACGGTTAAAGATGGAAGTAATACTTCCACTAAATCGATGGATATTACTGTGTATAAAAAGCCCACGGTGGATTTTGCTGTAACACCCACAAAGGGTTGTGCTCCGCTTACTGTAAACTTTACTGCTAACGCTACCGCAGGAGATGGAACTATTTCAAATTATCTGTGGGATTTTGGTGACGGAGCAACAATACATGGAAGCAACTTCGGAACTACCCAGCATATTTACAGTTTTCCCCAGGTGCCACCCATTACACTCAACGTTACCAATAGTTATGGTTGTTATGCCACCGTTACAAAAAGCAACCAGGTGGAGATAGTAAAAACAGTTCAGGCCTCTTTTACTCCAACAACTACCACACTTTGCAATGCCGGGGAATCCATCACTTTTTCAAACACCAGTTCCGGCAGCGGCACACTTACTTACCAATGGGATTTTGGAGATGGTAAAACGAGTACCGTACAGTCGCCTGTACATGTGTATGCTTCCAGCGGAAGTTTTTTTGTAACGCTTACTACTACCAGCAGCGATGGTTGTGCCGCAACAGTAAAATCACCTGTGATAAATGTTGCCAATTTTGTGGCTGATTTTGATTACCCGGCAATAATATGCCTGAATCAAAATTTTACTTTCACCAACAAAAGCACGAAACCCTTCGACAAGGCAGAATGGTTTATTGATAATAACAGTTATGCCTACATCGGCTATTATGATGGTAATTATAGTACAGCTTTTTACCAGCCAGGAGAGCATACCATAAAGCTGGTGATGTATTATGGCAATTGTACGGACACCATTATTAAAAAAATAACAGTGAACGGGTTACCCAAAGTAAATGGGTTTGAAGCATCTTTACAGGGGGCCTGCGGTGTACCTGTAACCATCAATTATAAGGATACCACCAGTGATGCGGTAGCCTGGAAATGGCAGAATTCGTATTATGGGAATACATTTGCTACTACTCAAAATGCGACGTACACCTACACAAGCGGCGGATATGAATTTGTGTACCTGACTGTGACCAATGCTGCAGGTTGTAGCAGTTCTGTTTCAAAGTATATTAACTACGATAAACCAAATGTGAACATTAGAATTACCAGTTCCAGTACCGGTAATTACCAGGGTTGTACCGGTTTGAAATTAGGCTTTGCCGTAAATGACGATACCGTAGTAAAAGATTACAGTTGGAATTTTGGTGATGGAACGCCTGTAAACTTTGAAGCGGCGCCCAACCATACTTTTAACAAAGCTGGCACCTTCGTTGTAAACCTGACTTATACTACCAACAACGGATGTAAAGGCTTAGCCAGCTACTATAACGTAGCGGTGGTAGATAAGCCCGTATTTGATTTTACATCCAAACAGGGAACTACTATTTGCGGAAATACGCCCGATACGCTAAATGCTACACCTGCATTGGGTGGCTGGTATTATTACTGGTCATTTAATTCAAGCTATGCTTATAACTATTACGGCAACGCAACGATTGTTCATCAGTTTAACTACGACACCACTTACACGGTTATGCTGGTTGCGGAAAATAGTGGATGCAGAGATACGGTTATTAAAAAGGACTACATCAAAGTACTTCCACCCTTTACACATATTCAGCAGGTGTTGAATACATGTGATGACACCAGGGGAACAGTGAGATTTACTGAAAACTCAGTAAAGGCGTTAAAATGGAGTTGGGATTTTGGCGATGCTGCTTCAGATAACTATACAGTTTTCAAAGATACAGTCAGGCATACTTACACGAAAACCGGATCGTACAAAGTGGTGTTAAGTGCTACCAACGGTGCCTGCACAGTAAAAGATTCCATTACAGCTTATGTATTGCTTAAGCAAAAACCTGTATTGACTTCGCCATCAACAGATGCATGCGGAAGTGGCATAGTGAATTTTAAATTATCCGGCCTTGAAATAAACCCATATTATCAAAATTATTATTATTCAAATTATTTTATCAGTAGCAGGCAATATGGTGACCTATCGATTAGCAATGCACCATTGTCATTAGCAGACAATTACTGGAAGCAGGAAGTGTCCGGCACCATACAATCCCTTGATCCGGGTAAGAATGACCTTCGGATGATTACCACATCCTATGGTTTCGGATGTGCAGATACCAGCAATTTTATTCCATTAAAAATACATGGGCCAGCTGCCGGTTTTAAAGTGCAGCCGCATTCGGGATGTTTTAAAGACCCGCTGTTTTTTTCCGATACCACCAAACAATTTGGAACAACGGCTATCGCCAAATGGGAGTGGGACTTTGGAGATGGTAAATCACAAACACTTACCACTGGCGGTTCTACCAACCATACGTATAGCCTTCCCGGGTATTACTATGTAAGATTAAAAGTAACGGATGCCGACGGGTGTACCAACCAGACGGATTATTATTCGCATTATATTTCTATAGGCGGCCCCAAGGCAGACTTTAATGCATCTTCTTATAATGTACCTCCAAATACTACTGTTTATTTAAGTAATACTTCTTCTTTTTATAATTACTATTACTATTCTTCATTAAAATGGATATTCAGCGACAGTACTACC
>JBBQTL010000217.1:0-9878 GCA_038213285.1 Chitinophagales bacterium
CAACTGCTGCTTCTCCTAAAATTTGCGCAAAGCTGGGAGGGCTCAGCCTTGCCTGTGCAAACTTCATTACCGAACTTAAGACTGCAGTATTTTTTGTAACCAATGCTCCAATTCGTCCACCGCAGGCACTGTATCTTTTACTGATGGTATCCATTAATACAATATGGTCATCTACTCCATCCAGTTGCATAAAGCTGGTGTGGGTGCCTTCATAACAAAACTCACGGTAAGCCTCATCTGCAAATAAATAGAGGTTGTGTTTTAATATGATCTGTTTTAATGTTTTCATCTCGGCCCTGCTATATAAATACCCGGTTGGATTATTTGGATTGCAAATGATAATGGCCTTTGTTTTTGGAGTGATCATTTTCTCAAAATCTTCTATTGGAGGCAGGGCGAAACCTGTTTCAATGGACGAAAATATGGGTTTTACAACAACGCCGGCTTCTACCGCAAATCCATTATAGTTTGCATAAAACGGTTCGGGGATAATTACTTCATCACCGGCATCGCAACAAGCCATCAGGCCAAACAATATTGCTTCACTTCCACCGGTGGTTACAATGATTTGCTCTGAAGTTACATTGATGCCAACGGAAGCATAATATTTGACCAGCTTTTTCCGGTAGCTTTCATTACCGGCGCTATGACTGTATTCCAATATTTTGAAATCACTGTTGCGCACCGCATCCAGTATTGAATCGGGCGTGGCTATATCCGGCTGACCAATGTTGAGATGAAATACCCTGGTGCCTCTTTTTTTCGCAGCTTCTGCGTAAGGCACTAATTTACGTATGGGTGAAGGTGGCATTTGTTGTCCACGCTGGCTGATTGGTAACATTTTGTAAAGATAATATTGATATTGTGATATTGAGATATAATGATCGTTGGATATAGTGATAATTGGACATGAATTGCTGTACTTTATCAATCAGCAATAATACGGATACTACAGTGGAATTATCATATTTATACCAGCTAATAATTGCTGCCAAACAACATCTATTTCTCATGTTAATATCTCAATTCCCTTATTCACTCCACCTATAACCTCTAAGAAAATCGGCAATACCCATTTTCTTTTTTCCTTCGGGCTGCAATTCTTTTATGGAAATATAGCCATCATTGCAGGCGAATCGTAAAAATGTTTTTTTATCAGTTTCAACTGCACCAGGTGGGACAACAGGTACCGTATTTACCTTATCAACTTTATATACTTTCAGTTTCCTGCCTTGCAAAGAAGTAAATGCTGCCGGATAAGGCGATAATCCCCTTACCAAATTATACACTTCGTTTACCGGTTTATTCCAATCAAGCTGGCAGGTTTCTGTAAATATTTTTGCCGCGTGTTTCAACCCGGACGGAGGGGGACCGTCAGACCGGGTTTGAGGAACTTCAACTAAATCTCCGGCAAACAACCCATTTACAGTTTTCAATAAAAGTTCTGCACCAACTTCCTTCATTTTATCATGTAATTCCCCTGCAGTTTCATTCTCTCCTATTTCGATTACGGTATTCAATAAAATATCACCGGTATCAATTTCATGTTGCAGTTTAAAAGTTGTTACCCCGGTTTCTTTTTCTCCATTGATGATGGCCCAGTTAATTGGGGCGGCACCACGGTATTGCGGTAATAAGGAGCCATGTAGATTAACTGTTCCCATGGGGGGCATATTCCAAACTACTTCGGGCAGCATCCGGAATGCAACCACAATCTGAAGATCTGCCTGCAGGCTTTTCAGTTGTACTAAAAATTTGGCGTTCTTTAATTTTTCCGGTTGTAATACAGGTAATGCATGTTCCATTGCATATTTTTTAACCGCACTTTGCTGTAACTGCAAACCACGACCAGCAGCTTTATCGGGCGCTGTAATTACACCAACAATATTACAGCCTCCCTGCACCAGTTTATCAAGAGATGCCACTGCAAATTCAGGTGTTCCCATAAATACAATGCGCTTTTCGTTTTTTTTTGTAAGGGGGAAATCCGCAGTGGTATGTTGGTTAGTTGTCCTAAGTTTTTGTTCAATCATTTTCGGGTGATCATTTTTGCGAACGGTTTAGTGCTAAGGGTTAGAAGCGTTGAAATCTTTGTACAACAAATACTTTTTCCTGGTAGTTTTATAATTTCTCAATGCAGGTTTCCAGCTCTTTTTTATTTCTGTTTCAGTTTTGCCCTGTCTTACCTGCTGCATCAGTTTATCATTCCCTGCTAATTTATTGATGAAATTATTTTTTAGGAAGAAGCTGTCCTTACCCGGGAACAATTTGTAGGCATCCAATAAATATTTTAATTGAATTTTACCATCGATCATTTTTAAAATTTCTTCATTAGTGCCCGAAAGGTACCAGCCATAACATCGCTGGTAAAAGCATTTACTCCTTTTGGCGCCTGCATTTGGTTTAGGCGTAAATGCATATAAAGTTTTTGGCAGCGAGGGGTGTCCAAAAACCTGGAAGGGTGCATCTGTACCTCTTCCTTCGCTTAGAACAGTGCCTTCAATTAAGCAGGTAGAAGGGTATAGGTAAATGGCCTGCATTGTTTTTATATTGGGCGACGGGTTTACGGGTAAAATGTATTTGGTACCGTGATCGTAATTTTTACATTTAATTACGGTTACATGAAACGGCGTGTCTGCAGTGGGCTTTGTGGATACATTGTAAGTATTGATGGCATTGGCTTTTGGAGATAACCATTTTTCACCTGCCAGCATCAGGGCGTATTCCCCGATTGTCATACCATGAACGATGGGGATTGGCTGCATGCCGATAAAACTTTTAAATTTTTTGTCGAGTATCGGCCCGTCTACATAAAAGCCATTTGGGTTGGGGCGGTCAAGAATCATCAACGGTTTGTGGTTTTCCAAAGCTGCCTCCAGGTAGTATTCCAATGAGGATATATAGGTATAAAATCGTACTCCTATATCCTGGATGTCAAAAATCAATACGTCTACATCCTTCAAATCCTCAGCCGTTGGTTTTTTGTGATCACCGTATAAGCTAACGACCGGTATGCCCGTTTTTTTATCTTTCGCATCATCTACGTGTTCTCCCGCCGGAGCATCACCCCTAAATCCGTGTTCGGGCCCAAATATCTTTACAATGTTCACGCCGCGTTTTACCAGCGTATCTACCAGGTGGCTGTTTTTTACGATACTGGTTTGGTTGGCAAATATTGCTACCGCTTTACCTTTTAGTAATGGCAGATAAGTATCCATTCTTTCGGCGCCGGTAATGACAGTTGATTCTTTGTGATGTTGTTCCTCCCGGGCGGGTTTAAGCGGTTTATAGTTTGACTGGGCAAATACATTGCAATGATGATAAAACAGGGATGCGAAAATTAAAATTGATACACTTTTCATAGTTCGAAGTTCATTAAAGTTTTTTAATTAGAAAGGCGGCTGATTTTCATCTGAATTTCAAAACTATTACAAATCATGCAGCTTAGTGTGGAAAAGCTTTAGAGTAATTATATTTGTTTAATCGTTAACAAGTGCGGTTTGTAAAAAAAAGTGCAAATTGCTGGTGTAATCGCTATTAAGCTTTAATTTGCCAAAAATTACGTTTCATTTCCGAAAACCTGCTCGATTTTATTGCCCAATAAAGTTGAAAAAGTATAAGAGTGCGACGCCAATGAAGTTGAGCAAAGAAATATGGCTGGGTAAAAAAATGATATTGCGAAATCCCGATTTTCTTCGGCACGGAATATCAGCACACTGTTCGGCTCAAAAAAATTAATAGTAAACAAAAATAAATAAACAATGGAACAAGTAAAAGAAGGTGATGTTGTAAGGGTACATTACACAGGCAAATTAACCAATGGTGAACAATTTGATTCTTCAGTTGGCAAAGAACCCCTCGAATTTACAGTGGGTGCTGGTATGATGATCAAAGGTTTTGATGCAGCAATGCCAGGGATGACGATCGGTGAAAAAAAGACGATCAACATTTTGCCGGAAGATGGGTATGGGGATAAATCAGAAGAAGCATTTATTGAATTTCCAAAAGAAAATGTACCGGAAGATATGAAACTGGAGCCGGGCATGTCGATAACATTAAGTAACCAGGAAGGTCAACCGGTACCGGTGGTTGTAGTAGAAGTGAGGGAAGATGTTGTTGTACTGGATGCCAATCATTTTTTAGCAGGGCAGGAGTTGGTATTTGATATTGAATTGGTAGAAATCGTTTAAAAGAGTAATGGATAATTGGTTAATTGATAACTGATAATTTGTTGATTGGTAGTAGTTCATTTTTACGCTTGAACAATGAATAACAAATTTATATTTTTAGCAGCGCTGCTTTTGGCAGGCTGCTTTTTTTATTTATCATTAAAAACATGACATTTACTTTTACTGAATAAAGTGCCGAAAAAAATTATCCACTAACCATTATCCATTATAAATTATCAATTAAAAAAAATAGCATGATAAAAATAAGCCCTGACAATGTAGCCGAAAGGTTGGTGCGTTATGTACAAATTGATACACAGAGCGACCCTAATGTGAACAGTTATCCAACAACAGAAAAGCAGAAAGACCTTAGCAAATTGCTGGTAAAAGAGTTGAGGGGGATGGGCATTATTGACGTAGAAACAGACGGGTACGGTTATGTGTATGCGACTGTTCCGTCCAACAGTGATAAAAAAAATATCCCGGTTATTTGTTTTTGTAGTCATGTAGATACTGCACCTGATTGCAGTGGCACGAACGTAAAACCAATACATCATCGTTATTATGACGGCAATGATATTGTGCTGCCGGATGATCCAACGCAGGTGCTAAGCATTCGCAGTTCGCCCTATCTAAAGGAACATATTAATCATGGTATAATTACCGCCAGCGGCTTAACCTTATTGGGTGCTGATGACAAAAGCGGTGTGGCTGTAATCGTGGAAGCTGCCTTGTTTTTTATGCAAAACCCGGCGGTAAAACATGGAGAGATAAAAATTTTATTTACACCCGATGAAGAAGTGGGTAAGGGCACCGCAAAAGTTGATATGCAAAAACTGGGCGCAAAGTATGGTTACACATTGGATGGTGGCGAAGCAGGTAGTTTGGAAGATGAAACTTTTAGTGCGGATGCTGCTACCATTACCATTGAAGGTGTGATTGTACATCCCGGTTATGCAAAAGGTAAACTGGTAAATGCGCTAAAAGTAGCAGGCGCTGTGTTGGATGCGTTGCCAAAAAACGAATGGAGCCCTGAAACAACGGAAGGAAGAGAAGGCTTTGTACACCCGGTAACGGTGAATGGTATTGCTGAAAAAGCCACTATTCAATTTATTGTTCGTGACTTTATCCTGACCGGCCTTCAAAGCCATCATGAACGGCTGAAGGCACTGGCAACATCCGTTGTTCAGCAATTCCCGGGAGCCATATTGGAATACAATGTTCTGGAACAATACCGCAATATGAAAGAAGTACTGGATCAGCATCCGCAGGTGGCTGCTTACGCCGAAGAAGCTATACAACGTACGGGGCTAATGGTAAAAAAAGAAAGCATTCGTGGCGGAACGGATGGCAGCAGGTTTAGTTATATCGGAATGCCTTGTCCGAATATATTTACCGGTATGCAAAACATACATAGCAAACTGGAATGGGTTGGAACCAAAGACATGGCGAAAGCGGCAGAAACGATTGTGCATTTGAGTATGATTTGGGAAGAGCGGGCAATTAGCTAATTTGATAATGTGCTGATTAACTAATTGGACAATTTTGACAATTTGAAAAAGCCTCAATTAGAATGAGGCTTTTTGTAGGATCAGGCCGTGGCCTGATTCTATGGTAAATGCGCAGCATCTGTTTTCATGCAAAAAATAATGAATAACTTTATCGCATACAAACTTATGATACATGAACAGGCTGGTTACTTATCATTGCTTAAAAAAGAGTATCCTGATGAATGGGTGTTAATTGGAGATCCCAAGGAAAGCAATGGCGATGTAATTGGAACACTTATTTTGCATCATGAAAGCAGGAAAGAATTAGCCAGTCAGTTTTCAAAACAATCACATCAATTTACCAGCACATTTTTACGATATAACGGCATTAAACCTGAAATAGGAAAATGGCTCAGATTTACCCCCTTAAATTAGTAAGGCCGGATGATGTAATCCTTACAGAAGTTTAAATAAACACTCATAAAGCATCGCTTGTACTGGATACAGGTGCTATCAATACCATTGTGGATTTAAATACGCTTTTGATTGCAGGGTATTCATCTGCTTCTGTGGGCAGGAAAAAATTTGAAACTGCTAATGGAATTATTGAAGTTGATAAAATTCAAATAAAATCATGTGAAATTTGGAATAGAATTTTCAACGAAGTGGAAATTTCACGTTAGGCTTTGTAGAAGCAGGTTTTACCAGTACTTATGAAGGCCTACCGGGATTAGGCTTTATAAAACAGTTTTGCATAACCCTCGATTTTACAAACTGGCAGTAAAAAATTGAATAATTTAATTTTCCTAGGATCGCCGGCATGATTTAAAATAAAATGGTTCTTTAAATTTTCTCTGGTGTTAAATATTATGCGTACTTATATTGTTTAGGATGTTCAATACCTGATAACAAAGTTTTTGGGGGAGCCATTCAAAAACTATTATCTTCAACAAAAATTTTATACAAATGGAACTATTAAAAGATTTTTGGTGGGTCATCCTTATTTTTTTCGTGGTGGCCGGTGGGTTATTTACCATCAACCAAGGCACCATTGGTGTGGTAACGCGGTTGGGAAAATACCATAGTATCAAGCGGCCGGGTTTAAATTTTAAAGTGCCTTTTTTGGACCAGATCTACAAACGTGTAAGTATTCAGAACCGTTCTGTAGAACTGGAATTCCAGGCAGTAACCATCGACCAGGCGAATGTGTATTTTAAATCCATGATCCTGTTTTCTGTAATGAATGTGGAAGAAGAAACGATTAAAAATGTTGCTTTTAAATTCATTAGTGAAAAAGATTTGATGCAGGCGCTGATACGCACTGTGGAAGGAAGCATCCGTGCATTTGTATCTACAAAAAAGCAGGCGGAAGTATTAAATGTTCGCAGGGATATTGTAGAGAATGTAAAGGAACAGATAGACGTTACGCTGGAGGGCTGGGGCTATCATGTACAGGATCTGCAGATCAATGATATTACCTTTGATGAAGCCATTATGACGAGCATGAGTAAGGTGGTTGCCAGTAATAACCTGAAAGCGGCGGCTGAAAATGAAGGCCAGGCTTTACTGATCACTAAAACAAAAGCTGCGGAAGCTGAAGGTAATGCAATAAAAATTGCTGCCGAAGCGGAACGCCAGGCTGCCCAGTTACGCGGACAAGGGGTGGCGCTATTCAGAGAAGAGGTTGCCCGTGGTATGAGCCAGGCGGCATCAGAAATGAAACAGGCCAACCTGGATACCAATGTAATATTGTTTAGTATGTGGGTGGAAGCAATTAAGAATTTTGCAGAGTATGGAAAAGGCAATGTAATATTCCTGGATGGCGGTAGCGATGGCATGGAAAAAACGATGAAGCAGATTATGGCCATGACCCAGTTGGAGGGTAAAAAAGTGATATAGGCACAGGAACAAATATCGAATGCAGGTTACTCCGTTTATATTGAGCCCCGTATTTCCGGGGCTTTATTCGTATTCGGCTATAATTAAAATTTAGTTAACAGGTTCAACAAACATGATTGCCAAACCGGAGGTATTCATTCTGTTTCATCGGAATGTTTTTTTTGATCGTTCATCGGTATTGGTGCGGCACTGTTTTTTACTTTCGGTTATAGTCAGGAATATTAATTCTTTAAAGAAAAAATGTATGAGCATGGAAAGATTGTGACACTCATTCTAACCGTTTGCCTTAATCCCACGCTGCATGCCCGACCTCTTACTAATTAAATTCACCAGTAAAAAATCTAACATTATTTCACAACCTTACCTTGTATCTATAAAAAATCCCGGCGCAATACCGGGATTTTTTATGGATATAAACCATGTGATTACTTATTCTTATTTCGAATTTTACTATGCTTTACACTGTAAGCAAAATAAATGATAAAGCCAATTGCCAGCCAGCCAAATAGCCTTAGCCAGTTTGTCCAGCCCAAACCAAATATCATGGCGGTACAAACAAGGATACCAAGGATGGGTACCAGTGGAACAAAAGGGGTTTTAAATTGTCTTGGAAGACCAGGTTCGGTTTTTCTTAAAATAATTACAGCTGCACAAACCAGTATAAATGCGAATAAAGTTCCGATACTTGTCATGTCGCCCACAATATCGCCAGGCACAAATGCGGCAAACAGACCCACCAAAACAAGAATGATCAGGTTGGCTTTGTAGGGAGTTTTATATTTTGTATGTACTTCACTAAACACTTTTGGTAATAACCCATCCCTGCTCATGCTATAAAATACACGGCTTTGTCCAAGTAGCATCACCAGTATTACCGATGAAAAACCTGCGAGTATCGCAATTGTAACCAACTTACCTAACCATTCATAGCCTGGCATGAATTTATCAATCGCAACTACAACGGAAGCTTCTTTTCCGGTTGTTCTAAAAAATTCAACCGGGGCCAACCCTGTTAAAACGTGCGCAAACAAAATATATAATACGGTACAAACAGCGAGGGAACCTAAAATTCCAATAGGCATTGCTTTTTTGGGATTTTTTGTTTCCTGTGCCGCAGTGCTTACTGCATCAAAACCAATAAAGGCGAAGAACACTACGCCGGCTGCACCCAAAATTCCCATAATGCCTCCAAAGCTATGATCTATTCCCTGGTGATCAGTATAAACAGATGTTTCG
The DNA here is from genome assembly GCA_038213285.1 of Chitinophagales bacterium. GTDB lineage: Bacteria > Bacteroidota > Bacteroidia > Chitinophagales > Chitinophagaceae > Ferruginibacter. Next base: position 8,795 of record JBBQTL010000217.1, read on the forward strand.
GGAATGTATGGAACATGGTTGGAAGGAGTAATGAAATTCCAACCCAATATAATAATCATAATTACTATAGCAACCTTTGTGATTACGATAATGCCATTTACAAATGCGGATTCCTGTGTACCTTTTATTAATAATAAACTTAGTAGTGTTACAATTCCAAGGGCAGGGATATTGATAATACCATGTTCGCCGGTTACTGCGGAAATCTCAAAAGGGGAGTGGCACCATGCGTAGCCAATGGCTTTCCAATGCAACACATTTACGAATAAATTATTCAGGTATTCACTCCATGCAATGCCTACTGTTGCTGCCCCTACAGCATATTCCAAAACGAGGTCCCAGCCAATTACCCATGCCAGTAGTTCACCCATGGTTGCGTAGGTATAAGTATAAGCACTTCCCGATATGGGTATGGAGGAAGAAAGTTCAGCATAGCATAATCCTGCAAGTGCGCAACCAACAGCAGCTACAATAAAACCAAGTGTTACGGAAGGGCCTGCATTTTGAGCTGCCGCTGCAGCAGTACGAACAAAAAGCCCTGCACCGATGATGGCACCTATGCCCAGTGCTACTAAAGATCCGGCACTTAATGTCCTTTTCAGCCCTATTCCTGATTCCCCTGCTTCTTCCAACAAATCATTCATTGGTTTTTTTGCAAATAAACTCATACAGTGTATTGGTTTTAGTAAATAATGTTCCGATGATCATCGGAATGGAAAAATAAGCAATAAATTTTTAAATAAGTAACCGCGAGTGTTTTTTTATAGCAACGGCGCTATAACAAGTATTAAATATTATATTGCGAAACTAATTGTCATATATGGAAATAAAACCGAATAAGCCCAATCGCCTCACCTTATATATTGGTATTGCTCTTGTGGCGGGTATTATCGCTGGCTTTATTCTTAATAAATTTTACGTAGGTACAGAGAATGCCAAAATAGCTAATTCAGAAGTGCAGTCCAAAATTTTAAATGATAAAATGAAGCCCTATGAATTGATTAAAGACAGCGTGGCTTTTAATAATTTACTAACACTTCAAAAGAGTATTACACTTCAAAAAAATAAGCTGGAAAACGGGGTG
>JBBQTL010000218.1:0-9843 GCA_038213285.1 Chitinophagales bacterium
AAAAAAAGTTTTGTCTACCGCTTTACTGTAAATGGCCATCGGTACATGGCTGGAAGTATAAGTGCCCAGTCCCCCGGAATTTTTATCGCCATAATTTGAGTACTGGCCCAGTGTAAACCAGATGCCTTTATAACCGTTCGCAATCGCATTCTGGGCAGGTAAATGTATGCCTGGTGCCAGGCAGAAAGGAGGATAATTAAGGCCTTACTCATGATAATGAAATTGAATAGAGCTGGCTCAGTTTGTTGGCAGCCGGGCTTTCCACTCTGCTAATCATCTAAACCTTTTCCAGTGAGAATTTGTTGCATACATTTTTCGATCCTTGCTTTCCGTGTTTTGGATTGCGTGGGTGAAGAAAAATGAAGTAAATATCCTCTTTGCCTGCCCGGTGTTAATTTATAAAATGCTGTTCTCAATTCAGGCAAATCATCTAAAATCGTTTGAAACTCTTCCGGCATTTTGAATTCTGAAGTCTTTTTTAATGCTACTTTTAAACCGGCTTTTTCTACTTCAATAGCTTCTTTAATATACGCTTTGATGATAGTTTTCATCCTCACTATTTCGGTTACACTCGTAAACCTAATTTGCCGTGCCCCTTGCACGTTCTCTGTTTGTTGTACGAGAATTACTTTAAGATCCTTCAATAATGCACCCTTCATAAAAAGCAAAGCGCAGTACTCTTTAAATCCATGTATTAAAACAATATTGGTATTTTCAAAAGTGTAACAGGGGCAGCCCCACTTTAATTCTTCAGTCAAACCACAATCAAGAGAAATGGTTCTCAATTGCTCATATTCCTCACGCCATTTTTTAGCTTTAACAAAAAAAAAGTCAGCCTTAGGATTTGTATTATTCTTCGTCATGATGAATTATATGAATTACACGTGCCGGGTTGGGGGCTTTAGCCCGCTGCCAACAGGTTGGCCTCTGCCCAATTTGAATACTTAAACCGCTATTTATTTATTCCAGTTTTGCAGCGGCATTATCTTTTTGATTTTTGAAGAACCTGTATTTCCGGGTACCAGTGTCACATTCAAATCAACCTTTGTATGGGCCGGTACGGTCACTTCAAACCCTACGAGCGTAGTGCCGGGGTTGGGTGCATCGTAGCTATTTGGCGGATCGGTCGACCAGGTTTTCATAGTTATTTTTGCAGGCGCCTGTACAGTCAGCACAAGGGTTTTTCCATCTTTGGTAAGTTCCGCTTTGTTGGGTGCAATAATTTTTACGGAGGCTGGGGTTAACATGGTCCATCGAATGGTGTTTTCCTTGCCGGCTGTCTCCAGTTCATCCCTAACCAATACATAGCTTTTGTCAACAATGGCGATGCCTCTGTTGGATTTCACTAACTCACGTTTGTATACTTCCGAGAGGTCCGTAACCACATTCATAAAAGATGGATTGTTTCCGGAACTGGAGATAGGAGCAAAACCGGTAACATCCTGGTGCTGGTTATTTACAGCGAGTGTATTGTGTACAAGATTGGTATAGCGAAATACCGTCCATCGCTGGGCATCCTGGGTTCTTCCAAATAATTGAATGCCCTTCGATTCCAGCGACTCATATTCCTGCATGCCAAAATCCATGGCCCATCTTACGCCGTTCGCTTCCATGATAAAGGAACCAATATCCATGTGAGCATGGTTCACGGAAACTGAGCCACCTTTCATGGCCACATAAATCGCATTGGAGTCGGTCCAGGAAGTGCGCATCATAGCAACCGGGTTTTTTCCATGGCCTACCCACATTTTGTTGGCAGGGGCTGGAATTTTATCCATCTGCATACCGCCGCTCCACAGCATGATGGTGGTAAACAGGCGGTCTTTCACCAACTGCTCCGGTGATAAATTTTTCAGATAGCTGCGTTCTACCCATAATAGCGACGGGTCGTTTACTTTACCTGCCAGCCAAAACATAGCAGGATGCAATCCGCCGTTTGAACCGGCATCTGAATAATTATAAGGTTTTCCGGAAGGGCCGGTCATGTTTTCCATAAAGGCCGCCGTTTTTAAAAAGCCCGGCATTTCATTTAAACCAAAATCTTTTCCAAACAGCTTTTCAATGGCGCTGATAAAAAGTACATTAAAGCTGGTGCCATATCCCCAATAGCCGTATCCCTCGGGGTATACGCCATCTGGTCCAAAATCCTTCATGGGTAACACGATTGAACCAATGGCCCGGTTGATAATTTGCCTGGCCAATACCGGCTCGTCTTCATAGATGGCCATTGCGCCAAAGGTCATACCGGCATTACATACCTGGTTCCAGTTATGTTCTGCTTTCAGCCAACTATTGTATTTTGTATTGAGCGAAGGTTCCAGGCCCTTTTTCAAAATGGCTGCTTTGATAATGGCTTTGGATTCGGTGGGGAGTTGATCATGCAGCCAGTCGTACCCGATTGCTACAGCCATTGTCATTTCCGCTACATCTAAAAAATGACTTGGGTTCCAGTCGCTGAATTTGGAGATGGCCAACAATTCCTTCTCTGCTCTTTGCAGGTACTTTTGGTCACCAGTCATGCGGTATGCATAAGAGAACATCAGCATACGTCGCAAGGCCTCTCTCGACTTGGCGAGCAGGCGACGGCCAACCTGTATCCTTTCAATGGGCGCCTCGCTGAGCAACCTGTCTGATTCTGCAAGGATGGCCTGATGTGCGGTCATCCAGGTGGCATCGAGTGACATTGTTTTTTTGATGGCAGCCTCTTCTCCTTTCAGCATCAGTATCCTGGGATGGGCGGGTATTTGCTGATTGGCGTTGATGAATTCCTCCTGGGCAAAGGCGCCTGGATTAATCAACAATAAATGGATCAGGATGGGTACTAATTGGATTTTAAAATTCATTATAACGTTTGTTTCCGGAGGATTGAATGAAGGATTGATTAGCAAGTAAAAAACATTCAACGAAAGTAAGGCTTGTTGGCCGAAATGTTGTTATGGGTTGGGCAGGAAATAAATATTCTTGCTAGAAAAATAAAGCAGTTTGGAAGTTTTTTATTGTAAAATGAGTTGGTTAGCAAGTTAGAAAAATAGTGCCATTGGCAGAACGTTTGTAAATAGCATCCCGGTTACATCAAAGCAAGAAATAATCGGTATTCTTTTTTACAAGCATCAGGTATTTAACGGAAGGCATAGATGAGCCCACAGCTGTACATTTGATTGTAGAATTTATTTTTGTGGGGGTATTGTTAAAGTCATTGCTGGCCAGAAAGCCGCCCGTTCGTAACCCAAAGTATAGAAAGAAGCATACTGTTACAGTTTATTTCCAATCAGGCTTCTGAAACGTTCAATGTTTTGCATGCCTTCATACTTGATGGGGAGGTCTCTTGAGAATCCAGCCTTCGTGAGCCTTGCCATGCCATCAATGCGGACTAGTACTTCCTTTTTTTTATAAATTTCGCGTTGGTTTTTAATTGCCCCTATCATGTCCAGTTTAATGATTGCGGGAAGCACAAACTCGGATTTTTTATGTACCTGTACTATATCCTTCAGTCCAAAACGACCAAGAAACTGATTGTCGACATAAACATCACCGCGGGCTTCGGCCACCTGTACACCAAAATTGTTGGGATTGTAATAAACGAGGTCAATACCCGCTGTAGATTGTAACAAACCTATTTCAATCAGTTTTATTTCCCGGATATCCCGGTATTCGGGCTCCTTTACGTTTGAAGTACCGCAGGATGATAACATTACCAGCCCGATGAATAGAGTAGAGATTAATAATTTCATGATGTGTGATGTTAAAAATGAGGTGATTGAAATGTTCAATGCAATGATAATAAGAATTGAGCCAGTTTAAGTTAAAGTTTTGAAAAGAACCCATTACATGGGCGGAATGCCTGCCAGAGCGACTTTTATCCTTGAAGGTTGTGCTGGAAAGGCATTTTTGGTAGCTTGCCTCCTGCTTTATTTTGAAAGAAATAGGATGAACCGGTACAGTGATGAAGCAGGAAGGTTTTAACGCCAGCCCTTCAGAAGATTTTGCAAAACGTAATGAAAGTCTGATTGAAAAACTCAATTTGAATGCCGCTCATGAATATGCCCGATGATTTCCCTGAGGCGTAATGAAAAAAGGCGACAAGTCTCAATGTGTTCATGCAGGAAGCAGATGTTTTTTGCAAGAACGATTCTTATCCGGTAGCGTGGCGAAGTAGGGTTGAACTTCCCATGTGTTAACCAATTTAACGAAGTACTTTTTTCTAAGCTATAGCCTGTTGATATCACTTTTATAAAGTTCTGTTAGTTTAATGATGTTATCTGTTGAAAGCCTTAATTGCTTTGATGATTTTGCTACTCAGTTTTAACCAAGAGAAAATACGGTTAAGGTTGGCATCCCAGTCCGCAACAAATGTGAAATACACTGCTCATACTTTGCCAGAATTCTATATGATGAACCAGGCAGGTTTTGGATAATTGTACATCTGCAGAATGGTGTTTTGGTTTGCTGTACGTTTGCCCTTGCCGTATTACTTAATGCCAAAACTATAGGAGGTCCAATAGCTTTCCCAATCTGCTTCGGACGGCTCAGGGCACTTAATCATTTGCGTTGCATGTATGAACCAATCACCCTTCCGGTTAATCATAAATGTGCAAATGCCATTGGCGTTAGTCCGCGATAATTGTCTGGTTGCAGATTCACCACCTGTTCTATTTCTAATAGTAATTACCTTATTTGCAAGTGGGATTCCTTTAAAAAAAACCTGTGCTTGCAAACTCTTACCAATTTGAATTCTGTAAGGGTTTTGCAAAAGAATAATTTCGAATTGATGGCCGGTTATAATTTTATATGAAGTGTCTTCATTTGATTTGCCACTTTGAACCAGGCATTTTATATATCTCGAATACCTTTCTCTTTGTTCTTTTTTAGTGCTTTTCTGAATATTAATGTTTTCGATATGATCTTCTTCAAGGTAACTTATAAATTTCTTGTTTTCGAGGGTGATTTTTGAGTAGCCTCTTTCCATGTGGATTAATCCAAGTCCATCAAAATCAACTTTCCTTTTTAAGATAGGATATGAGGCGTCTTTGTTTTCAGCAAGGAGGTCGATGTTCGTATTTTGTGTAGTGAGTTCAAATTTCTTAATGATCTCTTTTTGAAGAGGTCGTTCCAATTCAATATTAAAACCATCAGCTACAAATAGATGCAATTCCAACGTATCGCCTCTTTGCACATTAAATTCGGATGCAATTAGAACATATTCATGGGCATAGGTACTCAACACTATTAAAACGGCTATTATTAGAATGCTCTTTTTTTTCATAACTCTTTTTTTTAGTTTCTGGCAAGTAAAAATAGCCTTATTTCCGACTTTAAATTTAATTGATTTGTCGAATTCCAATTGATAAATACCAGACATTAATTTATATAAACACTTTTAAATTCCCCTTTTCTTGTCCTGCTTTGTTGGTTCAGCTTTTTGAAATATTTGAGCGGTTTAATTTAAACTGAGGTGTGCAGGCAATACTACCAGCAAGTTGACTTTCAAGAGGGTTTTCTTTAAGTTAACTGTCGGCGTTTGTTCCAGGTATAACGTTAGCCTGATACTCGTTTACCTGATCCAATAGCTCCATTGATTTCATCAAAGGGGTCCATTCTTTTCCATTAAAAATGAGTTTAAACCATTTTTTATCCTTGTTCTCAAATTTGATATTAAAGAATAGCCAAAACGCTGCAATAACAAATGCAATTGTAATACTTCCTGTTATTAACCATTGAAAAATATTCCATTCCCGGAACATCACTTCATTCCACCAGAAGATTGTCCAGGCGGGAAGCTGAAGCAAGAGAATGCGTGTAACCCAAAGCGTAGTTATTTTCAGGCTTGCTAATTTTTGCTGTGTTTTTAGAATTGGGGCGGTGATGTCCACCTGGTAAATGGTGATGAGCTGGTAGAGATAAATGAATAATGCAATGGCAGTCAACCCAACCTGGAAAGAGGCCGAAAAGAGGAAAAATTTATTCGATTCAGAAAAGGTATAAAGATATATATGTGCAAGTATGATTGATCCTAATCCAACCCAGATGATGCCTGCCAGGAGCGTAAAAATTTTTACTGGCTTCATTGATGAAATAAAATGATACAGTTTTAACTGTGAGATTTCAGTTGAATTGATTCTATCAATGGCAAGGGTTTTTTCCAACTTTTCGTTAGTTGTTTGCCAAAGTTTTTTTAATTCCAATTCGTTCATGGTTTATGATTTTAATTGTGAAAATCGGGTTTTTAACTTTTCCCTGATACGTACAATTTTTGTTCCTACGTTGCTAATTGACATACCTAATATTTCGGCAATTTCAGCGTGGCTTTTGTCTTCCAGATACAATATCATCAGGGCTTTGTCTATCTCTTTAAGTTCATTGATAAACTGTTCCAATAAGTTCAATTGTCTTTCTTCAGTAATCTTTTCTTCCGTTGGTATTTGTGCTGTTTGCTCGTTCAGCATGGTATATTTATTTGATCTTGTTATATTTTTTCGGTAGAATGAAATGGCAATATTCAGTGAAATACGATACAGCCAGGTGGAAATTTTAAATTGGTTATTGTATCGGGGGATTGATTGCCAAACCTGTATCATCATTTTCTGGATGAGGTCTTGCCTGTCGTCTTCGTTTGGACAATACGCATGGGACACTTTGTATAAAATACCTTTGTGTTGCCCGATGATTTTTTGAAAATATTGTCTTTGCTCCTTTTCGTTCATTTAATTTAACAGGTTTTCAACCTTTACACCAATTATTCGCACAAGACTTAAAAAAAGCACAATCGACGAAAAAAAATTATTTCTAAGGTTTATCAGGTTGGTAAAATTTGATTCTCCTGTTAACAGCCAGACGGTCTGCTACACTTGCACCAAGGTTGTTAGCAGTTTTTCTATTCGGTCAATCTGCTGTAGGTTATCGTAGCTTTCACAATTGGCTCTGTTATTCCTTTCGAAGCGGCTGTATCTTCCCACTAATTCGACCCAATAGAATCCATCTATTGAAATTATAATTAAAAAGTGTTCCTTTAATATATCTTAATCAAAATGTATGACTATAGTTGGAATTAAAGCTGAATTTTCTATTAAGGATAATTTAGTTGCGCAAATAAAGAAAGACTTAATAAGGGAATAGGAAGTATGAATACGATTAAACATTCACTGCGTAGTCCAATGATATATTATGTGGTTGCACTGTCGGCTATTATATTTTGTTGTATAGGATTTTCAATCGGAAATCGCTTAGGAAAGGATATTGATAATGAAAACTGAGTTGGGTATTGATACGATGCAAGAAAGAATATATCAAAAGGGTAGAGTGTGGGTAGCTATTACTAAATGGACTAATAGAAAAAGCAATGTTGAATATCAATTAATAACGGGGCAAACAGAAGAAAAAGTGCTGATTACTAAATTGAATGATGAAGTTGTTTTTAAGCACGAAATCAAATCCGGCAGTAACGAAAATGTAACCAAATATCATAGGTGGGCAAGAAACGAAATATTCAGGCAACAAAAGTAGTTTTTGTAAACCATTAAAGAATTATTATTTGAGTTTATTCCAGTTACAGTCCTGCCCTGAACTCAATTCATTTGATGATTGATGCAGTTAAAGGGATTAATTCAAATACTGAAACAGAAGTGAAGTGATTCTAAAACAATGAAATAACAATGAATTGCACTTCACCAATGCACTTTCTATTGCACTTATAAAAACAAGAAAGGTGACCAATCAATGGCAACCTTCATGCTTCGGTGGAGAATACCGGATTCGAACCGGTGACCTATTGCATGCCATGCAAGCGCTCTACCAACTGAGCTAATTCCCCTTTCGGACTGCAAATATAGTGGCACCGCCCATTGCTTCCAAAATCAATTTTAATTTTGTTTATTGGCAGGTGAGGAGCCTGTTTGTTGATTGGGTAACAGTTTACCTTGTGCCCCGCCGCTTTCAATACTACGCATTGCTTCCAGGTTTTGTTTTGCCAATGCAAAACTGGTATCCAGTGCAAGGGCTTTTTCAAAATACAGTTTTGCTTCGGCCTTTTTGTCCAGGTCGTATAAAGCAAGACCATGAATATTGTATACACCCGCCTGCAAATAGGTTCTGCCCACTTGCTGTCCTACATTATAAGTCATAATAAAGTTAGGCTGGTAGGTCAATTTCTCTGCGGCCTGCGCTGTTTCCAGGCATTCTGTTAAGCGTTTGATGCCGTACTGCAGTTCCATTAATTTATAAGCGTGGTAGGGGCTCTGCGTTTTTTTGAATAATTTTTCAAATATATCAATCGCTTCTTTAGGCTGCTGTAATTTATCCAGGCAAATGCCTTTCAATTCCAGCAGGTTACTATTATCGGGGTTTACCAGTAAGCGTTTTTGTGTCCAGTAGTAACACTGTGGGTACGCACCCTGCTGCATGTAAAGCATAGCCAGGGTGTCAGCATAATTGTTGTTACTGCCCGGCTCTATGAGATAATAATTTAATGCAATGGTAGCAGTTCCGGCGTCACCGCTATTGATGGCCTGTTCAAACACTTTCAGGTGCTGATTTATTTTGGCAGGCGGGGAAGATGCTTTTTTATCCTGTGCGGCTACAACAAAACCGGATGTTACCAGCGAAAAAGATAGAAGGAGGTTTTTAATCACAGTATTTTCATTTAGGCTTTCAAATTAACAAAAAACCCCGAATAGTTTCGGGGCATTTATAAATATCAATGATGTAAGTTTTAATCTCCCCAAATCTCTCCCTTTCCATCCAGCCAGGATTTTACCGAATCGGTGGTTACAGATTTAGGGCGCTCCAGCGGGAAACCCAGTGCCCTGTCCCAGCAAAGGCTGGCCAGTACACCCAATGCCCTGGATACGCCAAAAAGAACGGTGTAAAATTCATATTCCACCATGCCATAATGCACCAGTAAAGCTCCGCTATGAGCATCTACGTTCGGCCATGGATTTTTTATTTTTCCTAAAGATTTTAAAACAGGAGGAACCATTTCGTAAATGTTCCATACTGTACGGCACAATTTATCCTGCGGCATGTGTTTTTTGCCAAATTCCATTTGAGCAGTAAAACGGGGGTCTGTTTTTCTTAACACAGCATGACCGTAGCCAGGTACTACTTTGCCCGCAGTGATCGTCTCCCGCACATACTCTTCTATCTCCTCCCTTGCAGGTAAATCAGTGCCTAATTTTTCCTGCATTTCATAAATCCATTTTATCACTTCCTGGTTTGCCAGTCCATGTAACGGGCCGGCAAGGCCATTCATACCTGCCGCAAAAGCAAGGTATGGATCACTTAATGCGGAACCTACCAGGTGGGTAGTATGTGCTGATACATTGCCACCTTCATGGTCGGCATGAATGGTCATATACAATCGCATCAGTTCTTTAAAATCATCGCTGTCGTAACCCATCATATGAGCAAAATTGCCTGACCAATCCAACAAACCGTTAGGCTGTATATGATCGCCATGCTTATATTTGCGCCGGTAAATATAGGCGGCAACCCTCGGCAGGCGTGCAATCAGGTCCATCGAATCATCAAATGTAGCTTCCCAATAGTCCTTCTTACTCATTCCTGCAGCGTATTTTTTTGCAAAACTACTTTCTGTTTGCAAGGCCATGATGGCAATTACAAACTGCGTCATGGGATGCGTGCTGATGGGAGTTGCATCAATCGTATCAAATACATGGCTGGGTACATGACTTCTGCGTTGTAATACCGAGGTCATGTGGTTTACCTGGTCTTCGGTAGGTAACTCGCCCAATAACATCAGGTGAAATAAACCTTCCGGCAATGGTTCGGCACCTCCCGGAACTTTAGGTAATTGTTCCTGTAATTCAGGGATGGTATAGCCGCGGAAAC
>JBBQTL010000219.1:0-9839 GCA_038213285.1 Chitinophagales bacterium
GAAAAGGGGTACACCGGTTTCCGTTGGCGATATAAGCAAGGGATGGGTAAAAGATGTAAGAACGCCATTGGGATTAGTACATGAAGGCAATGGTAAATACACCGTTTTTTATACAGGATTTAAAGAAACTCCGGAATGGAACAATTTGCACAGCAATAAAAAATTTAATACCAGCGGAGCTATTGGCTTTGTTGAAGTTACAATAAAATAATAAATGCAAATAGGTAGAAAATTATTTCAGCATAATAAAAGCCTATTTTATTCACTTTTATTATCAATAATATTTTCATTACAGGTAACTGGTCAGCAACAGCCTGTTACTATCCCCGAATTTTATTATGGGTTCTCCGCCTACCCCGAATGGCTTACGAAAGAACAGCAAATCACTTTACTTGATTCATTACAATCAGCCAACGTAAATTTTATCCGGGTAGGTGAATCTTCCTGGGGTAATATTGAAACAGCACCGGGTGTATTTAAGTTTGGCTGGCTACGTTTTTTTCTGGATGAAATGCACAAGCGAAACATGAAAGCCATGCTGGGCACCTGTAGTTATTTTCCACCACAATGGCTATCGGCAGAACATCCCGAAGTGTTAGTTGTTTACAGGGATGGTTCTAAAGCCCATCCGATGGGCCGTAAAGATATTTGCCGTACTCATCCTTTATATGTTGCTGCAGTAAAAAGATATGTTACTGCATTGGGAAAAGAATTCGGACGTCATCCTGCTGTTGTTGCCTGGCAATTGGATAATGAACCCGACCCACCCCTATTCAATATTAATTTTATTGACTACAATCCAGCTAATGAAAGAGCCTGGACCAATTGGTTGAAAAAAAAATATAAGACGGTTGATAATTTCAATACAAAACTCCGCTTAATTGAATGGGGTTTGCAGGTGCGGAATTTTGAAGATGTATTCATACCAGGGCAAACCAGCGAAGGTTTTTTTATGGCTCAGTTGTGGACTTTGTTTCAGCAATATAGTACTGAAGCCTTACTTGATAATTTTATTATGCAGCGCAATACATTAAGAACTGCAGGAGTAAAACAATGGATTACTACTAACTGGACAAATCCCTTTATTCTTCCGGTTGACCACCCAAAAGCAAAGCTTGCGATGGATATCTCCGGCTTTACTTTTTACCAAAGCATAGAAGATGTGCCCGAAAGGTGGCGGCATATTTCTTTCCTGTATGATTTATCGAGAAATTCAAATAACATAAATAAATTCCTCAGCATTGAAACAAGGATTGGTGTGGCAGCCGACGTAAGAACTTATGATAACTGCGGTACCAGGGAACAGTTTATGATGTGGATGATACACCCGGCGGCTTTTGGTTCAGTAATGCAACTGCACTGGACGGCCAATCGTTTTGCATCCGGGCAATGGCCGCAATGGGGAGGCGTAACGGATTGGTCAGAAAAATTTGAACCCGATTTTGCATGGATAAAAGAAACAGGTACTTTTTATAAAAAATGGGGAACAACTTTGGTGAACAATCCTGTGAAAGCTGATGCTGCTTTTATAACGGATTTCAATTCACGATTGGTGGAGCATACCTTCCCCAACGGTACACATGCCAACATCAATTATTATCCGGCAGAAGAAATGATAGAAAAAACTGTGAATGCTTTTCACCGGCTGGGCATTGGTATTGATGCCTTAACACCGGAACAAACAAGAATTGAAAAACTGAAACAGTATAAAGTAATTGTGGTAACCAGTATCGTACTGGAAGATTCCGCAGCGGTCAAAGCACTTGAAACATTTGCATTGCAGGGTGGCACGGTACTTATTTTGCCTATGACGGAATATCAGACCAGCGAAGGGGTTTACCTGAAAAACGGTTTTAATAAATTGCTTTCCTCATTAAGCGGTACGCTTGTAAGAACTATCCGGTTCAATGGCAGGCAAATGGATTTGCCTAATCAAAAAGCGGTATGGAATAGCTTGCTAACGGATAGCTCCATTGTTGGCATGAATGGTTTTTTTGAATTACTGGAACCCGGAGAAGGAGCAACCGTTATAGCAACATTCCACACACCGGCATCTGATATTTTACACAACCGTCCTGCGGCAACAATAAAAAATGTTGGTGCAGGAAGCGTTATCAAACTTGGCTTTTTCCCATCTGATAAATCGGCGGAATCGTTGATTCAGGAAATTACAAAAGGTATACAGAATACTTTTCTTGAAAACATATTAGACGAAAATGTCCAAGCCATACCAAGAACTGATAGCAGCACTATCATTTTAAATACAAGTTCAAAATCAATTCCTGTAAAATTGAAAAAGGGTGCAACAGACAGGATAACACAAAGGAAATTAGAAAAGGAAATGGTGATGAACCCTTATGAAATACTGTGGTTGGAATAGTGAATATTCTACAAGGAGGAGGTAAAATATAAATAATATTTTTTAGAAACAATTATAACTATTAAGGTAATACGAAAATGATAAAGTTTTTTTCACTGGTTGAAAGTAAACGGGGATGCTAATTATGGAACCGCAGCCTAAAAGATGTTCCTCTCCTACAGAAGGACAACGAAGTTTTTTTCACGGCAAAAGGGAAAAATTTATTTGTGATACTCAAAAAATGGGAAAATGAAATAGCAATTACTGGTATCAAAAGACCGGTGTCGGTAAAAATGGAAGGCGTGAACACAAAACTAAAAATCCAATTTAAAAATGCTGTATTAAATATCGAATCCCCGTTATTAAATCCAATAACTATGCCCTGTGAATATGCATGGGTGCACAAGTTAGAAAATGCACTATGAATTACCTGAACGTTTTTCATATAGCAGTTAAGGTTGTTACAGGGAGGCTCCATTTAGCTATTCTAAGTAAAATGCCAGCTTCCCTCTATTTGAAAAAAAATTAAATTGGCGGATTTATTCAAAAGCAAATAATAAGATGATACACCTTATTATCAGAAAATAAAATTTAAAAGGGGCTTCTCCAATGGCAAGAAGTGTAATCGTTGGGGCAGCGGATAAGAAATTAGTCATAATGAAAATAACAGCCTCCCCATTTTTTTTAATAGAAACAGATGGATTGATGAAATTGTTAGAATGAGTATGGGAAAATTGATATCATACAACAAAGCGGCATTAATATAATGATATGGCAATTAAAAACATGATAAAAACAATAAGGGTTTCCAGTATTATTATAGCGGCATTTTTACTTTCATGTAAAAACAGCAATGCACAAGTAGCATTTACCACCGGCGATATATGGAAGGATACGGATGGCAATGTTATTAATGCACATGGTGCAGGAATTTTGCAACATGAGGGAACCTATTATCTGTATGGTGAGATAAAAAAAGGTACAACATGGCTGGTTAGTAACCAGGCCTGGGAATGCTACCGGGTTCCTGCAGGTGGTGTGTCATGCTACTCTTCCAACGATTTATTAAACTGGAAATATGAAGGGGTTGCTTTAACTGCAAAAACCGGGTATGCAAACCATGACCTTGACACTAGTAATGTAATTGAAAGGCCCAAAGTAATTTACAATAAAAAAACAGGGAAGTTCGTAATGTGGATGCACATTGATTCGAAAGAATATTCTTATGCCCGTTCCGGCGTTGCCATTAGTGATAAACCGATAGGGCCATTTACTTATATAAATAGTGTAAGGCCTAATGGTAGTATGGCAAGAGACATGACAATTTACAAGGATGAAGATGATAAGGCCTATCATTTCTTCTCTTCAGAAGATAATAAAACCATACATATTACTTTATTAACTGATGATTATCTGTCGCATACCAACAGTGAAAAAAGAATATTGATAGACCAGTCCCGTGAAGCCCCTGCCGTATTTAAGCACAAAAAAAAATATTATCTTATTACATCGGCCTGTACTGGTTGGTTACCCAATGCTGCATCCACTGTGGTTGCTGATAATATTATGGGAGAATGGAAGCAATTGGGTAATCCGTGTATGGGAGACGGAGCTGATAGTACTTTTCAATCTCAAAGCAGCTTTGTAATGCCCCTGCCTGGGAATAAGAATAAGTTTATTTTTTTAGCCGACAAGTGGAACAAAACAGACCTGCAGGATTCAAGATATGTTTGGTTGCCTTTAATTATAAAAAAAGGTAAACCAATTATACAATGGAAAAATAAATGGAATGTAGATTTTTAATAATCAAAAAAGGTATAAAGGCGCTTGTTACGATTTTTTTATTCACAGCTTTTTTTATTGTTGCCAGGGGGCAGCAGGTAAGGAACCATATATGGCTAAATTTTTTGCGGCCTGATATAAACAGGCCGAGGTATTACGATTTTAATAACAATACAACCTGGCTGCTGAATCAGTATAGTAAATTAGGTGTAAAGTGGAACCGGCTGACTTTTTCCTGGAATGATATACAACCTGAAAAAAATAAGTTCGACTGGAAAACATACGATGAAATAGTTAACTACTTTTATGATAACGGGATTAATCTTGTTGCAACATTGGGTGGGCATTTCGATTTTTCAAGAGTACCTGCATGGGCAGGCGACAGCATTACGGATGTGTTGAACAACCACCCCGAATACCTACAGGATTTTGTAAAAGCATAGGTAACACGGTATGCTGATAAAATTGACTACTGGGAAATAATGAATGAACCAGGCCATCAGCATTTTGATTTGACCACAAAAGATTATGTTGACAAGATACTTAAACCATCTGCACAAATCATTCGCTCTATTGATAAAAAATTATTTATTCTTTCCTTCGCTGTTTACCTGCTTCCCAAGGAAAACAGGGAATATTTTTGGCAAAACTCAGCAGACTATGTGGATATTTATAATGCACATAGTTATTCTAAATGGGATGTATTCAGGCAGGATGCAACTGCTGATCTGGAAGTGTAGGATGCAACAAATTTCAGGAACGACATGATTAAGCATGGCCTGAAGGATAAGCCTTTCTGGATAACGGAAATTGGCTGGTGGGGCACGGGCAGCAAACAAATGGATGGAGATACTGCAAAAAAATCAGGCACAAGAGCCTGGACAGCGGCTGAAATTATAAATAGTAAAATGCATCCGAGAGAAGATAGTTTAAGGGCTATATGGCTCAAAGACCTTTTTCCTAAACTATTGAAGATAGAGGGCTATGGCAATATTTTTCTGTGGTGTGCAATAGATGAATATGAAGGAGGCTTTGATGCATCATGTTCTTATTACCAGGTGGGTGAAGACAGTAAATACGACAAGCACCCGCTGTTTGATTTGTGGGGTATATTTTCAGGCGATAAGCAATGGAAAAAATCAGCGTATGCATTGCAGCAGATAATAAAAGAAAATAAATAATTGGTTATTGATGTTGTTACAAAATTTATATAAAATGAGTGCCTCTTGCAGCATAGCGATATGCGGCACAAGAGTGCGACGCAACAGCAGCTTAATAGAAGTACAACGCCTTGGTCTAAGAAAACGCTTGCTTCCTTTTTATATAGTCATCATCGCCTTTTCGGCATGCAAATCCAAAACCGAAACGATGTTTTCAAAAATGGCTGTGAATAAAACGAATATCAGTTTTGAAAACCACCTGGAAGAAACTGAAGAACTGAATGTAATGCAATATGAATATTTGTACAATGGCGGAGGTGTGGCTACAGGTGATATAAATAATGATGGCCTGGTAGATATTTATTTTACTGGCAATACAGTGGAAAATAAATTGTACCTGAATAAAGGAAATTTTGTTTTTGAAGATATTACGGAAAAGGCTGGTGCAGCCGGAAAGAAAGGATGGAAAACCGGCGTGAGCATGGCGGATGTAAATGGTGACGGCTTGCTGGATATTTATGTATGCTATTCCGGGTTGGGGACAGATGCCCAAAGGGCAAGCCAGTTGTTTATAAACAAAGGCATTAAGAATGGCGTTGAGCCGGTATTTGAAGAACAGGCTGCTGCTTATGGATTAGATGCACCGGGTACTTACAGCACACAGGCTGTTTTTTTTGATTGCGATAATGATGGCGATTTGGATATGTTCCTGCTGAACCATTCCAAAACATTTTACTCTCCGTTCTTTAATACAACAAAACTGCGAAATACAAGGCACCCTTATTTTGGCAACAGGCTTTATCGAAATGATGATAATCATTTTACGGATGTAAGTGAAGCGGCAGGTATTCATGGAAGCGGTTTAAATTTTGGTTTGGGTGTTGCAGTGAGCGATGTTAATAATGACGGCTATGCTGACCTGTATGTGAGCAACGATTATGATGAGCAGGATTTTTTATACCTCAATAACCGCAACGGAACATTTACGGATTGTACTGCGAAATCATTCGGGCACCTTTCTAAATTTTCGATGGGTAATGATATTGCCGATATCAATAATGATAACCTGCCTGATATTGTTTCACTTGATATGCTGCCCGAAGATAACCGCCGCCAGAAATTATTGAAAGGCCCTGATGAATATGACAAATACCAGTTAGCGGTGGATAGCGGTTATAAACGACAGCAGATGCGTAACATGTTGCAACTCCACCAGGGGCTTGATAAAGTCGGTATGCCGGTGTTTAGTGAAATTGGTCAGTTGTCCGGCATTTCAAATACAGACTGGAGCTGGAGTGCATTGCTGGCAGATTATGATAATGATGGCTTTAAGGATTTATTCATTACAAACGGCTATCTACGTGATTTTACCAACCAGGATTTTGTAAAGTATGATGTTCAGGCGGCATTGGAAACAGCTAGAGCTTCCGGCAAAGAGCTATTTGGTGAAAAGGGCAAAGCAGAGAGTAAAAAAGCGATTTATGATTTAGTGAAGAAAATGCCTTCTACAAAAGTGACTGATTATATGTACCGGAATAAAGGCAACCTGACTTTTGAGAACGTTTCTTCATCCTGGGGGTTGGGTGGACCCAATATTACTACTGGTGCAGTTTATGCTGATTTGGATAATGATGGCGACCTTGATTTAATCACTAATTATACAAATGAGGCTGCAGGCATTTATAAAAACAATGCTGAAAAAATCACCGGCAATCATTTTCTAAGGATAAAATTAAGCGGCAGCGGCAAAAATCCTTTTGCTGTTGGAGCGAAACTTTACCTGCAAACTGATAGCGGAAATCAGTTTCTTGAAAATTATACGGTACGGGGTTATCAATCTTCTGTTGACCCGGTTCTTCATTTTGGGGTAGGAAAAAATAAAATTGTGAAGAAGCTAACCATTAAATGGCCGGATGGGGAAATATCAATGATAAAAAACTTTAAAAGCGATACACTCATTGCATTAAAACAAGTAGAAACAATTTCTGATAATAGAAATGGTAATATAAACATTCAGACATTGTTTACTGATGCTACAGATAACGCAGGCATTGATTTTATGCAGCAGGAAAATAATTATGTTGATTTTAAGATGGAGCGGTTAACACTGGAGCAACTGTCGAGGCAAGGCCCAAAAATGTCTAAAGCTGATGTAAACAAGGATGGCCTTGAGGATTTTTTTATTGGCGGCCCTGCTGGCAAGTCTGGTATGCTTTACCTGATGGAAAAGGCTGGTTCATTTATACAAGCCAAACAGCAGCCGTGGATGGCGGATAAAAACTGTGAAGATGTAGGTTCTGTTTTTTTTGATGCAGATAATGATGGCGATATGGACTTGTATGTAGTGAGTGGCGGTAGTGAATTTCAGATAGGTTCTCCCGAACTGCAGGACAGGTTGTATTTAAATGATGGGGCAGGAAATTTTAGTAAAGCGCTTAACGGTTCATTGCCGGAAGAATTTTCAAGCGGCGCATGTGTTGCTGCTGCCGATTATGACAAGGATGGTGATATAGATTTATTTGTTGGGGGAAGAATAAAGCCGGGCAGTTATCCCTTTACCTGTCCAGGAGGAATTTTGCGTAATGATTACAACCCCAAAACAAAGCAGGTAAAATTCGCCGTTGCTACCAATGATGTAAACCCTGCATTAAGGGAGCCAGGTATGGTAACGGATGCTGTATGGACAGATATAGACAAAGACGGCTGGCCTGATTTAATTATGACAGGAGAATGGATGCCGGTAAAAATATTTCATAATAAAAAAGGAAAACTGGAAGATATAACTGACAAAGCAGGTCTTGCAAAGAGCAACGGGTTATGGTATAAAATTACTTCCGCTGATTTGGATAAAGACGGTGATGTTGATTTTATTGTCGGCAACTTGGGGCTGAATACACAGTTTACTGCTTCTGCAGCACAACCGTTGCAAATCTATTCCGGCGACTTTGGCGGTTTTGAAAAAAATATTCCAATCGTTTGCAATTATATACAGGGGAAAAGTTATCCTATAGCAACCTTTGATGAAATTCAGGATGCCCTGCCTGCTATAAAAAAGAAATTTTTAAAGTATGCAGACTATGCAAATGCCGGCATTAATGAAATGTTCCCGGCTGAAGCAGTAGCTAAGTCAACTGTTTTTAACGTTTACAATTTACAAACTTCCTGGCTGGAGAATAAAGGCAACAACCAATTTGAATTACATGTGCTGCCATTAGAAGCACAGTTTTCTGTTGTGCAGGGAATAATTGCAAAAGACTTTAGCGGTGATGGCAATTTGGATATTTTATTATCGGGAAATTTTTATCCTTTTCGTGTGCAATATGGGGCCTGCGATGCTTCAATTGGTCTTTTGCTTGCGGGGGATGGCAAAGGCAGTTTTAAAGTAATACCACGAAATGAAACAGGCTTGCTGATAAAGGGTGATGTACGGGATATGATTTTTCTTGATGACAAAAAGAAAGGCACCATAGTGGTTTCAAAGAACAGTGATAAGGCGCAAGTGATTAGAAAAAGCTAAATAGTATCAATAATGATTATTAAAAATAAAAGCAAAATATATGCTTACAAATCAAAGTAAACTTCCGGAGCTGAATGAACATTTCAATATCCCTGACACACTCATTAATTTTTTCAAATGAAAATGGGCATGTGCTTACACCCGTATTATCAAATGCAGCGGAAGCCAGTATCTACAGACAAATAATTATAGAAGCCGCTGAAAAATATAATACAGAAAAAAGGAAACTGGAAGAACGTGATACTTGCGGCAAAGCTTTTTGCAAATCATGAACCTTTGCCGCAACGAAGAGGGTGTAAAAAAGTTTGTGATGTCAAAACGGTGTGCTAAAGCAGCGGCTGATTTGCTGGGCGTAAAGAATGTACACCTCTACCAAGATGAGGCCTTGTTTAAAGAACCCGGCGGCGGGCATACCCCCAGGCATCAGGAGCAATACTACTGGCATATTGATACGATAAAAACGATAACCATGTGGATGCCATTGGTTGATATTACTATTGATATGGGTATGCTCGCTTTTGTATCCGGCTCGTTCAAAGGCGGTATTAATTATAATAACGAAATCATTACTGTCCGGTACAATTTATATAAAAAGTTGGAAATCTAATGCTGTTAAGCTTTTAAACGATTTTGGGGATTTGACGATTTGAACTCAAAAGTGATTTTTTGCTATTAGATTTAGCAATGAATCAAGGTAAATACATTTTTGCACAGTTATTTGAAATAATTTATTGGTATGATTTTGACCTTTGTGTAAAGCGATATTATGGCAACCAGGGTGTAAAGAGTTTCACATGCTGGGAACAATTTTTAGTGATGAGTTTTGCACAGTTCAGCTATAGAAAAAGTTTAAGAGATATAGAATACTGGCTGGGAACTGTTCCAACGCCTTAACCGGCAGGAGGCTGATTATTATTTAAACCGCCGGGCCGAACAGGGTTTTACGGTAATCCAGGCGGTAGTATTGGCTGAGTTTGACGGCTTGCATATTCCAAATGCAAACGGCGATTTACCATTAAAT
>JBBQTL010000220.1:0-9809 GCA_038213285.1 Chitinophagales bacterium
GAATTTATACCGGGCCATGTGGTCAATAAAATCAGTCACCTCCTTTTTAGTAAAAAAATGCCGGGATACATCAAACATCAATCCCCTCCATCCAAAACGCGGATAATCTGTAATGTGAACACAAGGCACCTGCCATCGACTGGTTTGTACCGCTACATCGCTTTCTATTGATGGCGGTAATAACTGAAGCAATGTTTGAACACCATAGAATAACCCGGCTGGTTTATTGGCACTGATGGTAATCATTTTGGGGGTGACGGCTAACTGGTACCCTTCGTTACCAATAATGGCATCGGTTTTTTTATTGAGGGTTAGGCGGATGTTTGCATTTGCTGATTGGTTAGTGAAGGATACTTTGTACCCGGTTGGTACACTCATCCGCTGCCGTAGAAATTGAATGGTTGATTGTAGTTCAGGATGGGAAGGTACTTCAATTGACATAACAGCCGGTAATTTAAAATAGCCGGTATTTTTTACGATTTTTACCGGTTCCGGAATGATGGACACCAGCTTGTCGCTTAACTGTCCAATAGCAATTATCCCCTGCAGAGAGCAGGAGAGCATCATCAATAGTTTTTTCATATAACTTACCCGGTTTTATGTTGATTGAAAATAGCTAACTACAATCAAAAGTAGGGATTAAATTGAATGATTACCATGTGGATGGAATAAAGGATACATCGGTAGCCGGGTATTTGTAATTGAACACGAAGTTTGAAGTTGGCAGGCCGGAGGTACGATTAGTTTTATCAGTTAAGTATCTGTAACCACCGCACAAAATTACCCGGCTGACAGTATACCCAAAAAAATAATTCAATTAGTAAGCTGTATAATTGATAGGCCACTAACCAGTTTATCCGGCTGAAAAAATTTAAAAACTTCATTAATATGGCAATCTCCTTAACTGTTCCATATTAATGGGTAAAATTTTCCCTTTGCTGATATCAATTAATCCTTCCGCTTTAAAATCTCCAATGGTTCTGTTAAGCGATTCGGTAGCAGTACCGATATATTGCGCTATTTCCTCTCTTGAAATTTCTAATGGTTTGGATGGATCGGTAATCTGAAATTTATCGATTATTTCCACTAGGGCTTTTGATACCCTCTTTCGGAGTGAACTATAAGCAAGGTTTAGTAATCGCTCTTCCTTTTCTTTGATATTCTTTGCAATGATGTGAATGAATTTGGCGGCAATCACGATGTCACTATGGATCATTTTTACAAAATCATCCTTTGGTATCTGCACTATTTCTGAATGTTCCATTATAATTGCCTGTTCTTCATAATTGGCATCCTCAATTAATGCGGTATATCCAATAAAGTCGCCATCGCTATAAAGGTTGGTGATATACTCTTTCCCGTCTTCATGGTTTTTAAAACATTTGACCTTGCCTTTTGCCAGGTAATACAAAAAGCGTGGGCGCTTACCTTCCTGGAAAAGTACAGTCTTTTTTTCATAACTATTTAACTCATATTCTTCTGAAAGGGTGTCTATATTACCTAAGCCATTTACATCTTTTATAAATTGTGCAAGCCCTGACACAGTGGAAGGGTATTTGTGTTCAAGCAATGCTGATTTTTTCAAACGAACCTCTACTGCGCTTAATAATTCACTGTCATCAAATGGCTTTGTAATGTAATCATCGGCGCCCATTTCCATTCCCTTTCTAAAATCACTTCTTTCCGTTTTGGCGGTTAAAAAAATAAAAGGCACACTTTCGGTATCCGGATTTTTTCTTAACAGGTGAAGCACGCCATAGCCATCCAGTTCCGGCATCATGATATCACAAATGATCAAATCGGGTTTTATTTTTAAAGCGATGTCCACACCCTGTCTGCCATTTTTGGCTGTCTGTGTGTTAAAACCGGCAAGTTCCAGGATTTCAGCAGTGTTCTCCCTGATGTCGTTATTATCTTCAATTACCAAAATTGTCTTATTCATGTTGCTTTAAGTTTGTAGGAATACTTATTGTAAAGGTAGTGCCTTCATTTATCTTGCTTTTTAAATCGATTGAACCATTCATTAATTCCAAATAACGTTTCACAATATGCAATCCAAGCCCACTGCCCTGTATGTTTACCACATTGGCACTTCTAAAAAAACTTGTAAACAATTGCTCCTGGTCTTGTGTAGAAATACCTAATCCCTGATCTGTTATTTTTATAGTAGCCAACTCATCCGAAATATTGCTCTCGATTTTTATTATGGTATCGGGTTCAGAAAACTTGATGGCATTTGAAATTAAATTAAGTATGATATTCTTCATTAATTTTTTATCTGAATTTACCAGGTTTCTACCCCTGTGATCGTATTGAAATTTTTGTCCGTCTTTCAACAATCCTTTTATGTCTTCTTTTGTTTCTTCAATAAAAGCGTTCAGTTCAAAAGGTGAGTTTTGGGTGCTGACCTTTCCTTCACTTAATTTGCCCAATGATAAAAAATCTTCCAGGATTTCGTTTAGGTTTTTAACTGCCCCTTTTATTCGTTCAATATGCCTGTTGCGTTTGTCCTGGTCGTCTTCCCTGATATATTTAGACAGCAGAGATGCAGACGACAATACTGCACTTAATGGGGTTCTAAACTCGTGTGATGCCATGGATACAATGCGGCTTTTAATTTCATTCAGTTCCCGTTCTTTATCCAGCGCTTCACTCAATTCCTGTTGCGATTGTTTTAATTTTTGAAGCGCCTCTTTTAAAATGCTTGTTCTTTCTTCTACTTTCATTTCAAGTTCGCCGTTCAGTTCTTTTATTTCGTTGCTTACTTTTTCCAGTTGCTGTTGTTGCACCTGCATGTTTTTTTCTATTTCCTTCCGGTGCGTAATATCAACAATAAATGCAATTACATATCGTTCGGCTCCATTGTAATAAAAGCTGAGGCTTACTTCAACCGGGAAATTGTCACCTTGTTTTTTTCTTGCATAGAGGTCGCTTCCCGATCCCATTGACCGGTGTGCGGGATTTTCAGAAAAGTTGTCACGAAGGGATACATGTTCAGCGCTTAAATGTTGCGGCAAAAGGAATTCGATTTTTTTATTGATCATTTCCTTTTCTGTATAGCCAAAAAGCTTTTCAGCAGCAGGATTGGCTAAAACGATGTTGCCTCCGTGGTCAGATAACACGATCCCCTCCGTGGCATTTTCATACAAAGCAGCCATGTGCGATTTTTCGAAATTCAACTGGCTGTTTAATCGCTTTAGGTGTAGCACAATTGCAGCAGTTAGTAATACCAGTAAAAAGATAAACAGGTGTTGGACAAGATCTTCACCGGTATGCCAATACAGGAGGCCTGTAATAATTAAACTAACGATGGTAGCGATATAGGTAGATTTTGAATCATTCACAAAAACGGATAAAAAAATGACTACCAACAGTCCGGCTAAAGTAATGGGATATGCATGCAGGCTAAAAGAAATCCCCAAAGTAAAAGCAAGGGCCAGCAACGCATATACAGAGGCTTGTTTGCCCGTTAATTGAGGCATTACATTAAGAGAAGATGGATTTTTGAATGAAACCAATACTGAAAATTTACAAGTAGTTGAAAAATCGGTTTGGCCAGTCTGCGTTCTGCATTTCCAAAATTGTGAGAGCTGGTTAAGGCTTTTTTAATTGCTTTTATTCAACCGGATCGAGCAACAGGTTAAAATCTACATTAAATGTATCATGCACTTTAACCAGCCCTGCAAACTTTTTTGGTGGTATTAATTTAAAATCAGCAAAACTAAAACTGCGCTTTCCATTGAGTTGTATCAATGATTCCCCTGATTTTACAAAGCTGTAGCATACTTCGAACCTGCGGGTAATGCCTGCCAATTCTATTTCAACCCATCCTTTTAGAGCATCTTTATTATTTTGAATGACCGGTGTACGTTCCAATGAAAGAAAACGGATCACCAGCTTTGGATATTCATTTGCCCTCAGGGTTTTACGAAGGTCGGAGGTGAGCATTTTATTATGGCAATCAAAATTTAAAACATCTATCTGTAGGCTGCCATTGAGTGTTACCATTTTGCTAACCGTATTTTCTTCGGAACAATAAATGGTATCAGGTTGATAATACCCGGTGATGTCACATCCGAAATTATTAATATTGGTAGAACCTAATATGCGGATGGTACTTGTTTTTTGAACCGCCCACCGAACCATTTTCTTTTTAGAGGCATGATTGGTGGAATCTGATAAACCGTTTGTAAATGCAAGTATTGGGAAAATGAATAACCAAAAGAGTTTTAAATTAAAACTTTTCATGACCGGGATTTTAATTGTAACAGGGTTAAAGCCGGCGTTGTTTGGTCTGCTCCAGGGACGCCATTCCCATTGCCTCACAACTCCTGGTATTTTACTTCAACCAACATCAAAGCTATTACAGTTATATGCTGTTTATTATGATGCTGGTGGATGCGTAAAATGATATTAATCATATTTGAAGATGATGCCACAGTAGAAGTTGCACCTGGGCAATGGATATAACAGCTATAAGTTACTGCCCGTTAATCGCCTGTTAGACGTATGGCTACCTGAAGGCGTATCCATTTCAGAATTTGCAGGTAGTAGATTTCGAGTTTGCATGTCATACTGTGCAAGGGAAAAATTGAGTTAGATATACTGCTACATTTGAGCAAACCTTAGTAGAAAGCGAAATAAAATAAGGTCGGCAATGTTAAATAAGCAGTTCTACTAAGATTTAAAGAATGGGCAAATTGAATGGTAACCAATTTATACCCTTGCGAAGTATTATAAGAGTAGGTACTTTACCAGTTAAAGCCCCCGCATAAAAAAGCCCCGGTAGTTTTCACACTGCCGGGGCTGGTTGTATTAGAAAGTTGGATTTAAATCAGTACTGTATAGGTACCGTAATGGTTTTCACAAGAAATGTTTTATTAGAAGCCTACAACCGCTTCAATCAGAAAACCTTTGAATTTGCCACCATAGCGATAATCAGCAGTTGGGTAATCTTTATAATTCTGTATTACATATTCACCTTTCATCAACACATTTTTAGTAACGAACCAGCCTGCTGCCAAAGCGGTACGGTTAACCTTTACATCATTTGCAAGACCAGCCAACCGAACTTTTACAGTATTGTACCGGGCACCTACATATAAGTTTTCCTCTTTGCCTAAACGGTAAACTACTTCACCAGCCAATTGATTCATCTTCCGGTTAAGGGTTTCATTCTTTGTTCTGCCTTTGGCAGTTTCATAAGTACCAAATAATTCAACACCTTTCACTTTTAAGAATCCGTTTAGCATAATAGCATCTACTTTTTTAGAAAAGCCAGGGTTAACACGGCCAGAGAAAGCGGCTGCGGTAGAGGCGGGGTTTACGCCATTTTTAGAATTCTCCATCACATTCTGGTAATTTGAACCGGTACGGTCGCCACCAAATAAAGTAAGGCCACTACCTGCATTGCTGCTATTGTGATAATAGCTTCCTGAAACACGAACCCTTACATTTTCTACGATAGTTTTATCAATACCACCTTTTAAATAAATGGATGGGTTTCTTTTGATGTTATCATCAGCAGCGGTTTTGTAGGTTGAGTCAATATTACCTTTAATCATTCCGTTGGTAATACCAATCATTCCAAACAAGCCATTTTTCTGCAGATATACTTCACCACCAATTTCAGTAGCAAAATCATCCACAATCAGGTTGTCCATAAATGGATTGTTGATTGTTTGTCCACCATCCGACCTGCGGAAATGGGCATCACCATAATTGATTTCCATGTGACCTACCTTGATGGTGGCAATTTCCATCAGGTTTGTCCAGAATTTACCTTTGAATGGAAGTTTGTCAAATTGAATATAACCACCTTTTACCCATGTTTCGTTGTGGTGACGGGAAGACATATAACTGGTAACATTTAAACGGATACCATCAGCCAGTTGAATGTCCATAAACAGGTTAGCCTGCGCTGTCATGAAACCTGATTGAAGAGGATACAATTTGTTAGCGGCCTGGTTTGCAGGGGTAGTTATGTTTTCGTGCTTTAAATTTTGGAACTGCTGGGTAAATCCTGCTCCGAAACGTACCCTGGCGCCTTCAAAAGGTAGTGAGTCAGCAATTTTGGATGTTTCAAATTTATTCAGTCCCCGTTGATCGTATGGTGTCCAGTAAGATGGCCTTCCATAATATTCTTTGTTGCTGTTTTGGGCAGATGAAACAAATGGCATTGTGCTACCTGCAATTATTATTAAAAGGGCAGCGTAGGAGATAAACTTTTTCATTGTCGTTTTTTTAAGTTTTAAGAAATTGGTTTTGGGTTTTATTTGCAGGGCCTGGTTACCCTTTTATGGTGAGATTATATGAGATTGCAATTGCATCGCCGGTCTTGATAGCGCCCATCATTACTGTCGGAGGTTTTACACCGTATTCAGACATTTTAAACTTCTTGGTACCGGTGCAGGTAAAACTTTTATCTGTTGGGTTGTACTTTAATGTTGTTTCAAGGTCGGTTACCAGGGTAGTGCCGGCAATGGTTAATTTGCCCATTCCTTTAAGCAGGTAGGTGTTTGTGCCAGTTGATGTTACATTTCCGGATGTAAGTACAAAACTGATAGTTGGGTTTTTACTGGTGTTTAAAGCCTTGTAAGTGTTTTTGTCCATTGCGCCATGGCCGCTTTTTAAACTCTCAGCAGGAAAATTGAAACTCAGTCCGGTAAATACCAACTTGTCTTTAGCCACGGTGATATTGGCATCAAATTGACCCTTGCTTGATTTCATTTCCCAATCGTGTAATGTAGATGTGCCAGTTACACTTACATCCAATGCCTGTGCATGATAATTTGACTGGGCGAAACTTGTAGCGACAGAGCCAAGTAGAAGGGCTGCTACTAATGAACATTTAGTGAAAAAATGTATGCCTGAGGTTTTCATAAAATAATTATTTTTTTGATGATCGGTTGTGTTTTATTTGTCTTTGTCTTTTTTTGCTTCACAAAGCTATCCCTGCCGGTTAGTGTTTATGATGAGGCAGGTTAAAGTAGGAAATGATTTTTATCATGATTTTGTTAATGTTTATACGGTAAAGTAAAAGTTGCAACACTGAAAAATGTATTTTTTGTAACCGGCAATAAAATATGAGGATGGCTCAATGGTGAGTGCTTTTATTGGATGCCGGCTGGCTCTGCAAGCGCATTTACTAATGGCAGCCAGGTATTATCTGAATACGGTAGATTTGAATTTTGCTTTAGCGAAGTTGCTGTACACTGTTGGGAATAGTAAATCTTCCTCTATCAGTATCCATTTAAAGATATTGTTTTCAAGTGCCCGGAGTTCGTAATTAGAGTCATTGTAGGCCTCGCTGTTATGAGGCTTTGTTTCAAACTGGCACATAACAGGTTTACAGTGGATGGAAAACATTCATTCACAAGAGGCGATACGTTGACATGCAATAAAAATAGCGCATCATTTGCAGGCAGGTATGAAAAATGATAATGCATTTTGATGCGAAAAAATGATACCTGCCACACAACAAAAATCCCTCCGGTAGCGAAGGGATGTTGATTATCTAAACAATAAAATGTTTTAAATTCCTATATCTGCCATATCCGGTATTTCTACCGCTTTGTATTCACCGGCATCTAATTTCTTCTTGGTTGCTTCAAATGCATTTAATGTAATATCAATATCTTCATTGGTATGTGCAGCAGTAGGTATAATCCTGAAAATAATATCGCCCTTTGGTATTACCGGGTAAACCACAATCGAACAGAAAATGTGGTAGTTCTCTCTAAGATCCATTACCATCTGGGTAGCTTCCGGTACATCACCTTTCATAAATATAGGGGTAACCGGCGAGTTGGTATTCCCGATGTCAAAACCTCTTTCTTTTAATCCGTTTTGAAGGCGGCTTACATTTTGCCATAATTTCTCTCTTAATTCCGGCATGGTAGTAACCATTTCCATGCGTTTCATCATGCCTTCCACAATCATTAACGGCAGGCTCTTGGCAAATATCTGTGATCGGGTATTGTAGCGAAGGTATTTAAGTACTGCTTTTGGCCCGCTGATAAATGCACCAATACTACCCATGCTTTTTACAAAAGTACTGAAGTATAAATCTACTCCTTCCTGGCATCCCTGGGCTTCATCTGCTCCTGCACCGGTAGGGCCCATATAGCCAAAACCATGTGCATCATCTATCAGTAACCTGAATTCATATTTTTTCCTGATTGCTACAATCTCTTTTAAAATACCTTGTTCGCCATCCATGCCAAATACACCTTCGGTAATTACCAAAATACCGCCTCCTGATTTTTCCACCATTTTTTCAGCACGCTGCATTTGTTTTTCAAAATCTTCAATATTGTTATGTTTAAAAGCATACGTGTGTCCCATGTGCAACCGGATTCCATCAACAATACAGGCGTGGGCTTCGGCGTCGTATACAATTACATCCCTCCGGTTTACCAATGCATCAATACAGCTCATGATGCCCTGGTAGCCAAAGTTCAGCAGCATCGTATCTTCCCTGCTTACAAAATGGCTGATCACTTTTTCCAGCGCTTCATGCCGGGCGGTATTGCCACTCATCATCCTTGCACCCATCGGGTTACCCATTCCGTATTTTGCAGCGGCTTCGGCATCTACTTTTCTTACCTCCGGGTGATTTACCAAACCTAAATAATTATTCAGGCTCCATACAATCATTTCTTTACCACGAAACTTCATTCTTGGTCCCAGCTCTCCATCCAGTTTTGGAAATGCAAAGTATCCATGTGCCCTATCCATGTGCTGACCAAGTGGGCCGCCATCTTTTACTAGTTTTTCAAAAACGTCTGCCATAGTTGAATTGGTTGTTTGTTGTTATGTACACTTTTAATGAAATATCCTAAATAGTTATGCTTTATAAGCTGACCGGCTTTCCCTGGATTTATTAATCGAACTCCATTTGGATGAAATAAAAATTAAGCAGCTATTTAAATCAGGCAAAATTAAGGGATTGAGTGCAAAATGCATAACATTCCCCTAACAGTAACGGATGATTATTATCATGCTGCATCCGGTTATCTTTGCCAAAATACGTTCCAATGCTCAGAAAAATAATTATGATTACCCATTTCCTTTTGGTAGTTGCAGGTTGTTCTTTGGCGCAATCCAACAACGCTCTGCCAACAATTGCTAAACCAAATGCAACTGAAACAAAACCAGGAATGGTAGCCCAACCAAAATTAGTTGTCGGGATCGTAATCGATCAAATGCGATGGGACTACCTATACCGGTTTAATAAATTATACAGCGAAAATGGATTTAAGCGAATGCTGAACCAGGGGTTTAGTTGCGAAAATACGCTGATACCCTATATGCCTACTTATACAGCACCAGGTCATACCTGCGTTTATACAGGTAGTGTGCCGGCCATACATGGCATTGTGGGTAATGGCTGGTTTGATAAATCAATTGGTGACAACGTTTATTGTACCGAAGATTCAACCGTGAAAACAGTAGGGAGTGCCACTGCCGCCGGCGAAATGAGCCCGCGGAATATGTGGACCACTACTATCACCGATGAACTAAAACTTAGCAATAATTTCAAAAGTAAGGTGATTGGTATTTCATTAAAAGACCGCGGTGCGATATTGCCGGCCGGTCATAGCGCCAACGCAGCTTACTGGTATGACGACAAAGAAGGGAAATGGATCACCAGCACCTATTATATGAAAGAATTGCCCGCATGGGTAAAAGAGGTAAATGCAAAAGATTTACCTAAGCAATACATGAGCAAAGACTGGAATACCTTATTACCCATTGACCAGTATGATGTGAGTTCAGCAGATGATAAACCCTATGAGGGAGCAATC
>JBBQTL010000221.1:0-9806 GCA_038213285.1 Chitinophagales bacterium
GTGGCAGGGCGATCACCTACAACATGGCTTACGTGTTACATTTTCCGCCGTTGTTGGTGTTCGTGCTGAGGGATTCGTGGCAGAGCAATCACCAACAATATGGCTCCCACCCTCCGCCGTTGTTGGTGTTCGTGCTGAGGGATTCGTGGCAGAGCAATCACCAACAACTTTAAAGGTTGTTGGTGTTGCCATCGCCGCACTACCATCCGCACAACACGCAACAACGGCAGGCAGTGGGCTTCGGGCGACATGGGAGATATGCGAATACGAAAGACATTTGCTACGCCAAGGTGATTGTTGGTGTTGCCATCGCCGCACTACCATCCGCACGACACTCAAAAACGGCGGGTAGTGGGCTTCGGGTAATTGCAGGTAATTGCAACTGCAATGGATGAACTACCTTTTGAAATACCATTGATCGAAATCAAATCCCCAATATCTCCTTTAATTTTACGTACCCGGCCTTGCTTACAGGCAGTCTTGCACCGGTGGTCAATAATACCAGGTGGCTATCTTTTTCGTGCTGGTCAATACGGGTGATTAATTGTGCATTGATGATATAGGAACGATGGATGCGGATGAATTCCTGAGGGGGTAAAACATCTTCAAAATGCTGCATGGTTTTCTTCTTTAAAAAAATACCCTCAGCAGCAAATATTTTTACATAATCATCCGCAGCTTCCAGGTATTGTATCTGCCCAACCGGGATAATTTTTATTTTGCCATTGTCTTTTACCACGATGCGGTTATTTGGAGCCGGCGAATGCAGGGCGGTATCTATAATCGCCTGCGTTACATTTACCCGTTGCTGTTGCAGTTTTTGCATGGCTTTATCAAAGCGCTCCTTACTGAATGGCTTTAGCAAATAATCAGCTGCATGCGCATCAAACGCTTTGATGGCATACTCTTCAAATGCGGTAGTAAAAATTACGGGAGGAGGATTGTCAATTAATTCCAGCATTTCAAAACCATTTATTTTTGGCATCTGAATATCCAGGAAAATTAAATCGGGCCGGTGTTGCTGAATGGCTTTCAGGCCTTCAAAACCATCGTTGCATTCTTCTACAACCGTAATATGCGTATAAGATTGCAGGTACTCTTTTACCATCATTCTTGCCAATGGCTCATCATCAATTATTATTGCTTTCATGCTGTTGCGGTATGCTGATTATCGTAATAAACTGTTGTGCTTCCTTTTTTATTTGTAACAGATCGTAG
The DNA here is from genome assembly GCA_038213285.1 of Chitinophagales bacterium. Lineage (GTDB taxonomy): Bacteria > Bacteroidota > Bacteroidia > Chitinophagales > Chitinophagaceae > Ferruginibacter. The sequence continues at coordinate 1,219 of JBBQTL010000221.1, forward strand.
CGGGCGAATAATAAAAACAGCCGCCGCTTGATGGAAGCCAAACCAAAGCCCGTACCTTTTACAGCCGCTGAAGTACTTTCATCAAACGGGTTTTGTACGGTTACCTCCAGCAGGTCGTTTACCCGCTTTGCTGATATAAAAATAGTTACCTCACCAATGGTATCATACAGGCCAAACTTGATAGCATTTTCTACCAATGGCTGTAGCAGCATAGATGGCAACCGCATTTGCAATGCCGCCTCTTCACAATCAATATTGGTTTGCAGGCGGTAACCAAAGCGCACTTTTTCTATGTCCAGATACAATTGCAGGTATTGCACTTCTTCTTCCAATGTGGTCCATTGCTGCTCTTCCTTTTTTAAAGTGCCCCTTAAAAAATCGGCTAACTGCTGTATCATGTGCCTTGCTTTTTCGGGCTGGCTTCCGGTTAATGCACTGATTGAATTTAAACTGTTAAACAAAAAATGTGGCTGTAGTTGCTGACGCAACTTGTTCAACTCGGCTTCCCGTGCCAGGCGTTCCATATCCAGCTTTCTTTTATTTTCAGATTGCTGATCCTGTTGCGAATACCAGAGTAAACTCAACATGGTAGAGCACCCGATCATTAAAAAACCAATGGCATACCTGATATTGGATGTTTGCGACATGAAACGCATATATGATACATCCTCTTTATACAATCCCCACAGGCTTACCCGCATTGTCAACAACCATAGCGAACTTAGGGCGATACTGATCACCAGTACGTACCAGTACTTTTCACGCCGGGGTAAATAATAACGCATGTTATTAAAAACGAGTAAACAGGCGAATGCAAGTAATAAATTGCTGATGAAGGCATCTGCACCGGACCTGGAAGTTGCCATACCAAAATCTTGCAATACCATTGTATGAAGTATACTCCAAATACACCACCATATAAAAAAAACGGCGGTAAAAACAAGTTTTACTTTTCTATCCGGTGAAATATTAAGTGCCAATGGCCATCCTGTTTATAACGGTGAACTGATGCAGGCCCCGCTGTAATAATTGCGTGGCCGTTTTTTTGACTCTGCGAATGTACAATTCCGCTTCGGCTTCTTCCTTTATAACCGAAAAGATTTCTGCTCCATCTGTACCAGGAGTAATCTGGTGCAATTCGGTAACATCAATAAATTTCCATACTGGTTCAACGGCATTTTCTGTAGCAGTATCGATACAGTCGCTTTCTCCCATTAAACGGGCTTTATGAAAAGCATGCAATTCATCATCGGCGAAAATGAGTCGTAGTTGTTCATCAAACTGTGGTGTATGATTTCCGTGGCCGCATACGATACGGAAGACCAGCTTTGCAAGAAACCAATTCATGTTGAGTGTTGTTTTGGATGAGATAGAATTTATGTCTGATGTCTGATCCGATAGCTCGGATTGTTGATGTCTGAGTTAATTTAACCTGTTATCTTATTTATAATTCGGTTGAAGTATAATGGCCGTCTTATCACCCCCAACCATCAACCTTAAACCTTCAACCTAAAACCATCTGCCCTAATAGCTCCTGATTTCCACGCCACCGAATACCGCCGAGCCTTTTAAAATAAGTACTTTATCGGGATTGATTGCTAAAGATGGGTTCACACTTCTTTTATCTTCGATGCCATGGAATATTCCATCTATTTCATTTTGAACTGCCCAATGTGGCGGCACAACTAATTTCACTCCGCCAAATGCGATTTCTAATTTGATAATTACCTGTCCATGTATATCCGACTGGTTAAGATTGATTTCGGCACCGCCAAAAACAGACGAAATCTGCCCGCCCTGGAAATTCTTTGATACTACATTTCTTTTTACACCACTAAAAACCGAGCGCACCTCCAGGTAGTCACTGCTGTCTAATTTTGCATCGTCTGCAACACCGGGTGTATCACGGTCAGCAACATTGTCCCATTTATTATATTTCGTTTCTGAATTAATATTTACCCAATTATTCCGTTGTGGCCGGAGGATGAATGCTACTCCCAGACCTATGATCACCAGCGGCCAAAACAGCGGCTCCAAACTCAGCTCAGGGATAAACTTGCTAACCAGGAAGAACCCTCCTACAGCCATCAATATGATCCAGGAATTGTTTCTGAAATTATGTTTGAACCCCGTATGAATACCTACCAGGATCAAAATCATCGGCCAGGTAAAGAGCCATCCCGGCATTAAAAATCCCATGTTTCGTAATAATAAAGCTGCACCCACTGCAACAAGTATTAATCCACCTACTACCCTGCCGCCTTCCCGGTCTTTAAAATTCCTAATCTTTTCCATTGTGTTTTATTTTTATAACACAAATGTATAGTGGGTAAAGCATGTTTAAAAATGGCTTTAGGTAAATGACAAGGTAAACGGCGGTAAACGGTGAGATTTTGTAGGTGGGCGTGCCCTTTCTCAATAGCGGTGGAACGTTATTCGAACAATTGTTTTTGTTGCAGGAAGTTTTATAGGGTAAAGACGTCTAATGGTGATATTCCCATCATTTGGATAATATGCTGCTGAAAATATTTCCGGCAGGTAATGTGCAGAATATGTTTTGGCCCGGCCACCTTTAGCAGGCAGCAGCATTTTCGGTTACCGTATCAATACTACATAGCCTTGCTTTTTGATTTTTTCGTTCCGGTAATTTATTCCTTCCGCTTGCCAGATATAAGTGGCAGGTTCCTGCTTATTTCCCTTGAATGTGCCATCCCAGCCCTGAGACTCCACGTTGGTATCGCTAAACACCAATTGCCCCCATCGATTATAAATCCTGAAAACGTCGAGGATTTTTAACCCCAGTGACACCGGCCTGAAGAAATCATTCCGTCCATCACTATTGGGCGTAAATGCAGTAGGTACATAAATACCCGCATCCACCAGGTATACCCTCACCCGGATGCTATCATAATCAAAACAACCGGAGGCGTTACTGACTTTTACAAGGTAAGTGATATCATTTTGTGTAAGTGAAACCGGGCTGGAAATACCGGAATTGTTCAGCCCAAGGGCAGGGCTCCACAGATAGCGGGTACCACCTGTCGCATTCAGTTGCAACGGCTGTCCGAGTACAACCGTTGTATCTGCCGGACCGGCATTGGCATTTACCTTTAACACCGATATAAATATGGAACTGGAAACAGGTTTTGGACATCCCAATGTATCATTTACTATAACTGTATAACGGATACTGCCCGATGGCGTTATGGATATCGCGTTTGAAATTAAACGGTTATCGAGGAAAGTACCCGGACTCCAGGAATATATGCTGCCACCGGAAGCATGCAACTGCGCAGAAGTTCCCAGGCAAATACTGGTATCTGCCCCTGCCTGCGCTTTGGGATATGGCACTACTTGAATGGTGATATCATCCTGCGCCTTACACTTGCCAATGCTACCCGTTACCCGGTAAGTGGTGGTTACCAAAGGAATTGCTACCGGGTTTTTTAAACTGGCATTATCCAGGCTGCCTGCAGACGAATTGCTCGTCCATTGATATTGCAATGCATCGCCGGATAAGGGCAATACCATTGGGTCCGACTGGCAGATAGTGGTATCATTACCGCCTTTTAATGTTACAAAGCTTTTTACATTTATAAAAACAGAATCGGTTCCAACACAGCCATAAGGGTCGGTAATTGTTGCATAATATTTTGTGGGAATATCAGGACTAACCGACGGTGAAATAGAAGTAAGGTTATTGATATTGTAATTGGGGCGCCACACCACCGTTCCAAAACCAACAGCATTTAATTGAAGGGTGTCAATATCGCATATCAGCGTATCGTTTGTTAAATCCAATGCAGGCTTGTCTGTAACGAAAACAACTTTAGTAATTGAATCCCTGCAACCCCTGCTATTGGATGCCGTTAGGGATACATTGTAATTTGCCCCCTGCACATATACATGGGACGCATTAGGTGTATTCGATACATTGCTGACTGAACTTCCGTCTCCAAAATTCCACTGCCAGAAATTAATGGTTCCGGATGTGCTGATGGTTCTATCAAAAAAGCCGATGGGTGTGTTTTTGCATTGGCCCTGTACCGTAAAGTCGGGTTTAAAAACAGGGTACACTTTTACCACCGAGAAGGCGGAATCGGAACAGGGGAGATTTTTGTTGACCACTAATTTCAAAACGTAGACCCCTGAATCAGGATAAGTAAATGAAGGATTGGCAAGATTGGAAGTATCATTGGAAACACCAGCCACACCAAATTCCCAGTAATAGGTTTGAATATTTCCACCACTTGCTTTGTTGGTGAAAGATTTGGTAAGTCCATCGCAACTGTAATACTCAGTTTCTAATATGGCCTGGGTTAATGAGCAATCGGCCACGCTGATATGTATTGATTTATGCACTGTGGACTTTAGAATACCGGTACCCTTTTTATATTCTGAAACCGTACAGCTAAGCACGTAAGTGCCCTGCATAGAAGGTGCAATACCACTAACAATTCCTGTAACAGGATTGATGGTAACACCAGGCCCCAAAGGCTGATTCCCAGTATACGGACTTTGGTAACCCACAAAGCTAAACGGAGGAGCATCCGACTGGCTGTTACACTGAGCAGCGTTACCCCTGCCGGAAAAATAAGCATCCGAAAAAGCGTAAGCAAGCGAATCCCCATCAGGATCTTTTGCGCTAAAATCAAAAGTAAAATAATTGTCTTTGCAGATCATGGCGGTGTCATTCTGCGAAAACAGCGCACTTGAATTTTGAAATGCAAGACGATCTAATCCGTTTGTTCCCGGAATACTTACTGTCCAGGTATCGCCAATAGTACTGGATCCGGGTTGGAGATTGATAATATTGGCGATACGGCAACAACGCTGGTAAGAAATAATATAACCAGCCGGAGTAACCGGAAGGTCCTGCGTGAATTCAAACGTAGTAATTTTGTAGCATATATTAGGGATATCGCTGATGCATGGATGACATTCCTGCCGGGTACAATTCTGAATATCAGCTACAGCACTGTTTACTACATTCACAGTTTGAAACAGCGTATTACTGCCTCCATTAAAAATAGAAACATTTACATCCGGGCACCATTGATTGGTATTCAAAATACATTCTGTGTAAATCTTTAGGGTAATTTGATATCTCGCAGTGTTGGCAGCAGCACCGGGGCCGATATACTTATAATAGATCCACCCTCCCTTTGTATGATTAGCAAAAGAAGAAAACACCAATCCCATGAAAAAAAAAGTACTCAGGAGATTTCTCATTAATGAAAATTTAACACAAAGGCGGCAGGAAATTCTAATATTTGTATGAAAATATTAAGTTACTACATTTCGGTATTTAATCGCCAAAATAATATTCCAGGTTGCCCGATCTATCAGCGATCGTTCAACAATTATTTGAGGATACTTTATTGTTATGATATTGTAAAATTCTACCGGTTGTATTGCAGGAAAAAAAAGTGGAGTGCTATTTCTTCCACATTCTGCGAATGGATTTGCGAAAGAGCCTGTCAGAAACCCGATATAAATTCTTTTTAAACCCCAGATTGGTAGCATTGCCTAAAAGGCTTTCCGAGGTTGCATAACAAGGTGTCGCATAGGGTTGCCAACCTTTTTGAAAGTATATCCCTGCCAATCGGTTTCTTCCGAAAGGCTGGCGACATTTAACCCCTGTGACAATTTGTAATGTCCCTCTTTCCAACACGCATTTGACGGAGGGATATAAATTTTGTACCTTTAACCAAATAGGCGCCAACAATCAAAGTTTTTTTATCGGTCTATTGTATCTTTATTCATTTACAAACAAAAACCTAAAATACAATTAAGAAAAATTATGGCTAAATCACAGGAGACTTGGAGTAAAAAAGAAAGAGAAAAGAAAAAGCAGAAGAACAAAAAGGACAAGGAAGAGAAAAAACAGGAACGCAAGGATAATGCGAAAGATGGTAAAAGTTTTGATGATATGCTTGCCTATATTGATGAAAACGGCAATTTATCTTCTACTCCCCCCGATCCCCGCAAAAAGATAAAAGTAAATGTAGAAGACATTGAAATTGGTGTTCCGAAGCAAAAACCTTTTGATCCGGCAGATTTGATCAGGAAAGGAACCGTTACGTTTTTCAATGAATCAAAAGGATATGGTTTCATCAAAGACCTTGAATCGCAGGAAAGTGTATTTGTTCACATGAATGCATTCCTCGACAATATTAAAGAAAACAGCAAAGTAACATTTGAAGTTGAAATGGGACCAAAAGGTGCCAACGCCATCAATGTAAGACTTACCGTATAAATATTCTATCCAAAATGATCATTTTTTATAAAGGCGCTTAAAAAATGATCATTTAAAATCTTCAGTTACCCGGTAGCCAATTCACCATCATCCGCAATGTTTATTTTAAACGCAGTTCTATTCTCACTCCCAACTACCAACCGGCATTTTTAAATAAGAGAAGGGTATAACTATAAATAAGTGCCAGCCATTAATTGATTGTTTTTCCACGGTATTACTGATGCTTAACTTCAACGGATAACGTTTTAAATTACATGCCAGGCAACTAAACAAATAAATAAATTTGCAGACATGTATAAATTTATCTTCCTTTTTAGCTTATTGGGTATATTTGGATGTAACCAGCCACAAAATAAAAATCCCCATGTTTTAATAGTAACCTCCTTTGGCGACATTGAGATAGAATTATTTCCCGTGAAGGCTCCTGAATCCGTGAGGGCATTCTTATCTTATGTTGATTCCGGGTTTTATAATAACAGTTCTTTCTACCGGGTAGTGATGGCGGAAGGGCAAAGTGCGGCCAGTAATGTAGGCCTTATACAGGGTGGTATCTGGCAAACAAACGATAAGTTACACCCGGTCGTGCCCGGCATTGTTCATGAGCCAACCATACAAACCGGTTTATCGCATACCACAGGCACAGTTTCACTGGCAAGAACTACTCCGGGATCAGCCAATACGGAGTTTTTCATTTGCATAGGTGACCAAACCCTGTTTGACTATGGTAACAAATCAGGTAGCGACAGCCTTGGTTTTGCTGCTTTTGGAAGGGTTGTAAAAGGGATGACTATCGTAAGGAAAATACAGGAGCAACAAAGAAATGGTGAAAGCTTTGGAAAGAAAATAATCATTGATAAAATTAAACGGCTTTAGGTTATTTGCCGCAACAGCCTTTTACCTGTAAAGCGTCGGGCGTTTTGTAGTTAATTATTCAAAACAACTAGCTTTCGAAATCCTCACAGGTTTTAAAAACCTGTGAGGATTGACCAGCTTACATTGTTAATAATTATTCACTTCTTACTCATTACTCGTTGTTCATCATTCATTACTCATTACTCATTACTCATTACTGATCATTCATTACTCATTACTGACTACTCATCATATCCACCGTTTCTTCTTCCACTTCTTCCATGGTTGCTTTATACCGGATGATCTTTCCGCCGATCATGAGTATGCAGAAGCTTAGCAGTGAACAACCTGCCATTACACCCGTCATTGGGAGGGCTGTTTGATTACTCAGGAAACTTACCAGTGCAGAGGTGAAAGCGCCAATCCCCATTTGAATAGCACCCATTAAGGCGGAAGCACTACCGGCATTTTTACTAAATGGAGCCATTGAAAGCGCTGAAGAATTTGGAAAGATAAAGCCCTGGCAACTCAGGAAGAGCATGGCAAGTGCAATAGTACCGGCCAGCCCGATCCAGGCATTCAATGATCCAAAAAAAAGCAGGATACCGGCGATACTCTGGCAAATTAATGCTACCGGGATGATCTGTTCACTTTTATACCTGCGCAACAACAAACTATTAAGCTGGCTGGCGATGATAAGCCCGGCGGCTACCAGCGCAAAGATCCAGCCATATTGCTTTTCAGAAACTTTATAAATTTCCATAAAAACCGATGGGGAACCCGCAATATAAGCATACAAACCAGCAGCGGCAATTGCTCCCGTGAATGAATAGGTAAAAAACTGTGGTTCTTTTAATACACCCCAAAAACTCCTTACAATTGCCGCAGGTTTTAACGAATAGTCAGTATCCGGCTTGCGGCTTTCGGGCAATATAAAATGAACCGCCGCTATAATTACGGCAGCCATAATTGTTAGCAACACAAATATAAAATGCCATCCCAGTGAAGCGGTAATATATCCTCCAAGCGTAGGAGCTATAATGGGTGAAACGCCCACCACCAGCATCAGCATGGAAAACACCTTTGCATTATCCGCTACTTCAAAAAGATCACGTACCATCGCCCGGGATGCCACCATACCAGCACATCCACCAAGTGCCTGTAAAAACCGAAGGGCAATTAAACTATCAGCAGAGCCTGCCATGGCACAAAGTGCAGACGCTACAAGGTAAATTGAAAGCCCCACAAAAAGTGGCTTTTTACGCCCAAAGCGATCAAGCAGCGGCCCATAAACAAACTGGCCGATTGATATCCCAATAAAAAAAGAAGACAAGGACAATGATACATGTGCGACCGAAGTATGCAGATCATCCGCAATATTGGTAAAGGCGGGCAGGTACATATCAATGGAGAATGGGCCGATCGCAGTGATCATACCCAACACCAATATCAAAGAAAATTTTTTCTTTCCTGTCAT
>JBBQTL010000222.1:0-9688 GCA_038213285.1 Chitinophagales bacterium
TTGAGTCTTTGGCAGCAAGTGCCTTAAACTGCTGCCAGTTTTCTTCGGTCAGGGAAAAGCTTTTGCTAAATTCGGACGGGTTTTTATATTGTAATAGTTGGGACCGGTTTTTTAAATAATACTGGTATGCAAAATCGCCGGTAATTCCTTTGATATAGATTTTTGTAAGGGTTGAATTAAATGATGAAGTATCAATCGGGATAAAAATATCTGGTGTAATGCCACCGCCGCCATATACTTTTTTTCCGTTTTTTGTGGAAAATAATTTGGTAGTGTCATTTTTTACAGAGTCGGCATTCCATACTTCTCCATCATGATAGCGGTTGCTTATTTCTTCGTAATAGGCTTTTTCTCCGTTGGTATAAGAGCGTTGAATGCTGCGGCCAATAGGGGTATAGTACCTGGCAACCGTTAACCGGAGTGCGCTTCCATCGCTTAACTCATATTGCTCCTGTACCAGGCCCTTGCCAAAACTGCGCCGCCCAATAATCGTAGCCCTGTCCCAATCCTGCAATGCCCCCATCAATACTTCGCTGGCACTGGCCGAGCCTTCATCTGATAACACAACCAGTTCACCCTTTTCGAATAAGCCTTCCCGCTGACAGCGGTACTCTCTTTTAGGAATATGCTTTCCTTCAGTGTAAGTGATTAATTTATCACCCGCTAAAAACTCGTCGGCAATTGCTGTGGCTTCATCCAATACACCACCACCATTTCCCCGAAGATCCAGAATTAACTTCTTTAATCCCTGTCTTTGTAAATCTTCCAGCGACTTCATAAATTCGCGGTAAGTAACCTGCGAAAATTTATTTAGCTTGATATAGCCAATGCCGTTTTCAATGATATAACTGGCGTCCACACTGCTCACCGGAATAATTCCGCGAATGATTGTGAAAGGCTGCAGCTTCCCGTTTCTTAATACTGACACCAATGCTTTGGTGCCCAAATCGCCCCGCAATAATTTTCTCACCTGGTCGGTAGTGATTTTTTTGCCCGCAATGATGCTGTCATTTACTTTAATGAATTTGTCGCCTATCTGAATACCTGCTTTTGAACTGGGGCCATTGGGTATCACGTTTAATACATGAAGCGTATCACTAAAAATATTAAACTCTATTCCAATGCCAAAGAAATTGCCTGCGATATCTTCATTTACGCTTTGCAGGTCTTCTGCTGGTATAAAAATGGAGTGGGGGTCCAGTTTTTTCAAAACCGCAATGATAGCGGAATCGCTCAGCGCACCTACCTTTACATCATCCACATATTTATTCCGTATAAGGTTCATTACTTCCTGGAAGGGCCTCGGTTTATCAAGGGAAAAGAAATTTTTGCCCGGTTGCGTATCTCTTAATCTATAACCTACGAGCATTCCGGCAATAACAGCAATACTTATAAAAAGGGGAAGCCAGATTTGGATTTTTTTATTCATACATTCACTTATAAACACGAAAATAAATGAAATATTATGAATGGGGCAGTTGTGTTTTTTAATTAACTTACTCTTTGAATTAACAAAATCGGGTATATGGCAATGAAATTAATCGCAGACAGTGGATCAACTAAAACAGAATGGTGTTTGATTGATGGTAAAAAGAAAAAATCGTTCTACACACAGGGACTTAGTCCATATTTTTTAAACGGCGCCCAGATTGAAGGAGTGGTAGCATCGGAGCTTAAAAATAAATTAAAAGGCATTGAACCGGAAGAATTGTTTTTTTATGGTACCGGTTGTAGCAACCCGGATAATGTAAAAATCGTAAAGAAAGCACTGCATAAGGTATTTCCGGTAACAGCTATTTCAGTAACCCACGACCTGATGGGAGCAGCCAAGGCCTTGTGTGGTGACGAAAAAGGAGTAGCCTGTATTTTAGGAACAGGATCCAATTCATGCTATTACAGCGGAAAGCATATTGTAAAAAATAGCCCCGGGCTTGGTTTTATTTTGGGGGATGAAGGCAGTGGCGCTTATTTGGGTAAAAAAGTGGTGCAATATTTTTTGTACAATACATACGATCCCGACCTTATGGACCGGTTCAATGCAAAGTACAATACCAACGCAACGGAAATACTGGAAGCCGTATATAAGATGCCCTTACCCAACCGCTACCTCGCAAGTTTCGTTCCTTTTTTGGTAGAAAACCGGGGGCACTTTATGATAGAAAATATTATTGAAGATGGTTTTAATGAATTTTTCTTTCAACATGTTTACAAATACAAGGAAAGCTGGACACTCCCCATCAATTTTATTGGCAGTGTAGCTTTTGGCTTTAAGGATGTATTGAAAGAAATGTGCAGTACCTACGAGTTGCAACTAGGTAAGGTACTAAAGAGCCCAATGGATGGGTTAATTAAATATCATGCATCTAAAACATAGGGTTGGTATTAAAAAAGCCAGTAACCGGCATCGGTGCTGAAAAATTTTCAATTAAAACTCCAGGCAGCAGCAGCTATTGTGCCTCACATTCATGTAAAATGCATGGAAAGATTGAACCAATTATTTAATTTTAAAATTCATTTCTTATCCTTAATTTCATAGTCGTTATTCAAACTAAATTCTACTTATATGAAATTCAAACTTTTACTTTTTCCAGCCTTTATTACTGCGTCCCTTTTTTCTTCTGCACAGCAGGCATCAAAAACCTTTGCTATCACTGGCAAGCCTAATAATAACTTTTTTTGGGCAGATATCAAACAGGTAGATATTACAACAGGTAAAGTAATTAAAACGCTTTTTGAAGCAGATAAATCGGCGTTTAAATTAACCAGTTCAGATAAGTCCGAAGCAGCGGCAAGGGCAAATGAAGACCGCCCCACTGGTTTAGGCGTTGCAGCCTGTGCTTTTGACAGCCGGAATAACAGGCTCTACTTTGCTACCATGCATTTTTCAGATATTCGTTTTCTTGACCTGGATAAGCCTGATGCAAATTTTACTACCATCAAAAAAAATGTAATTGCTACTAAGTCCAAAGCGGCATACCAGCCCGAAGAAAATCACATCACCAGGATGGTGATTGCTTCCGATGGTTACGGATATGCATTGTCAAATGATGCCAATCATTTAATTCGGTTTAGTACCACAAAAAGATCTGTTGTGGAAGATTTAGGAAATTTAATTGATGCAGAAGCAAACAAAGGAATTTCTATTCATAATAAATGTACCAGTTGGGGAGGCGATATGGTAGCGGATGCGTTTGGTAAACTTGTAATTGTGTCTGCAAGCCGAAATGTATTTACAATAGATGTAAATACCAGGGTTGCTTCATTAACCGGAAGCATCACCGGCCTGCCGGCTAATTTTACTACCAACGGTGCAGCCGTTGATGATGACGGTAACCTGGTGGTAAGCAGTGCCAATGTATTTGACGGTTTGTACAAGGTGGATTTGAAGAGCCTCGCTGCAGTTAAAGTGCAAACTAATGAGCCTGCCTTTAATGCATCAGATATGGCTAACGGAAATTTCCTCCATCAAAAAGAACTGAATGATATCAGGAGATTTAATGGAATAAAATCAACTGTTTTCTCACCTGTTGCCAGTGATGCGAAAGTGTATCCCAACCCGGTAACAGGTACCCATTTTAGCGTGGCATTTGATAACCAGCTTCCGGGAAAATATACCATCATTCTTACCGATATCGCCGGAAGGAATTTACAATCAAAAGTCGTAAATATCTCAAAAGCCGGACAGGTAGAATCTGTAAAAATAACCGGTAAGGCAGCAAGGGGTATGTACCTGGTAAAGGTATTGAGTGATCAAAAGCAATTGTCATTTTCTGAAAGAATAGTGGTAAACTAGTATAACATTCATTTTATTTTACGGGCTGCACATGTTATGTGCGGCCTGTTTTATTTATAAGATGGCAACTGGTTTTATTTAATTGCGTTAGCACGAAATACTTTGATTGTTATGTTTTAATTTTGAAAAATAGAATGATTGATAGTTCAACTCATCTAAAAATATCACCACATTCCATTCATGCAGGATATTGAACCATATTATAACTGGCGGCATTTATATACAGCAGAAGAAGATGTTCAATCTCCCTTTTTTGGCCGTACTTACAGCGAGTTTGAATTTACTCATACCGTTTACAATTATTATATACATCCGCAGTGGGATGAGTTTGGCAGCCGGACACTGTATATGAAAATCCTGTTTACAGACTATGAACAAAATTTTGCCATCATAGAATTAATTGGTGAATGGAACGATGCGATTGAAAATGATATTATGACCCTTCGAAGGGATGTAACGGACCTGATGTACCAGCAGGGTGTTACGAAGTTTATCCTGATAGCCGAGAATGTGTTAAACTTCCATAGCAGCGATGATAGCTACTATGAAGAATGGAGGGAACAGGTGATGGATGATGGAGGATGGGTAGTGGTGCTGGACATGCCGTTGCAAAGCCAGTATGATTTTAGAAAAGCAAGGCTTACCAACTATGTTGCTTTAATGGACTTTCCGCAATGGCGCACTTTGAAGCCTGAGCTTGTTTTTCAACAGGTAGATAACTGGATGATGCACCAGTTAACGTAAGCCCTGGCTGAAGGGGTATCGTATGTACGGCAACGTTTGCGTAATTATTTAGAATAAAACTTTTTTTTGAGTGTGCATGACGTACTTTTGTGGCTCCAAAAAATTAACATCTTCTATATGACCTGGAAAAACTTCTTCACTTCTTCGATAGGAAAAAAAATTACCATGGGGCTTACCGGATTTTTTCTGATTGCCTTTTTAATTGTCCACTGTGGTATCAATTCAATGATCTTTTTTAATGACGACGGCGAAACCTTCAATCATTGGGGACACTTGATGGGATCGAACCTGATCATTCGTACCATGGAGATCGGGCTGTTTCTATTCCTTCTTTTACATATTATACAGGGCCTTGTTTTGTGGGCTCAAAACCGGGGGGCACGTCCTGCCAAATACATCGTAAACAAGCCGCAGGAAAACAGTAAATGGTATAGCAGGAGCATGGGCTTGCTGGGCACTTTAATTTTGATATTTCTTGTACTGCACCTGTATCATTTTTGGGTTCCTTCAAGATTCGGCGGATTAGCCAATGTGCGTCCGTTGGAGGAAGCAACGCTTGGAACTTATAACAACCAGGAAGTTCATAATCTATATAAAGAAATGTTGTTTGTCTTTCAAAACAATTTATTAGTTGTTATTGTTTATATACTCGGTGTTGTTTCTTTATGCTGGCATTTGTTACATGGATTTCAGAGTGCTTTTCAAACTTTTGGTATCAATCATAAAAAATATACACCCATCATCAAAGCGGCAGGCGTTGGATATTCGGTGATTATTTGTCTCCTGTTTGCATCGATGCCGGTAGCTATTTATTTAAACTGGGTCAGCTAAACGTCCGGTGCTAATTTACTAATTAACTAATCAACTAATAAACCATACTATGGCATTCGATTCAAAAATTCCCGGTGGCGAAATGAATGAAAAGTGGAATGATTACAAGGGGCATGTTAAACTGGTAAATCCTGCCAACAAGCGCAAACTGGAAGTAATTGTAGTGGGTACCGGGCTTGCCGGTGCCTCAGCCGCTGCTTCGTTGGGCGAGATGGGATACAATGTAAAAGCATTTTGTTTCCAGGATAGTCCACGCAGGGCACATAGCATCGCTGCACAGGGTGGTATCAATGCTGCTAAAAATTATCAAAATGACGGTGACTCTGTTTTTCGTTTATTTTATGATACCGTAAAGGGTGGTGATTACCGAGCAAGGGAAGCCAATGTACATCGCCTGGCTGAAGTAAGCAATGCCATCATTGATCAATGTGTGGCACAGGGTGTACCGTTTGCAAGAGAATATGGTGGTTTATTAAGCAACCGTAGTTTTGGTGGAACGCAGGTGCAACGTACATTTTATGCTGCAGGACAAACCGGTCAGCAGTTGTTGTTAGGGGCCTACAGCGCACTGGAAAGACAGATTGCGTTGGGTAATGTAACCATGTATGCCCGTCATGAAATGCTGGATGTGGTAATGATTGATGATAAAGCGAGAGGCATCATTGCCCGCAACCTGGTGAATGGTAAATTGGAAAGACATTTCGGCCACGCAGTACTGTTATGTACCGGCGGGTATGGCAACGTATTTTATTTAAGCACCAATGCAATGGGCAGTAACGTAACGGCTGCCTGGAAAGCGCATAAGAAAGGCGCCTTTTTTGGCAACCCTTGTTTTACACAAATACATCCAACCTGTATCCCGGTTAGTGGCGATTATCAAAGCAAGCTTACTTTGATGAGTGAAAGTTTACGAAATGATGGCCGTATCTGGGTTCCTAAAAAGAAAGACGAAAACCGTAAAGCGGTAGATATACCGGAAGATGAAAGAGATTACTACCTGGAGAGAAGGTACCCGGCATTTGGTAACCTGGTACCACGTGATGTTGCTTCAAGGGCTGCAAAAGAAAGATGTGATGAAGGTTACGGAGTAGGCACAACGAAGCTGGCAGTTTACCTCGACTTTAAAGATGCGATATTAAGATATGGTAAAATAGAATTGGGTAAACAGGGTGATACCACTTCTTCAGAAGCAGACGCTATCAAATTGGGCAAGGCAGTAGTAGAAGAAAAATATGGTAACCTGTTTGAAATGTATGAAAAGATAACAGGTGAAAATCCTTATGAAATGCCCATGCGGATTTTCCCGGCTGTGCATTATACCATGGGTGGGTTATGGGTAGATTATGAATTACAAACTACTTTAAAGGGATTGTATGCTTTGGGCGAAGCCAACTTCAGCGACCATGGTGCCAACAGGTTGGGTGCATCTGCGTTGATGCAGGGACTTGCGGATGGTTATTTTGTAGTTCCATATACACTTGGTAATTACCTGGCAGATGAAATACGGACGGCTGCAATACCAACCGATCATCCATCATTTGTTGAAACTGAAAAAGCAGTAAGCGACCGGATCAATACGCTGATGAATATTAAGGGGAAGCAAACCGTAGAAAGTTTCCATAAGCGCCTCGGTAAAATCATGTGGGATAAATGTGGCATGGCCCGGAATGAGCAGGGATTGCAGGAAGCCATTGTAGAAATTCAGCAATTGAAAAAAGAATTTTGGAGTGATGTGCGTATCCCTGGTGAAGTGAACAATATGAATCCTGAGCTGGATAAAGCCGGCAGGGTGGCCGACTTTATTGAACTCGGCGAATTGATGTGTATTGATGCACTCAGCAGGAATGAAAGTTGTGGCGGGCATTTCAGGGAAGAAAGTCAGACTGAAGAAGGTGAAGCAAAACGGGATGATGAAAATTTCGCTTTTGTATCCGCATGGGAATACAAGGGCGAAAGCGACTGGCAATTGAATAAAGAGATACTGGAATTTGAAATTGTAAAACCAACGCAGCGGAGTTATAAATAAAATATTGAGCGAAACACAGACGATAAGGAATTTTGGGCCAATAACGGATATTGAATTAGATTTAAGGAAATTTAATGTAATAATTGGTGAGAATGCAACGGGCAAAAGTACAGTTGCGAAAGTGTTGGCGGTTTGTAGGTACTTTTCATACATACTTCCAGAAGATAATTATTCACCACAAAAAGAAAGTCAATTTAATGATGGATTAGGATTATGGGGTTTAGATAAGATCATCAAGCCAAATAGTTATATTAAATATGATTGCAGACATTATACTTTAGTAGCTAAAAATATTTTGGTTCCCGAAATTGAAACTGTTTATAATGAGGAAAAAGACGAGCAAGAACAAATAGAAATTGAAGGGTATGTATTTATTCCTGAACTAACTGGTAAATCCCCTGAGTTTATTGCATTATTGTCTGACTTAGATAAACTAAAACCTCAAAAAAAATCAATTTTTGATAATTTGGCTTTTGATTCTCTTGATTGGACAATACCATCTTTTTTTTTCACAAATGATGTAGCTAAAATAATGGATAATCCATTCTATTTACCTACAGAAAGAGGATTACAGTCTATCTTTTCGTTGGGTAAAAGTAGTATCCGTAATTTAACTGATTCTCTGTTTAATCAATTTGCTGAATTAGATCAGATAACGAAGCGGTTTACAACTGATACAAATATTGAACCTTTCAATATAACATATAAAAACGTAAATGGGAAGGGCGTTTTTAAAATAAATGGAGAAACTGAATTTTTTGATTTAGATAGGGCAGCAAGTGGTTATCAATCAACAATTCCAGTTGTTTTATTAATAAGTGGGTTGACAAATGTGTAGAGCAAAAAGTTGGAGAAAAGAGATGTGATTACTTGATTACGATTGCAGGTGAAAGTTTTAAAAGTGCAATTTTTATAGAATTGAAGGGTATTGGATTAAGTCAGGCACTTAAACAACTTTATTCAACTATTATCTATTTAAAACAGGGTTTTTCAGATCACCGAATCGAAGCAAGAATAGTTGGGAGTAGGGATGTACCAGGGTTCACTAACATTCCGGATTATAAGAAACTTTTCAAAGAAGTAAAACAGACAGGTGGAAGTATTCAAAGGGCTACAAATAAAATTTACGAGGAAACTATTTAGTTGTTAATTGTAAAATAAAATTGTTTAAGAATTGATTTCAAAAAAAGTATGAAAGTTAGCGGGTTCACTTTTATAAAAAATGCAGTGACGTATGGGTATCCGGTTGTAGAGTCTATTCGTTCTATACTTCCGGTGGTGGATGAAGTGGTGGTTTGCCTGGGTGATTCGGAAGATGAAACCAGTAATTTAATTTCAACTATCCAGTCGGATAAAATAAAGATTATCCATTCTGTTTGGGATAAAAATTTGAAGGAAGGCGGTAAGGTACTGGCAGTGGAAACAGATAAAGCATTGGATGCCACTGCACCGGATTCGGATTGGCTCTTTTACATACAGGCGGACGAAGCCGTTCACGAAGATTATCATGGTGTGATTTTGGATGCGATGAGGAAATACAAGGATGATAAAAAAGTGGATGGCTTGTTATTTCATTATCATCATTTTTATGGTAGCTACCGTTTTATCGGGGATGGCAGAAAATGGTATTCAAAAGAAATACGGGTGATCAGGAATAATAAGAAAATTAGAAGTTATAAAGATGCCCAGGGATTTAGATTTGAGGATGGAAGTAAATTGAATGTGAAATTGATTGATGCCTATATTTATCACTATGGCTGGGTTCGTAACCCGGTTACGATGTTTCAAAAGAATAAGGATTTTGAAAAGCTTTGGGGCGGTTCTGCAAAGGAACCTGTTGAGAGTGGCATAGAACCGGAAAAAGCGAATACACAATTCGACTATTCAAATATTGATTCGGTAACCTTTTTTGAAGGTACACACCCTTCCGTGATGAAAATGCTCGTTAGTAAGGAGGACTGGAAATTCGACATCGATATTAAAAAGAAGAATTTTAAAAATATGAAACATCGCCTGCTTTATTTTTTATCGCAAAATTTTGGCTGGCGACCTTTTGAGTATAGCAATTATAAAAGAATATAATTTCACATAGATTAATTATTATATGGAGCATTACAATATGAACCTGACGTTAAAGGTTTGGCGTCAAAAAAACAACCAGGCAGCCGGTACATTGGAGACTTACCAGTTAAAAGATATCTCATCTGAAATGTCTTTCCTCGAAATGTTTGATGTATTGAATGAGCAATTGATTGTGTCAGGTGATGACCCGATTGCATTTGACCATGATTGCC
>JBBQTL010000223.1:0-9662 GCA_038213285.1 Chitinophagales bacterium
TCAACCATATTTGTTGCCGGTGTAAGCAATTGATTGGTTAAGATAGCGGCTACATTGGATGGATAATCGTTCGTGCTGGTATAAATGGGTTGGATGCCGGAGGTGGAATCTCCTGCGAGTGCGGTTGCTATAGTACGCCCATGCATATCGACATAGCTCACACTCATTTGCCCGTTGGCATCCTGCACCATATTCTTACTATAGTGACTGGCATCACCAACTTCTGTTCCAAACAACGCATCCAATTCATGCTGAGAAGGTTTTCCATAAAAATATTTTGTTTCATGACCACTGTTCATTTGGAATGAAGCACCTACCCCGCCCTGTCGGCTTACCCTTTGTGTCGCATCATCCATATAACGGGTTTCCATGTACCCATAACCATTCGAATTGGGGATATATTTTGACTTCTCTTCCGAATTCAACCAAGGATTATTAGCAGAATAATATTTGCCATTTCCAAATGTAGTGTCCAATCGTGGCGAACCTTTACATTTATCAGTTTCTAAACTTAAATCAAAATACCTTGCCGGATTTTCTGTGTTGGAAGGACTGTTGATTTGTCCGGTAACATCAAACCGGTTAAAGTCCCGGTAATATTTTATAATCCCATCGATCGTTGGTGTAGGTAATATCTGTAGATTTGGACGACCCTGTAAATCATAGATCGTTTCTGATACCACCGTGTTCCCGTTACTATTATCTTTTGTCACCGTTTGGCGGGTTCTAAGACTTCCATCAAAATACTGTATGACTGTTTTAAACTTACCATTTTCAGCAAAGCTTGTACCGCTCTGCCAGTTGAGGTTTGTTTGATGCCCGTTGTACGGGAAACCGGGAGCAGTGGACCATGGGCCTGAAATCACAGTACCATCATTCTTGCGCAGTGCCGCCCTTACCCGGTAATATAATTTTCCGGTGTCACCATATAACAGAGGGATTTTATAATTATTTCGCCCTGGATCCAGGTCTACCCTGCTGCTATTACTCTGGAATAAAGCATCCGTATTTGTATAATAACCAGCCATTTCGTTTGACACCCAAGCCCATTCCAATTGGCTCATATTATTGTTGGCCGAAATGTTCCATGACCACAAAACATTCAGGGCATCGGTTTCGTCAAAGGCAGTAAGAGATGCGGGAATTAAAATAGTTGGATTATTAGATAAATTATTATATCGGATTACCTTTATTTCGTTTTCCAACCTTAACACCTGTTTCGGATCCCATCCTGTGTAACCGGTGATATTGATGGTATCAACTGTTAACTTCACCTGCTCTGCCGGATTCAATAACAAATATGCCATCACATCATATTTACCCCCTGTTAAATTATTATAATTTATAGTGAGTGTTTGGAACTGGGTTTGTACCGTGTTACTTAATGGATTACTAACAGCCCATGATTCTATTTTGAAATAAATCACCGCAGTAAAGGATGATGCAAAAAACGTATTCGATTGTTCATTGATCTTAAATGTAATTATATTTTTTATTTTTTTTGAAAGCTCACCATTACTTGAATAGGTAATGGTCGTATTTGCCCCGGGCACAATGGCAACACCATCGAGATAATTCAGGCTGCTGGTTTCTGCCCCTTCTTCAAATTGGGCAAATATCGGCAAAGCCAATACCAGGAAATAAATGAGTAATAAGCAATGCTTTTGCGTAATTCCTTTTATCATACAATACGATTATATTTATTAGAATACTCATTAAAAAACCGGAACAATTTTCATTACCCCATTGCATCAATTGATTACACCAAAAGATTTTAAAATATTTTAATCACTTCGTAATCCTTATTTATTCCCTTTGGAGTAAATTCCTTTTCAGCAGCATTATAGTCAAGTGTATCTTTCCAGGATGGCATCTTACCAGCTCCTCGCGGGGTATTATCGATCTCGATAAATGCAACGCAAATACTTTGTGCCCGCACCAAATATTTTACTTCATCAATTGTTTGCACCAGCTTGCTTTCCTCGATACCTTCACTTCTTAATAAAGCTGATAATTCTTCTGTAAATGGTTGTTTCATGCGCACCGCAATTTCCATACGAACAGGTAAATGTTTCTTTGTTGAATAGTCCAACCAGATTGTGGAATTAACGGTTGCGGAATTATTTATGTTTCGCTCTGCCACCAATTCAAACCTGGATGTATTGCTGTTCACTTTGATTTTAGTGATACTGTACTTTTTTTGAAACAGTTCCTGCATCCCGCCATTATTCACCGGCAAAAAATTCATTTTATCTTTCGAGACATCATCAACTTTACTGATCCAGATACTTTTTCTTTCGTGATTAACCTGTATCATCAAACTATCCTGCAGGTAGAATTCTTCCCTGCCATTATTGTAATAAAGATCACTTAGGTTTTTATAAAATATTCCGTTGTAACTGAGGGTATCCTGTGCTTCCAAAAAAGGAATCGAATTCATTTTTGTTGCCGTAGTACAGTACAGGTACGACTGGGTAGCAAAAGACATCACTTTTGCAAATTCATTTGCGAGTGCGGCAGAATCCTCCGAGGTTTGGCTAAAGCTACTGATATTGATAACGATTAGCAGGTATAGCAGCCATTTTTTCATTTTATTACGCATGCTTTAAGAATATTTTTAGACATTATGTTACTTGGATGATATGTGTGTATGGAGGCTTCACTACTGCACGTCGGTCACCACTTTTTGTTTTGCGCTTCTTGTTTCTTTAATTGTTTTAATACCCTGTATTGTTTCTTTTTTTATCCTTACCAACTGGCCTTCCTCATCATATTCATAAAATGATGCGTAGTTATTTTCATCCAATTCAGCAGAAAGCTTTAACGAACGGGGATCATACACATAACTTTTCATATTGGCGTTGAACGGATGAATGCGTATATCATCTACATACATACGTGTAGATCCGGAATTAACAAACCTGAGTTCGGCGGTAGTTGTATTGGCGGGTGGAGTAAATTCCCCTTCTACTTTTTGCCAGCCTTCAATTATAGCGCCTGTGCGTTTTACGGTACCCCCTGAAACTTTTGACCCGTTGCACCATATTTCAATATTACTGTTAACATAGTCCGCTTTAAAACAGGGTGTGGTACAGTCTTCCCTTACCCATGCACTAAACTGCATCCGCTTGCCGGGAATGATACTGAAGGTATTGTTGAGCATACTGTCTGTGGCAGGAATTGGTTTTGTAGAAATACAGCCGCCAACAGTGGTTAGCGATTTGTAATCAGGCGATGTGGAATTGGTGCATTGCCATGTATAAGATTCAATTGAACCGAAAGGATTGTAAGGCTGATTATAAAATTTGCTTATACCAGCAGAAATTTTGTAGATACCCGGGCATAGTACAATACTATAATTAAATGGGGGTGTACTTGAAACACCAATAGTTTTTGAAATAGTTGTATCATGTATTCTATTATTATTCAGATCATACATTTTCACATTCATTGCATTATTATAACTCACCGCAGTTCCACTACCAAAGGCACTTGTATTAATGCCCATGTAGAAATTGTAAGTTCCCTGTGTTGCAATTTTAATATAGGTGCTGCAGTAAGCAGAATAATAATGAACGGCACTATTGCTGGGATAAATGGTTACCGAAAAATTTGATACTCCAAAGCTGCTAACAGGTGGACTAGAGTAAGTGCCGGTGTAAGAAACAAAAGAAAAATTCCCTCCGAGTGTATTTAAAATTTGGGTTGTATCCCTACCAGCATTAAAATTATAGCCGGGAATATTGGTTGTTTTTACATTCAGCGTTTTTGCCTGGGCATTGGGTTTTACTTCTAAAATATATTTACCGCTATGGGCTTTTACTGCCATTGTATCTGTATTAGCAATGGAAATATTAGTAAGCCCGTTACAACTGATGTAGTTATTAATATCACAACTTTTCAAATTGCTGGTTGGGTTAATGCTTTCCAAATAGTTGGCGTCTTCAAAACCCTCATTAAAACTTTCTCCAAACCTTGCATTTTGAACTACAGCCACCGGCAAATTTTTATTAAACCCATATTGAGCCGCAGTATATCGATTGAGTGCATCCCGTGTTTCCAGCTCCTGCCCTTTGGAATTTACCTTAGTGAGTTCACTGTTCCATACCCATTTTGAATTCGAAAAGTCAGGCACCAGGTTAGTATAAGCGTTGAAGCTCCATAAATTACTGAAATTATAGAGGTAGCCATTTTTACGAATGGCCGTATTCATATTAACATTGGAATCATTCCTGCTACCGTAGTATGCATAACTCCTGTATGGTCTAAAGTTTCCAACAAGGCCCTTTAAATAGGGATTAATATTTTTTTCTAAAATGCCGTTACAATCAATACTGTCCTGTTCTATAGGTGAACAAACAGACTTATAATAGGTTTTCCTTAACATGACATCGTTGTCTACCTGCCACTTTTCTTTGTACTCTACCGCAGACGCAGTAACTACATTGGCAACACTATTAACGTTTAGCGAATTCCCTTGAACAGGGATTTTCATACAGGTTGCTGTACTAACGGTGAACCCTAACATATTTCTTTTTCCACTTCGGACTATTTTAAAACCCACTCCATTTTTTGTAAACAGCCTACCGGCAGAATCCAAAAACACCAAGTCTTTGAACGGTACTGTTAACGCTGTATCGTTTTTCTTCCGGTCAAATGCCCACAGCTTAAATACACCTGCTGACGGCGCAATACAGGAATTGGAAGTTCCGCTTCCCTGGGTGGTTATATACAACTCATCCCCGCTCTCAAAAATAGTGGTATCTATATTTGAACTGGCTAAAATTTTTCCATCATAAAAATTAACGGCGGTAAAACACCTACCGATATTTTTATATGCCAGGCCTGTTCCACTATAGGCCCAGTGCGCCGGATAGCTTACGTTGTACACGGGATCATTGAATTCATTGGCTGTTTCTGTTACCAACGCACTGCCGGTCTCTGCGTCGTAGACAATGGTTTTCGTACCTATCACACTACCTTTATCCATTACAATTACACTATCTTCTATTGCATGATAGTTTATCAATTTAGTGCAGGTAACGGCCCGGTATAAATTTTCCTGGTAGGTATTTAGCGGAAAAATGGTAGGCAGGGTAAAAATGAACGGACCGAAAGGAAATACATCTACCTGTGCCTGAATGTTTGATCCGTTACTTTCTATTTTAAACTCTCTTACGTCTGTCATCAATTCCATATCTATGCCCATATTCCCTTTATTTATTAAACCAGCCAGGTCATTATACACAAAATCAACCTGGTCGTTTAATCCATTTTTACCAGTATTTTTATACGTATGGTAAGAGGCCGAAACAGGTGTTTTTTCATCGCTTTCACTGTATGCAGCCTGAGATTTCATTTTGCCATGCATATCATTGGTTTCTACCAAAAAGCCCTGGGATATTGTTCTGCGGTTAATTATTTCTTTATTTAGAAAAGAGTAGAACGGGTTTTTATTATAATCGAAAGATACCATTGGAGTGTAAGTAGAAAAAGAAGGATAATCTTTGGCTGTATAAAATTCTGTTACCTGTTTGCCAATGGCTGATCTGACTGCTGAATCGGCATGCGTGCCTTTGCGATGGATAGAACGAACGGTTACTTTACTGTACCCTACACCCGCCGCCGGGTATAACCCTTCCAACATGGGCATTTCGATGGCGCCATATTGGGCTGAAGCCAGCGGCAGTTTATTTTTAAATGTTTCAATTTCCCTGAAAGGATTTTCTTCACTGCCAATACCAGGTTCATAAGAAGCCACGCCGCTGCTCATCACCATCTCCCCGCCCTCTATTTTTTCTACAGCAGTATAAGTATAATCCTGCCCATACAACGAATTGTACTGATTGGTCATTTTGTTCCAGTTGTCCTGCATCGTTACCCGTTTCACTCTTACACCACCTCCGTACTTAATTCTATCCGGGTTATTTAACCTTATAAAAGAACTACCTAAAATGATCGACCTTGCTTTACCATTATTGCGCATTTGTTCATCCACATTTTTAAAAGCTTCCTTTAAAGTCGACAACATATTGCCGGCTAAGGAGATAAACTCAGGCAGCGTATTAACTTCCGATTCATACTCGGGAAATGCCTGCCCCGGAAGGTTGCCCGTGAGATAGCCTATTGCACTTTTCGCAAGGGGGCTTTTCCCTTCAACCTGTCTTAATTTTAAATAAATGATATCATTCACACCGTCTTTGCCGCTAAAACCATAATCATCATAGTTGGCGTAGACCGTTAGAGGTTCGTCGCCGCCGGGCATCATTACCATTAACTTGAATGCGAGTTGATTAATTCCTTCCAGGTATTTGGTATATATTTCTCTTTTCTTTTTTGCCGGTTCCGTATTATCCAGGTTACGCGGCAGACGGATGTACACAAAATTATTATCAACATTCGAATTGATACCCTGGTACATGGCACTATCGGCTAAAAAACCAGGCGTCCTACCCAGGCCGGCGATCCTAAACATATTGCAGGCCCTCCTGTTTTGCACATACGCATAGTCATCTGCTTCATACTGTATTTCCATTTGGCCCCCGGATGGAAGCAATATTTTTTTTAAGCTCCATGCCGCGGCATACCGGTCGCTTCTTATTTTAACTGTATCCGTATAAGGAAAGTCAGTATTGGAAAGATTATACGGATTGTTGATAGCGCTTGAATCTTTATATGTTCCCCACCTGTCTGCTGAATTGTATTTATACCCGGGATTGTCAAAAGAATTGATGGTAGAGGTATCACCGTAATTAAAAACATAGCGGTCTTTGTTGACCCTGTTTTGACCATTAAATATAAAGTAAACGGAACGCAGGGTTAGCTTACCACCATTGGCGTTGTCGGGGCTTCCTTTACACAAGGCATATCCATAATCAAACAGAACAGATTTTAACGGCTTCGCATTTAAAATACCCTTTGCTTTTATTTCAGCCTTTGTATAAAGATCAATACGAGCAAGTTTTTTATTGGCATTTTCATTTGCATTGACATTTCCATTGAATTGACTTTTTACCCCTTTCGCATCATTCCGGGTATCTGTTTTAAATATGGCGATCATGGATTTGGATTCGATTGCATTCAAGTACCATGCTTCTCTTTCACCATAACTAATTATTGCTTTATTATCTTTTTTTTCAGTGCGTATTCCTTCACTAAAATTGGCAAGATCTTTATTTGAACCTGGGACAATATTTTTTCTCGGCGTTCTCCACTTATGTAAATCCGCTGATTTGGTGTAATTAAACTTAACTGAACTACCTAAATCATCTTCTGTAATACCATTGCCAGTTACATCTACATAATCGGGTGAGAGCAGACCGGTAATCAAAAACGAGGAGGCGTAAGCGGGCGTCTCCTGTATTTGCAAATAGCCGTCAATTTTAGAGCTGTTGGCCATGTGCCTTGAATTAAGTGTGGACTCGCTGGTAGTATCATACGTTACGAGGTTCTCTGCTTTATACCCGGAGATATTATCAACAGAAAAAGTAAAATCTTTTTGTTTTACGCTGTATACAGGCAGCCCGTAAACGTAGCGCATACCGCTTTGTTCCAAAACATTAATTTCTGAAATATGGTGCGCTTTTCTATAACTGCCTACTCTTGCGACAGAATCATACACTAAATTATTAACTGTACTAAACGCCCCGGTGTAGCTTCTGATAAACCTATCCAACCCTACTTCGCCGGCTTCTTTGGCTGTTAGCATTGTTGTAACCTGGGTGCGTTTTTCCCGGGATGCTAACATATTGTTACCTGTTAGTGATGCCAGACCCTTAGCAGCACCAGTCTTCTTATTAAACAGTTCGAGTACTGACTCTAGTCTGGGTAAAACATTTGAGCCTCCCAGTTTAAACCGCACCAGGTTATCTCCTCCGATTCTATTTATCATTTCACTGTTTGTTACTGTTGCTTCGCCGGGGTTTCTAAAATAAACATTCTCTGAAATACTGCCTGGCTGGGCTGGTTTAAAAGCAAGGGTACGGTTTAAGGTATTATTGGCATCATCCCAGCCACCTGCCTTTGTTGGGGAAGAAATGACATTCCAGTTTCCACCAAAATGACCAGGAGTAGCAATATCTGCTCCTATAGATATATTCTTATCCTTTGAAAGGGTAACATTATCCCGCATAAATCCCAGGTCGCCCCGGTAGGCCCTGATAGACCCGCCGGTACCTTCGCCCTGGATTGAAAAAATATCATACGCATATTGGGGTGCTGAAATGACCGGCGTATTGGGTGTAACCTCTGCATCATTTAACCGGTTAAAATCCATTACTGCATCTTTATTACCTATGGCTTTCTCAGCGTATATAAATCCAACCAATGGTTTGGTCATCAGCTTTGCTTCGGGTGCCACTTTGGATTCTGAGTAATAACCATTGGCTGTTGCTGATCCCCTGAAACCGAAAATACCACCACCTAATTCCACCTGGCCCGTTGTGTTCGAATTTTCCATTGGCATTCTCAAAGAAGGCATATAGCTTGGCCGGGCAAAACTGAATGTACTGCTTCCAATAGTGCCCGATGTGGTTACAAGATCACTTCGGAATTTTTCGCCTTCCTCTTTATTGTTTTGATTATTGTAAATTGAAGTCTGGGAGCTTAATGTCAAATCCTTAATGCCCGTCCTGGAATTATAACTGGTACTTAATCCCACACCTACGCCCACCTCCTTTTCCTTATTGGTTAGTGATGCATTGAGTGAAGGGGAAATGGAAAGGCCTGAACGGGAACTTAATTTGGCACCTATCCCGGCTTGCAAACCTAAATTTGCCACTGCTGATTTTTCAAATTTAATATTTTCAATGGTTGCAATGGACAATGAAACACTGGCACCCAAATCAAGCGCAGGTCCAAGATAGTTGTTGTAAGAGAACCCCAATGATAATCCCAATGACGGTTTTTTGATACCCACAATTTCTCCATCTACACCCAATTCTGCACCCCAGGTTCTATTGGGCTTTATGTTTTGAGTTTGCGTCAATACATCTGTTCCATTAAAATCATCCGGTACTCCTCTCATATTCCTGCTTACGGTTCCGGGATTAATATTCCAGCCCAAACCAACCCAGCTAGCTTCCTGGTCCATTGAAATGCCTGCACTGTAAAATAAATTTACAGGATAGCCTCCTACATCCAGCAACGGTATGCTGTAAGAAAAATCACCGGTGAATAAATTAACAAGGTTATCTGATCCCACTGCTTTAAAAGATGTAGCCTCCGGTGAAGATGGACCACCTATATTTAATTTAGACGGATCCGCATTATTGAATGTTTCTTTACTGCTTTTTTCCAAAGAAGTTTTGATAGCTTTTTGAAGCCCTGAGTTGTTAAAAAAATCAGGTTTGGTTTTATGAGGTAAAGGAGTATTTATCCCTACATTATTTTGATTTACATTTCTAAAATGGTGATCTATTATTCCCTTGTAAACATGCCCGGTTGCATATAAAGGTCCCACCAATTGCAGGTAGAATAATAAAAACATCGGCCATGCAATATGCGATTTATAGGTATTGGATAATGTTTGTATCATAATTAACTTCTATGAATTATTTGATTGTAAATGATATGGCGTTGCCTTTACCGCCTGCTTCTGTTATGATAACTTGATAGATGCCGGCTTTGTGAAATTGATTGTCTAAGTCTATGTCAAAATAATT
>JBBQTL010000224.1:0-9586 GCA_038213285.1 Chitinophagales bacterium
GGCTTACCTGTTAAACCTGGGCATTCTGGAAGGCAGACCTGGCTTTAACTATTGCGTTAATATGGCGTATTATGAGTTTTTGATTAAGATTAAGATGCGGGAAATACAATCTGCCAGGAAAAACAAAAGGTAAAATATAACCGAAGCTATCATGTCGATATGTTTCATAGAAAGATTATAACCTCCTTTACACGCAAAATGCGAAGAAGTTAAACGAAAGATTTGTAAAGATTGGCTTTACAAATTGAGACCAGAAATACCAAAAACTATCCTATGCTTTTCAATAGTTACCCCTTTTTGCTCTTTTTTATTACCACTTTTATTCTTTATTACTTGCCTATAAGGGTTGTTCAAAAAAGTCAACTGACTATTTTATTATTGGCAAGTTTTTTCTTCTATTCCTATGAGAAGCCTGTTCTGCTACTATTGCTTTTATTATCTGTAATTACCAATACACTTTGCAGTTACAGTATTTACCGGGTAGGTACTGAAAAGGCAAAAAAGATTTTAATGTTGGGGGTTATCTTTAACCTGGCTATTCTTGCATTTTTTAAATACAGTCCGTTGATAGCCGCCACGCTAAACAAGGAGTTAAATGTAAGCAATAGCTTTTTAGAGCTGCTGATAACGGTGCCCTTACCTATCGGGATATCCTTTTACACTTTTGAAGGCATCAGCCTGCTGGTTGATTTGTACAAGGGCAAAACCATATTAAATAATAAAACAAACAGTTTTTACGAACACCTTACCAGGACAGCTTTTTTCATCTCCTTTTTTCCGCATTTGATTGCCGGACCAATTTTAAAGGCGAGAGAGTTTTATCCGCAGATGGGGTATAAGGCATTTAATGATATTCTATGGGAGGATGCCACTAAGAAGATTATACTCGGCTTTTTTTTAAAAATGGTAATTGCAGATAATCTCAATGAAATCACGGGGTATTTAACTTTCCCTTATTTCCAGGGCCTTTCAACCGGAAATTTATTGCTCCTGCTATTTGGATATTCCATGCAAATATTTGCAGATTTTGCCGGCTATTCATTAATTGCGATTGGCCTTGGAGCCCTGTTTGGCTATACTTTGCCAACAAATTTTAATTTCCCCTATATCGCTTCCTCCTTTTCTGAATTTTGGCGCAGGTGGCATATCTCATTATCTACCTGGTTGAGGGACTATTTGTACATTCCTCTTGGTGGAAATCAAAAGGGCGAATTCAGAACCTACTTCAATTTATTTGTGGTGATGCTGCTGGGTGGTTTTTGGCATGGTGCCGCCTGGAGTTATGCAATTTGGGGGGGCGTGCATGGTTTATTTTTGATGCTGGAAAGATTGATATTAAAAGATAAATTAAAGGATGCAACCAGGAGTTATGCCGGAA
The DNA here is from genome assembly GCA_038213285.1 of Chitinophagales bacterium. GTDB lineage: Bacteria > Bacteroidota > Bacteroidia > Chitinophagales > Chitinophagaceae > Ferruginibacter. The sequence goes on from JBBQTL010000224.1 coordinate 1,379, forward strand.
TGGTAATCGTATTTATTGTTGTTACTTTTTTATGGCTGTTGTTTAAGCTTACTGATTTCTCACAGGTAATTGCCTATTTTGTATCACTATTTAAAAACATACATGTCGCTTTTAAGTTTGGTATCAATGAACTGGAAATATTGTTTTATTCTTTCCTCGTGGCAATGTATCATTTTTTGTATTTGCTGTTAAATGGAAATCCCAAACCAGTTGTAAGGCAGTTTGTAAAATTGGAACCGGTTTTATATAGCATGCTGCTGTTTTTAATTTTTACCAACAGTGGTTCGCAGGGATCATTTATTTATTTCCAGTTTTAAAAAAATTACAGATGAAAAAGATCGGCTTACTGCTTTTATTTACGTTTTTCTTTTTGATTATATACAACGTTTTTCTTTTTGCCTTCCCGTTAAAAAAAACGGTGTTTTATACTAACAGGGAAAGGATAGAGGAATTTGTGTACGGGAAAAATAATTATCCAACTTTAATGGTAGGGTCATCGTTGAGCGGTGCTTTTGAAGGCCAACAATTATTCCCCGAAAACCATTTCAATCTTTACCTGCATTTTACCGGTGCTTTAACCGGAATAGAAATTATTAAAAAAAGCAATAAAATACCTGGTAAATTATTTATTGAAATAAACTATGTTAACCGGGAGATTAATAGTTTACTGGTCAATGCTATATTTAATTCTCCGGCTCATAATCTTAAATATGACCTGCCTTTTTTATTAACTAAGAATAAAATATTTCCAAATCTTACAGACAGAATGAGAGAGCCATCCAACAATAAGATAAATAAAAGAAGACCGGCTGAAAACCTCTACAAGGAATTGATAAAAAGAGAGCAGGCCAATTGGAGTAAAATTGAAAACATTCGATTATTGAACGAACGATTGGATTATGTAAAACAGGCAGCAGCATCCTTTGCGGCAAAGGGTTGCCAAATATATTTTTATGAAATGCCAATGGATAGCAGTCTCACTGAGAGTAAGCTGATCAATTACCAACGAAAATATTTTTTAGGGCTTGCTTTACAAAACGGGTATACATTTATTGATGCTGATCAGGGCAGAACTTATCAAACAGGTGATGGAGTACATTTATTAAAGAAAGATGCGAATATTTATGCCGGGTATTTTAAACAGGCGGCTAATAAAAAACAGGCAGATGTAGCAAAATAGCCAATTGCTGATGATTTGTACTATAGCCAGTCTTTGATTGTCTTTCAATAATCATAGTTAAACATTTGGCAGATTTGATATCGTTTTTCAATAATTTGTTGCACAGGAGATTGAGCATTGTACAGATTTTGAAATACCAATGCCTGAGAATGAGCTGCCATTAAAAAGCAGTGTGGTGCTTTTTAACCAACCCCCACATTATTATGAATAAAAGAGTGCTTCTTATAGGAGGAAATTTTTTTCCTGAACTTACAGGTATTGGAAAATACAATGGTGAAATGATGGAAATGTTGGCGGGTATGGGATATCAATGCACCGTAGTTACCAGCTTTCCATATTACCCGCAATGGAAAGTACAGGATTCCTATAAAGGTTCATCCGCATGGTTTAAAAAAGAAATGAAAACGGTAGCAGGAGATGGCACGGAAACAATTGAAATTTTCAGATGCCCTCATTATATACCCAAAACACCTACAGGATTAAAAAGAATATTATCAGATTTCTCTTTTTGCATGGGGGCTTTTGTAAAAGTATTTCAACTGCTCTTTAGAAAAAAATATGATTTTGTATTGGTGGTAGTACCGCCGTTTCAACTGGGGCTGCTCGGGATTTTTTATAAAAAAATTAGAGGCGCAAAGCTGTTTTATCATATACAGGATTTACAGATAGATGCTGCCAGAGATTTTAAACTAATAAAATCGGAGTTCCTCATCAATATGCTTTTAAAAGTGGAAAAGTATATTCTTAAAAGGGCCGACGTGGTGAGCAGTATTTCTCCTGGTATGATTAAAAAAATCGGGTTAAAGCATCCCAGGGAAATTGTCTTTTTCCCCAACTGGGTAGACACTGGCATATTTTTCCCATTGGCCGATAAGGAAAAGTTGAAAACATCGTTTGGGTTTAAAACAACAGATAAAATTATTCTCTATTCAGGTGCTATAGGTGAAAAGCAGGGATTGGAGGCCATCCTGGAATCAGCAAAAGCGATGGAGGCCTACCCTAACCACCAATTTGTGATATGCGGTTCGGGACCTTATAAAGAAAAACTGGAAGAAATAAAAGAAAGGCTGCAATTGCGCAATGTTAGTTTTCTTCCGCTGCAGCCATTCGAAAAATTGAACTGGTTTTTAAATATGGCTGATCTGCACCTGGTGTTGCAAAAAGCCAATGCTGCAGACCTGGTAATGCCTTCCAAATTAACCGCTATTTTATCGGTTGGGGGTGTTGCAATTATTACAGCAAGCAAGGGGTCTGCTTTGCATGATGTAGTAGATCGATATAACATGGGCATCTTAATTGAACCGGAAAATTCAGATATATTAACTCAAACAATCGGGCAGCAGTTGAATAATGATGAGGATACCATCAAGGGGAACGCCCGGTTATATGCCCAGGAATATTTATCAATTAAGGAAATATTCCGGAAGTTTAGCCTCCATTTACAGTAATCGCCTTGTAATGTTAGAAGATAAATTCCGCCAGGTGCAGTTTTTTATCATTTATTCATAATACATTTTATTTAGGGTAATATTTTGCTTACCATTTCGTTTTACAGCCGGTACTTAGTTTGGTGGTTTAGATTATTTATATTTATGCCACGCACCAATTGTCTTTTGCAATAAGATAAAGTGAAAAAGTATATTGTTTAGTTACTTTTACAGCAGGCAATTTATATTTTTCAAAATTAGCTTATAAAGGAATGAATATTACTTATACCAATCTTTTCAGATTTTTCTTTGCACTGGTAGATTTTCTTGCCATTAATATCATTCATCTTGCCCTGTTATTAAATTTAAATCGGGTACAAACCGGTTCTTCGCAGAAGTATACCATTTTGTTTATCATCAGCAATATTGCCTGGCTCGCCTGCGCCTATGTAACCGGCCTTTATATCAATGATCAGTTTGTTAATTTTGAGCGTTTTGCCAAGCGCACTTTGCAGGCATTCACCTTGTTTATTACCTCTTTATTATTGTTTTTGTTTTTATACAATTTCAATTATAGCAGGCTCTTTGTATCACTTAATATTATTGGTATTGGTTTGGAATTGCTGGTAACCAGGATATTATTTATATGGGGAGTAACCTATTTTGGAAAGCAGGAAAGGTTTAATAAAAAGATCGTATTGCTGGGCTACAACGAGCTATCAAAACAGTTGGTGAATTATTTTTCCACAAACAGCAAATCCATTTCTATTGAGGGATATTTTGAAGACTATTCAAACGTAAATGAGTTATCTGTTTTTCCAATCCTGGGTAACCGGGATGAATGTGTTGCATATGCCATTAAGCACAATGTGAAAGAGATATATTCCACTATTTCCCCTGAAAGGCATTCCTACGTATATGAACTGGCACAAACGGCGGAGAAGAACATGATTCGCTTTAAGTTTGTCCCGGATTTCAGGATGTTTGTAAACCGAAATATCCATGTAGATATTGTAGAAAGTATTCCGATCTTGTCCTTCCGTTCAGAGCCGTTGGAGGATATCGTTGCAAGTTCTAAAAAAAGATTATTTGATGTGGTTTTCAGTCTTTTGGTGATTTTGTTTTTATTATCCTGGCTATTGCCGATCCTGGCAATCCTGATAAAACTAAATTCCCGGGGTCCTGTATTTTTTGTTCAGTTGCGGTCGGGGAAAAACAACAAACAATTCCGTTGCTTTAAATTCAGGACCTTAACAGTGAATAAGGATGCCGATTCAAAACAGGTAACCCGGGATGACCTCCGGTTTACAAAGTTTGGAAAATTCCTCCGCAAATCGAGCCTCGATGAACTACCGCAGTTTTTCAATGTATTATTGGGTGATATGTCGGTAGTAGGTCCACGCCCACACATGCTGAAACATACGGAAGATTATAGCCGGTTATTAGATGAATACATGATACGCCATTTTGTGAAACCGGGTGTAACAGGCTGGGCACAGGTAAACGGTTTCCGGGGCGAAATAAAAGAGAAGGAACAATTGCGGAAGAGAATTGAATACGATATCTGGTATCTCGAAAACTGGAGCCTTTGGTTAGATCTTCGGATCATTGCTTTAACCCTATATGTTACTTTTAAGGGAGATAAAAATGCTTTTTAATGTCAATGTTATAATTAATTATTTATCTCTTCATTTTTTCAAATCATGCTAAAATAAATCATCTTTTTTTTTATATTTGACTTTCGATTTATTTTAATTTTCAATTTCATTTAATTAAGCTCACCATTTTCGGTGGGCTTTTTTTATTTTTAGAATTCCCATTCCTTATTTTCTGTATAATTCGAAATATATCATTCAGTTACCATTCTATTCCTAAAGATTTATTCAACAAACTTTCCCTTTCGTTTCCTGTAATATTTGATTAGTTATTCTATTTTCCTACGCAACTGCTCGATTGATTTCCTCAAGTTATTTTTATATAACCAAATTTTTATTATAGTTGATGAAGGCGAGGGTCTTACCTAAGTTTCCACAATATTTTATTATTTATGGTTATAATGCAGATTCAGGTTGTGTAGTTTGTTTTGATTAAACAAATAGCTGTCCAACGGGCTATCAAAATGATATTCAACAGAAACACTTGAGATACTTTATTTACATTCCTCTAATTATTTATTTAGTACACATCGCGTTACATTGTTTTAGAAGAATTTCCACATAATAAAAAATTACGGAAAAGCGTTTAAAGAGGTAATATTTACAGGGCCGAACTGATAAATAATCCAAATCCTATTTAAATAACTCTGAATCCTACTGATCCGTGAAAAACCTATTTATTAAGAAATTAGTATTTCTTCTATTTATTTCCCTGAACGCTACTGCCCAGGATGGAAAATTTACTTTTACAGTTTCATCGTCTGCCAATACCAGTGGTGGCGTATTTAAAGATGACAGTATACTCGTCAGAACTCTCTGGAGCGATGAAAGATATGCAGCCGGTACTTATACAAAACAATGGGACGGCAAGGATGATTACGGTAAAACTATCGTTAACCCCAATCCCACCTATAAAATTAAAGTACTTTCGAATAATGTAAAATATGAGTGGCAGGGTACCATCGGAAATACTTCTGATTCAATGACAGGAGCATCCAAATACAAAGGCTATTATAATTGCATGACAGGTTTGGCTTTTGGCAGCAATTATGGATATTTCTGTAACGGTTATAGTGAGGGATTACCAAGTATTGGCAAGTTCAATATTTCTACTCCGAATCAAAAAATGTACATTTTTAGTAACAGGCAAAGTAATGCAAATACAAATTACGTAACTACTGACGGAGTAAATGTTTACTGGGGCGCTGTAGATAAAGATAATTCTTTTGTTTATGCAACAAAGGTTTCCGATGACAAAGAAATAAATTTTAGCAGTGGAAAAAATTATGTGCCAACCTGGGGAAGAACTTATTCAGTGACATCTTATTTAAATTCCCTAAATTCTGCCATATCCGGTTTGACAGTGCAAAAATCCGGGAGATATTTATTTGTTGCACGAGCCGGAATAAACCAACTCGATGTTATTGATAAGGCAACAGGTTTATTGGTTCAAACCCTTAATTACACCAATGCAAGAGGGTTAAGTGTTGATGGAAATGATAATCTTTGGATGGTTTCGGGAACTAATAGTGTATCGAAATACAATGTCAATGCTGATGGCACATTAAGTGCTGCAATTCTTTCATTAACGGGCTTGCTTGCCCCATTAGCCACCCAGGTATCACGTGATGGTAATTTGATAAGTGTTGTTGATGCAGGTACAAACCAGCAGGTTAAATTTTATAATAATGCAACAGGAGTAGCTACTATCACAATGGGTTCACCTGGTGGCTATTTTTCCGATGCAACAGTAAATAATAATAAGTTCTATTTTAGTGATATAAATGGCACTAAATTCTGTTTCATAGCCTGTCAGCCTGATGGTAGTTTTTGGGTGAATGACCCGGGCAACTTTAGGGTACAACATTATAACAGCAGCCGGGTGTATATTGACAGGATAATGTGCATGGGCGCAACTTATGGCGCATTTGCGGATAAAGGAAATATCAATAAGGTATTTAGTAATTTACTTGAGTTTGAGATTGATTATTCCGTGCAAACGCTAACAGGTACTACAGGTTGGACTTTAAAAAGAAATTGGGGTGCTAACGTTTCGTCAACTGTGTATGATCTTCAATACGGGCCAACACACACAACAACATTAAGCAATGGCAGAACTTATGGCTTATTAAAAAAAATAGGTCTTAACACTTATGAGGCAGTAGAACTTGCATCCAATAATCAGACAAGATTCACCGGCGTAATTACAGATAATTCAAGAAAGGTATTATGTTCCGATGGTTCAAGGCAGGGGTATACTACGTCAGGAGGATTAGCAACATACAGGAGGTTTCCGTTAACAGGATTTGATGGTTTAGGTAATCCGATATGGAGTTCAGCAGGTGAAGTTCTTGCAACAGCACTAACAAATAGTATAATTGGAAATCCAGTTGTAAGTCCTACAAGCCAGATATTTTCAAATACCAATAAAGTTGTATTGTATAATTACCAATCCTATGCAGGAGCTTCAACCACTTTTTCGTCTGGTTATCATTTGGGGTTGATGCAAAAGGGTGCGAATAACACTTATTTATTTCAAACAGAAAAATCAACCAACCGGAATTATAACGGGACTTACCCAAAAGCAGGATGGTTTGATGTGGGAAATAATGTAAATAATTACAGCGGCGGTAATGTAAATATTTTGGATAGGAATATCATCACATCCTATCATGGCGAATTTTGGAAAAATGGCCAAACCAATAAATTCAATCATTATTATGATAACGGCCTGGCAATCGGACAATTTGGAACAACCAGGGCAGATGTGGGGGGTGGTGCAATTGCAGCACCCCAAATGGCAGGGAATGCATTAACAGCAACGTTGGTAAAAGATGGTTCCAATAATTTGTACCTCTGGCACGGCGATGAAGGCGATCATTCCGGGATACATAGATGGAAAATAACACAATTAAACACTATTGCTGAACAAGTGGTTACCATTCCCTTCCCATCTTCGTTTACATTACCAGTTGCAAATTATGTTGATTTAATGGCGGGGCTCCCCATTGCAGCAACACTGGTAAACAACACCGCAGGTTGGACCCGAAATCCACTCATTGAGGTATCCGGCGCAGGAACTGTATTTTCAGCACGAACCACTGTTTTACAATATGATACACTCTATCACAATGATTTATTTATCAACTATATAAATAATGCAAGTAATACAAGTGTGGTTTATAGGGATTTGGGAGTTAACAATGTAACTAAATCATGGAAAATAACCGGTACTATTGCGTATCCCGGAAATATGCCCAACGGTAATTCAATTGAACAATATTTTGAAGTTCTCGATGATGCAGGTAAAGTACTCACTACTTTTTACCCTACTATTAACAGGAGTACATGGATAGCTGATGTATGGGGAAATAATCGATCTATATTATCGGGAGCACAGTATTCAATTCAAAAGACGATGAGTTATTTTTTGCCGATTTCAATAAGTGTAGTTAATGGGGATGTAACATTTGAGTATGGCAATTATATACCTGTAACAACAACTATATCAGATGCAACAGGCAACTGGAAAAAGCCAAAAACCATAAGAGTAAGATTTGTTAATAATGGCAATCCAACAACTACCTATTCGGCTTTCATTGATTTAAGCGATTTGAAGTTTTTTAAAGATTATTCAATTGCTCCATCACTGAACCAGGCGCCTGTAGCAATAGCCGGTTTAAATAAAAGCATCACCTTACCGATCAATACCACCAGTTTAACCGGAAGTGGAACAGACATAGATGGCACCATCAGCAGTTATGGCTGGATAAAAATATCGGGCCCTGCCACAGGAAATATTGTCACTCCGAATGCAGCAACAACCAACTTAACAAATTTGTTACAGGGCGTTTATCAATATGAACTAACCGTAACAGATAACAATGGAGCCATAGGCAAAGACACCGTACAGGTAACAGTGAATGCGGCAATTAACATTGCACCA
>JBBQTL010000225.1:0-9561 GCA_038213285.1 Chitinophagales bacterium
GGCATCGAGATCGCGAGCCTTGGAGATGGCGGCCCCGGTCTCGGCCATCCGAACGCGCTTGCGCATGACCTTCGAGCTGACACTTCGTTCGCCGAGGGCACCCGGCGTATTTATCTTTTTAAAGTGTTTTATCCAAAAAGCATGGCATCATACTGACCGCTCTATTCAAAATAATAAAATGGCTAACACCTGCGAATAGCCATTTTAAAAGGCAAGGTTAATCAATAACCCGGGTTTTGTGGCTTTAAGTTAGGATTGATTTCAATTTCTGTTTGTGGAATCGGCATCAGGTAATCTCTTGATGCGGTGAAGTTGGGCTGGGGCTCCAAGGAACTGGTTCCTTTAAAAACAATATCCCCGAGCTTTCTTCTTTTGATATCGTACCAGCGCTTCCACTCGAATGACAATTCTATTCTTCTTTCTTCTAAAATGGCATCAATCAGTTGCTGTTTATCTAAACCCGCCAATGCCAGGTTTGCAGGAATTCCAGTTGGGTTTCCGGGCCAGTTTCTTGCCCTTGTTCTTACCAAGTTAATATAGTCTATTGCCTCCTGGCCAGGGCCGTTTGTTTCTGCTATCGCTTCTGCAGCAATTAACAGTACTTCAGCATAGCGCATATCAGGATAGTTATAATCCGAATACCTTCCATCCGCATTCGCATTACCCGGAAATCTTCTCCATTTGGCAATATGTGGCCGCTTTTCATTAGGGAAAGCGGAATAAGGAATTTTTAGTCCGGCAGCATTTAAGGTGCTGTCGTCAAAACTTACAAATCTCCTGTAGTCGCCGACATTCCAGGTAGTAAAAACTTTTAAAGCGGGTACAGATACACCAAATCCATTTTGGGGAGTATTCCTGATGCCTGTCATTGGGGGTACCAGGTCGTCATTCTGATTGAGCACAGATAGCTTTGCCTTAAAGTCAACTGAGAAAATGGTTTCCCTTAAATTATCAGCCAGGTCAGCCCTGAATAAATCCTGGTAATTTGCTTCGAGCTCATAGTTATAAGTTGCCTTTTTATCAATAACCCATTTGGCTTCGGTGTATGACTTGGCATAATCAGCAATGGTTAGGTAAAGGGATGCAAGATAGGCTGCGGCTGCTGCTTTGGTAGGCCTGGTACGTACATCAGAAGCGTAGGTATCCGGCAGCCATTGCTTGGCAAATTCCAAATCTTTGATGATTAACTTATATACTTCCGCCTCCTTTGTTTTAGCAATTGTTTTTATGTCTTCCGGGTTTGATACAAAAAAATCTACATAAGGTATATCGCCAAAATTTCTAACCAAATGATAATAGCTCATTGCCCTTACGAATCTTGCTTCCGCAATAAGCGGGTTTATATCCGCTTCGGGTAAACCCAGTGATTTTGCACCTGCCTCGGCCGAGTTTGCCGCCGCTATTACCTGGTACCAGGCAGGCCAGAATGCACGTATCATGTTATTATTGGCATCCAGATTAAAATCGTTCATCTGTATCCTTTCTGCCGAAGTGCCACGGTTTCCAATGTCTACCATATCACTTCTAAACATTAGGGCACATACAAACTGCCTCCCAAACAAAGGTTCGGACGCCAATATACCATAGGCGCCAAATATAGCTGATTCCACATCTTTCTTTGTTTTATAGAATCCTTCAGGGGCCAATAAACCAACTGGTTTTTCTTCCAGCAATTTGGTACAGCTTACACCAGTCAGCATCGCAAATATGGTGAGTATTGGGAATAATATTTTTTTCATCGCTTTTCTTTTTAAAATTTTAAAATCCAATATTAAGACCAACGGTATATGATTTTGCATTCGGATAACTGGCATAGTCTACGCCAGCATTCAGGTTAGAATTTCGGTAGTTCACTTCCGGGTCATATCCCCGGTAATCAGTGAAGGTAGCAATATTCTGGGCGCTTACATAAATGCGTAACCGCTGCATTTTTAACCTGGACACTACCTCTTTTGGCAGGTTATAACCCAGTGAAATATTTTTTATCCGTGCGTAACTGCCGTCAAATATCCAACGGGAAGAAACCCGCTGTGGCCTGCCTGTGAATAATTTGGGTACACTGGTGTTTGTGTTTGCAGGCGTCCATCTTTTAAATGCTTCCGTTGTAGTGTTGTTGATACCGGAAAGTGTTTCCAATTCCAGCAGCGTATAGCTCAACATATCATTCCCCTGCGATCCCTGGATGAAAACATTTAAATCGAAATTTTTAAAACTAAAATCATTGTTCACTCCCCAAATAAAATCAGGATTAGGGTTGCCAATAATGGTTCTGTCGTCATTGTTTAAAATACCATCAGGTTCGTTCAGCGGTTTGCCGCTGGCATCTTTTTTTCCCCTTATGTCTTTAAACTGTTCTCCCCCGGCAGTTTGCTCAAACCCTGCACCGGGTGTAAACGTGGCGCCGGTTTGATATACACCCTCGTACATCCATCCATAAAAGCTGCCAATGGGCTGGCCCACCCTAAGTATTTGTGCAGAGTTAGCGATACCCACCATGTGGCCCGGCGCATTGGCATAAATGATGTCATTGCCATTTGGCAGTTCCAATACTTTATTCCTGTTGAAGGAAATATTAAAATCGGTATTCCATTGAAATGCTCCTACTATGTTTTTTGATCCTAACATAAATTCAAAACCTTTATTTTCAATTTTACCGATGTTTTTAATTTGGGTGCCATAACCGGAATATTGTGGCAACGGCACGTTGAACAATAGATCGGAGGTAACTGATTTATAATAGTCTGCCGTAAATGAAATCCGGTTGTTTAAAAAGCCGATATCTACCCCGATATTTTGTTGTGCAGTGGTTTCCCATTTTAATTCTTCATTTGCAATAGTGGTTGGCCTTACAGCATTAACCGGCAATCCATTTACGATAGTAAAAACGGAAGAAAAGCGGGCAAGGGTTTGATAAGGGCTAATGGCCTGGTTGCCCGTTAAGCCATAACTAAAGCGCCATTTGAAACTGTTGATACTACGCACATTCCGCATAAATTCTTCGTTCTTCATATTCCATGCTAAAGCGGCGGATGGAAAAAATGCCCATTTATTGTTTTTGCTAAAATTGGATGAGCCATCGTACCGTGCATTTAAGGTGAGCAGGTATTTATCAGAAAAATTATAATTTGCCCTGCCATAATAAGACGACAACTGCGATTCAGATAAGGAAGAGTTACCTGGTAATGAAACAGAACCTCCTGCCAGGTTGCGGAACGAAACGGAATTGGATAAAAAGGATTGGCTCCTGGCGCCAAAATCTTCACTAACAAATTTCTGGTAAGAGAATCCACCCAATATCGTCAGCTTATGTTTTTTTGCGAATGCATTGGTGTAAGTTAAAAAATTTTCATTGATGTAACTGGTCCTGATTTCATTGTTTACACTGGCGTCGCCACCCACATTTCTTCCGGCATTTAAAGTAGTGGGCGTAAAATCGCCGGTACGCTGGTTGTTGGAAAAGGAACCAAAAGTAGTTTTAAACTGCAGGTTTTTCAGCAGTTTAGCATCTGCATAAAAATTATACTGGTAAAGGCTACCCACTGTTTCATTTTGCAATTCGTTGGCAACCGCATAAGGGTTATCATGCGGATCGCCGATTACAGCAAGGGAATAAGTGCCATCGGGCCTGAAAAGGGGCTGATCGGGACCAAATTTAAAAGCACCTGCTACTACCCCCGTACTGCCGGAACCTCCGGTATTTTCCTGCGTTCTTACGCCAAGGGTTTTGGCAGAACGGGCAAATAAATTCAACCCTACTTTTAACCAATTGGTTGCGGTAAAATCAATATTGCTGGTGATGGAAAATCGTTTGTAAGACGAATTGGTAATGATCCCCTCCTGGTCGTACAGTGCACCGGATACATAATAACGCACTGCATCTGTACCACCTGAAAATGAAAGTTGGGTGTTTTGAATTTTCCCTTTCTTGAAGATCAGGTCCTGCCAGTCTGTATTTGCATTGCCACCTATATATGCAGGATTAATTTCTTTGATATATTCTGTAAACTGCGGCCCATTCAACAGTGGCAGCCGGTTAATTTCTTCCTGGGTAGAATAGGAACTATTGATTTCAATTTTTCCTTTACCAGATTTACCTCTTTTGGTAGTGATCAATATTACTCCATTTGCACCTCGGGATCCATAGATGGCAGTAGCAGATGCATCTTTTAAAATTTCCATCGATTCGATGTCTTCGGCCGGTGGCAATATGGCCCCTACAAATCCATCTACTACAAAAATGGGATCGCTGCTTGCATTGATGGAAGTACCGCCACGGATTTTTATATTAAAACTTCCACCGGGATTACCATTGTTCGACTGTACCAATACACCGGCTGCACGGCCCTGCAAAGCCTGTACTACATTGGCTGATGGATAAGCCATCAATTCCTTACTTTTTACTGAAACAACCGAACCGGTTAAGTCACTTTTTTTAACCCCGCCATAGCCCACCACTACAACATCTTCCATCATGGTGGATGACTCTTTCATTATAACCGAAAAATTGGTTTGGGTACCTACCGGTATGTCTGTTTCAAGAAAATCCAGACTGGAAATCCTTAAAACAGGATTGGCAGATTTTAGGGTGATAGTGAAACTGCCCTGGCTATTTGTAATTGTGCCATTTTTGGTACCCCTCTCCAAAACGGTTACATTGGAAAGCGGTTCGCCTTTTTGATTGGTAACAATGCCCGATACATTTTTATTGCTGCCTCCATCCTGGGCAATGATGGTGGAATGACTGAAACAGCACAACAGCAAACTGCACAGAAACTGTGATAATCTCCGGGCAATCTTTTTTTTACAGGAATTCATAATGCATGATAGTTTATCGTTAGTAATATAGTGGTAACGCACATAAATGGGCGATTGAGCGTGTAAACAATTGGAATAGAAATGATGCAATCGTTGTAAGCAATCAGTTTTGATTTGAACAACTATTATTTTACAGACAATAATTTGACGTTATACCCTTAGATGGAGTGTAGATATTTTAGAATAAGTTTTCTAATTGAGTGAAGAGTAATAACAAGTAGACACCCGACAGATTCCTGCGCCTAAGGCAGTTATCGCATCTGGCTACCTGCACGAAGCTCCGATGGAGCTTAACTAAATGACATTACCCTTTAGAGGATTGGGGTTTAGTCCCTTTACAGAGATATGGTCCGCCAGACACCTGGTTTGTAAACATCCATACAGCACAACCAGCAATATACTTCCGGCTTAATACGTATACCTGTAAAAATCGCAGTAATCTTCATCACAAATTAATTTTTGCAGCACCGGGTCTTTTAGTACGTCTGTGTAGTCCATTTCTTTCCCATCTACTTTTATCTTGCGATACAGCAGCCTTGTACCATGACTGTAATCAACCCACCAGTTGATATGCCCGGCATACAAAGGTTGTATCGCAATTCCATTGAGTTGGTGCCATCCATAAATGGCCTCCCGGTTGGGCCTGCTTTCTCTTACGATTTTCCCAGACAGTACCAGGTCTTTTTTTATCCCGGCAATCAACCCTTTTCTGCCTTTGCGCTGCCCTTCAATCATTAAATGGTGCTGCCACATGGTTACACTGCTATCCCTGAAAGCGTACATTGGCAGCGGTTCCAGCTTTACGGTTGCATTTTTATAAACCAGGTTAACTATTTTTTTGGTAGGTAAAAAGCAATGAAAACGATCTGCTATTTTTTGTGCTGCCATGGGTGTTAGCGGAATCCTTGCCCAGTCTGCATCAGTGCCTACCGCCAGGTAATCGGGCGATACATACAACAGGGCCCGGTGTATTTTGCCTGTGTTATCTGTTATTTGCGACCGGACCTTAACAAATTTTTCCAGGAAACCAGGAATATTTCCCGCCAGTATTTCCTGCACCGCCATGGAGTCTCTTGCAGCCCAACCAAATGAAACGACTTTTTTGTAAAATTCGTTGCCCGTCATCCTGTTTCCTTTATGTTCGGGTACACGGAGGCGAAAATGCTTTCCCATACTGCAGGAAGCAAGGGAAACGATACTTAATACCATGATCAATAATTTCATATCAGGCGCACTTTATCTACTGATGTATTTTTTATAAACCGGGTCTCCAAAATAAGTAAAATATTTTTATGATCGAATTTAGTGGTTGAAAAAATTGCCAGTATCAATCCGTTCCTGGCTACCTGTTCTGTATGATAAATGATACCCGTTGGGTTTTCTTTAAAGATCATTGTAATTCTTTCATGGAGGGCTTTATGTACAATAAATGCCGTATCGGTAATAGTAGTAAAGTGAAACCTGCCGGCAAGATTTTGCTGCATTAGCCGGCTTCTATACCAGGTGCCGCCCCTGGCACTTACCAGTGGCTTACCATTGTATATCACCACTCTATCGTTGTATGCCAGTACTATTAGTTTGCTATTTTTATGCTTGAGCCAGTTGGAAAGTTTGGTTTGATGCATGCTATCTACATATCCATAATCGCTGTCGATAAATGCAATGCGTTCAATGTTACCAGGTATTTCCCTTACCGCATCTATAAAGCCAAATACAAAACTTCCACCACCGCTATGGCTGCTCAAAATAACGAAAGGGTGCAGACTGGTAAAAATATTCGTTACGCTGTCCACTATATTTTTAATGATGTGGAGAGAGTCGGGTGTCGTTCTTTTCCAGGTTGGCCAGCTTTTTTGTGCAGCCGCCCGGTACGCAATGATATAGTTGTTCTTTTTATCTGTATTCCGGATAAACCTTGTTTGCGCTGCGATGTGTTGGATATCAAAATGCCAATCCTCCCCGGGGCCAATTTGTTTTCCTTTTGTCCAGGCTATGGTGTTGCCGTTTGGCAGTGTATAAAAAATGAGGTAGGCTTTACCATCGGGATGAAATTGCATGGGAGCGTTGATATCAATGATAACATTTTTCCATTGGTGATCAATCGTCATTTCCTGTTCGTTGAACTGGCCGGTTGCTGAAAAGCCATCAATCGCCTGGGCGTTTGTAAAACAAAATAGCCCTGTTAAAATGCAGGCTGCAAAAGTTTTTTTTATAAACGCAGGAATATCAACACAGGAGTGCGTTTTTATTATTTGCCGGCCTTTTACAAATTCACTTTTCATTTGCTAAATGTAAATAATATTTTAAGGTAACATAACCCGATAGATTTCGCATCTGGCTTTACATCCCATTGGGTAAAGGAGTCTTAGTTCCAGCGTGGTTTTTGCATCGAGCTTCCTGCCTTTATACCCATTTAGGGCAATGTCATATAGTTAAGCAGGCTTTTTGAATTGCACCGCTACTTTAGGGCGGTGATAAGTGATATTTATTCTCTTACCGGCTTTAGCCAAATTATTCTTTCGGCTAAAGCCGTACTTTTTATTGCCCAATTTAATCCCCGTCTGCCGCGGCGGACGAGGCAATTCAAATCCTTAACTAAATGACATTGCCCTTCAGGGGATGGGGGTATTAGTCCCAGCGAGGTATGCATTCGCATTGCCCTTCTTAAATTTCCGGAAGTAAACTCTTTTAAGTAGTTGCAGTAATGCACGTCGGGTTTTAGCCGAAACCGCTGTTTCATTTGCAGGCTATTCTGGCGAAATTCCGCCGGGACGTGTTAGGTCTTGCATTGCTCGTTAGCATAACGACAGACCTAAAACGTTTTGCCGGGTCTTAACTAAATGACATTACTCTACGGGAAAAAATAAGATTATTTGTGACTTGACAAAAATCTTTCGCCATCAATTTAGTTTTAAAAAAAGCACTGGGATGGTTAGCCTTCAATTGAAAAGGGATGAAAAATAATAAAAAGAAATTAGGAAAATTTGAGGTTGATTCTATATTTTGCCACCCAGTTAAATTACTTTAATTTTAAAATGATATGGAACCAACTACATTTATAATCTGCACAAATGATGGTATTAATCAACCACCCCAAAAAGGATGAATCAGTTGAAAAGTGGGCTTTTGTCAAGCATTTTAATTTGCATGTACACCATAGCAACTGCCCAACTATGCAACGGTAATTTGGGCGACCCGATTGTAAATTATTCTTTTCCTGCCGGGTCAGCAAACCTTGCACCCGGAATTACTTCTTACAATTTTGCCAACGGATGTCCTGCCCCTGGCGAATACACCATCAATAATTTTTTATTTGGGTGCAGCAACAATACCTGGCACTTATTAACCGGCGACCATACCAAGGATACGAGGGGTAATTATTTATTGGTAAACGGTGAAAATGGGCCAGGCAGCATATTTTCGCTGGCGGTGGGTAATTTATGTAGCAGTACCACTTACCAGTTTTCAGCCTGGGTTATGAACGTGATGAAAAATAATGCCTGCGGCGGACAACCTGTACATCCCAATATCACTTTTACTGTAAAAACAATTGCCGGCATTACCTTAGCTACTTACAATACAGGTAACCTGCCCGAGACAGACTTTAAAGAATGGAACCAGTTCGGCCTTGTTTTTACTACCCCCTCAAACGGTGTTGATTCCGTTGTATTGAGTATTATTAATGTTGCGGGTATGGGCTGTGGAAATGGCTTTGCCTTGGATGATATTACACTTAAACCCTGTGGCCCATCAGTGGTTGCTTATCTTGATGGAAGCAGTAACGCTTCTATTGATCTATGTGCAGGATATGCTAATCCAATGCAGTTAACGTTTACCCGCTCGGCGGGTTTTATCGACCCCTTTTATCAATGGCAAACTAGCAGTGATAAAGGAAATAGCTGGCAGGATATTGCAGGCGCTGCCGGACCAGGATTTTCAATACCCAGGCGTGCAAGCGGAATAATATTGTACCGGATGGCAATAGCAGAAAGAAGCAATCTTGCAGCTACTAAATGCAGAATTGTGTCTAATTCAATCTGGACAGAAGTACACCCGCTACCAGCTCAACTACCGTTAACCCAATGGATCGGATGCATTGGAAACAACTTTAAATTAACAGCACCTGCACCTGCTTTAAAATATGAATGGACCTATCCCGGCGGAATGAAAAGTAACTTGCCAGACCCTGTTATTAATAATGTAAAGCAATCGGATACAGGATTGTACCTGCTTAGGTTGATTGCTGATTATGGATGTTTTGTAACAGATTCATTTTTCTTAAAAGTATTTCCAGGTACAGCCATTTCGGTAAACCCGGTATTGCCGCTATGCAAGGGAAAAAGTGTTACTCTTTCGGCAAATGGTGCAGGTAATTTTCAATGGTGGCCAACGGTGGGATTATCAAATGATACCATCGGCAACCCTGTGGCCACCCCAATCCAAACCACTGAGTACAAAGTGTTGCTGACAAATCTTTATGGCTGTAAAGATTCTGCAGTAGTAAAAATAACAGTAAATGAAAAGCCTGAAGCCAGCGCCGGCCTGGATCAACGGATTTTAAAAGGCGATACCATTCGCATAGAGGCAACGTTAAAAGGAACTGATATCACCTATCAATGGTCGCCGCCATTATATATGGCAGATAAAGATTCAATCAGGCCCAGGGTTTATCCGCCAATAACTACTGCCTATTCCTTAATAGCAATATCCAATGCAGGATGTGGAAACAGTATTTCAACCGTTAAT
>JBBQTL010000226.1:0-9449 GCA_038213285.1 Chitinophagales bacterium
TGATAATTTATGTCGTTTTATCTTAGAAGCTGTGTAACTTTAATTGGAGTAACTGAGTCAGAAAGCCGATGATGCCATAAAAAACTGAACTTAAACGGAGCGTCGCCAATGTCGATGCCATAAAAAACTAATGATGGTAAACAAATTAATCATTTTTAAACAGCTTCTTATAGAATGTTGTTCAGGTTATTTCCAAATCAGCTCCGGCAACCACTTTAAAATATCACATCCATTATTAATTCTTCATTCCCCCTTTTAACCTTTACCTTGGTGGCATCTCCTTTGTTGAACTTACCCAATGTTTCCATATAACCCTGTATGTCCGAAAATTTATAATCTCCCAACCCAATGATGATATCACCTGCCAGGATACCCGCCTTTTGAGCAGCCCTTCCCTCACTTACCCCATCTGCCCTTACGCCGGTGCCACTGAAAGTATAATCCGGCATTATCCCCAATGATACTTTAAAGCTGCTTTTTGCGCTCATTTGATTTTCCCTGGTTTTCGTAAAAGCAAGTTTCCCTGTTTTATTTGCCTTTTCAACCAGTAAAGAAATAAATTTAATCACCTGCAACTCACCGGTAAAATTAATCTTGGCTGCATCATCCGTTGGTTTATGATAATCCGAATGGGTACCGGTAAAGAAGAACAATACCGGAATTTCTTTCCTGTAAAATGAACTGTGATCGCTTGGGCCGGTGCCGCTGCTATCAAAACTAAGCGTAAAGTATTTATCTTTTTTTGATATTACACTACCCCATGTAGGAGATGTGCCATAGCCTCCGATGCTCAATCCACGTGTACTGTCTTTGAGCCTGCCAATCATGTCCATATTGATCATGTAATTAACTTTGGAAAGATCAGTGGTTGGATGCTCGGTGAAATATTTGGAACCAAACAGTCCCAGTTCCTCCCCGGAAAAAGCCATTACCAGGTAATTGTTATTCTTAAAATTGGGGGCCTTTAACAGCTTTCCCAATTCAATCAGTGCGGCTGTACCGCTTGCATTGTCATCTGCCCCGTTGTGTATTTCCGGGGTATGCCCGGTATACAGGGAGTTACGATCTTCTCCATATCCCAAATGATCATAGTGAGCGCCAATGATGATGGTATTGGGTGCATTGTTATTGATAAAACCAATTACATTGTGTCCGTATCTCTTTTTGTCTGAAATGATAATTTTTAGTTTGATATCAAGTGTGGCAGTTTCCTCTTGCAGGTATTTTTCTTTTGCAGCTTTTGTGATATACAAAACAGGAATGGAGAGCTGGGTTGACTTATCTTTTGCTTCAAACTTTAAATCATCATTTGCAGCGGAGGTATTAAAAATAAAAAATGCGTTGGCTCCCTTTTTAGCTGCGTCGGTTGCTTTCGCTTTAATACCATCGGTTAAATCGAAGTGGGGATTATTTTTATTGGCCTCTATTAATTCTTTAATATCATAGAACCATGGATTGGAGTTTTCCTGTAATGCAATAGATGCCGTGGCTTCCAGCGTGGTATTTGGACAAAATGTAAAAGGGAAATACTCCTGGTTAAGGTGCAGGTCGTTGCCATTGATTATTAAGTGAGATAGGTTATTTACTTCTTTTCCCTCATTAATCTCAAAAGCCTGCAGATAGGTTTCATTTTCGCCCCTTGCTGCAAAGCCTGCTTTTTTAAATTCGGAACTAATATACTCATAGGCTAATTTTTCACCAGCGGTACCGGTTCTTCTGCCTTCTAACCGATCGTCGGCTAAATAATTAACATGCATCTCCAGATTGGAGAGAATCAATTTATCTGCCTTTTTTAATTTTTGGGCATTTGCAAAATGAAATGAAAAAAGTAATATCCAGCAAGTATATTTCATAAAGTTAATTTGTTCGGGCTGTAAAGGTAGGTCAGCCTAATACTACTATTGTAAACTAAATGTAAAATTTATTTTGCCTGGCTCTGCATTGTTGGGGTGGAAATATATTCGCAGTAGTATATGGAGTAATCTTTAAATATCGACGCTTAATGTAGTGACATTTATTTGCTATCCAACACCTTATTTGCCTTGTTTCTAATTTCGTAACTGCAAACCACTGTTTGGGGTTATTTTTGTAGCTCGCCGCCAGGTTGTATCGATATTGAAGTTGGCTTACTACATTTTATTTTGACGAAAAACATAAACATAGCATTAGTGGGCAACCCCAACAGCGGGAAAAGTTCACTGTTCAATGCTTTAACAGGCTTAAATCAAAAAGTTGGGAATTTCCCCGGTGTAACGGTTGATAAAAAAACTGGGCAATGTGGCATTGGTGAAAAACTAACGGCTACCATCATAGATTTACCCGGAACCTACAGTCTTTATCCAAAACGGGCAGACGAATGGGTAGCATATAAAGTACTGCTTCAGCACGATGATGACATAAAACCAGACATGGTTTTGCTGGTTGCAGATGCCAGTAACCTCAAAAGAAATTTATTATTCTGTTCACAGATCATTGACCTGAAAATACCGGTGGTAGTGGCTTTATCAATGATTGACCTG
This sequence comes from Chitinophagales bacterium, assembly GCA_038213285.1. Taxonomy (GTDB): domain Bacteria; phylum Bacteroidota; class Bacteroidia; order Chitinophagales; family Chitinophagaceae; genus Ferruginibacter. The sequence continues at coordinate 2,520 of JBBQTL010000226.1, forward strand.
GCAAAACAAAAGGGAACAGAGATTGATATGAGCGGGTTGGAAAGGGAACTGGGTGTGCCGGTGGTAATGATCAATCCAAGGAAAAACAAAGGTATTCCACAACTGAAAAAAATTATTGAGCAAACCTTTTTATCCAACTTTACGGCTCCGAGGGAATTTATAAACAGCCAGGCGCTGGCGGAAAAACCAATAGAAGCAGTCAGGAAATTACTCCCTGACATCAGTGATTATTCAGCGCTGCATTATCTTATCAATCATGAGCATTTTAAACTCACCCATACTTTACAGGACAGCATAGAGGCAATTGAAGTAGCAAACAAATTCAATCCCACTAAAACCCAGGCTGAAGAGATTATGCAGCGGTATGGTCGTATTAAACACATCATGCACCTAACAGTGGTAGAAGCAGATCCGCTGCAGAAAACACTTTTTACTGAAAAGCTTGACAATATTTTACTGGATAGAAAATGGGGTTATTTGATTTTACTGGCTGTATTATTTTTATTGTTTCAAAGTGTGTTTTGGGTGGCGCAGTACCCGATGGATGCAATTGAGTGGAGCTTTGGGGAACTGGGCGGATGGCTTGGCAGAGAATTACCGGAGGTATGGTGGAGCGATCTGTTAATAAACGGAGTAGTGGCGGGGCTAAGCGGTATATTGATTTTTATTCCACAAATAATGATCTTGTTTGGATTAATCACTTTATTGGAAGATACGGGCTATATGGCAAGGATCAGTTTTCTCACGGATAAGCTGATGCGGAAAGCGGGGTTAAATGGGAAAAGCGTAATGCCCATGATCAGCGGACTTGCCTGTGCCGTACCTGCCATTATGAGTGCCCGCAATATAGAAAACAGGAAAGAGCGTTTATTAACCATTATGGTAACCCCATTAATGAGTTGTAGTGCCAGGTTGCCGGTATATACTATTTTAATTGCATTGGTTATTCCTTCTAAATTATATTTTGGTTTCCTGAGCATCCAGGGATTAGTGATGATGGGTCTTTATTTATTGGGTACAGTAATGGCTCTTATTGTATCCTTTATTATGAGGTGGTTTATTGACATTAAGGAAAGGAGTTTTTTTATTTTGGAACTGCCAGTGTACCGTGCCCCGAGGTGGAAAAATGCGCTGACCACGATGATTGAAAAGGCGAAAATATTCGTGTTTCAGGCCGGTAAAATAATAATGGTGATCAGCCTTTTACTTTGGGTGCTGAGTTCGTATGGACCAAAAGCAAAAATGGCTGCTGTAACAACCAAATATGAACAGCTCATTAAAAATAATCCCGAACAGCAGGATCAGTTAAGTAAGCAACGTAAAACAGCATTATTGCAAAACTCTTTTGCAGGCACTTTAGGAAAGGCTATAGAGCCTGTAATAAGGCCATTGGGCTACGACTGGAAAATTGGCATTGCACTAATCACATCATTTGCGGCAAGGGAGGTTTTTGTAGGCACCATGGCAACTTTATACAGCGTAGGGGATGATGCAGACGAAAACAATACTACACTCCGACAAAAAATGGCATCTGCGGTAAGGTCGGATGGAAGTAAAGTGTATAACCTTGCAACTGGCATGTCGCTATTGGTATTTTATGTTTTAGCGATGCAATGTATGAGCACGCTTGCCGTTGTAAAAAGGGAAACCAGAAGCTGGAAGTGGCCTGCAATTCAACTGGTTTATATGACAGTACTTGCGTATTCTATGAGTTGGCTGGTATATATTATCCTCAAATAAGTATCAACCTTTTAGCAATACTAAAATTGGATTTATCTTCTGGCTTGTAAGGAAAATAAGGTTTTTCTTGATTTAGAGATTGTATTACGGCTATATCATTCTCCTAATATTTTTCGGGTTAAATGGAAAGCTGGTCCAGCTTTTCTAACTCTTCAGTTGAATATCCTAACCTGCCCGCAAATAATTTATTAAACTGTAAAATATTTTTAGTTTTAGTAACGCAAGTACACCCAACGGAGCCGATAGCTATCAGCGCCTGCCCCTGCCGGAGCACATCAGTCAGAAAGTAAAAAGTTTGTGTTGCCGGCATATGATTCTTTTGAAACACTTACCAGCACAGCTTCAATTAAATAATGAGAAAAAGCCTGCGGCGGATTGTTTGATAATGACACCGGCTTCAACAAAAATGTTTCTTCCTCCACAGATGCACCCGCAAATATTACTGTGTCAAATTTCTAAGGCGCTTCCGTCGTTGGCTACATCCAGTTGATGCGTTATCATTACAGTCGTTTAATGAAGGTTCAGCTTTGCTATCTCCCCGCAAACCGATGCTGCTACGCCATCATTGCCTCCTAAAGAATTTCCATTACTAACGATGCAGTTTGTTTTATACAAGGCCATTTTTGTCTAACTATGCTGCTTTGAAAATGTACTTGTATCCTAACAATGATGAATGGAAGTTTTGCCGAAGTTGAAACAATACTTACTCTTCGGTTTTCAGTTCTGCTGAAATTGTCTTTAGCTCATTTAGTTCATCCAGGTAATTCCTGAACTTTTCTTCATTCCTGTTTTTAAATGCCCCCAGCCGGAATGCGATCCAATATAGCAGCAGCGTTCCCGCCATCATCAGTGCAGTTTCCAGCAGGGCAGATAAGAGGCCGTTTTGCGCTATCTTATGAGGCATAAAGGAAAGTGGCATGATGAGCCCCACTGAAAAAAAGAGGATGCCAAACCATTTTTCATACACTTTGTTTTGCTCATACCCTTCTACCATCGTTTTTAAAAAAATACCAATGGGATTAGCGGAAAAATTATGGTTTAGTTTTTTGTATAACTGAAGGATATTAACGAATGCTATCACAATACAAGTGCCCAACAAAATATAGGGTACAAACTGCAGCTTGTATTTAAAATCAAAAGGGTTGCCGGTTAAAATAGCTATAATCAAAATAAATTCGGCTAACAGCATTGCACAAAAAAACTGGTATTGCTTTTTGATCGATGCAACCCTGGAAGAGGATCGTTCTTTAATCATACTTTCAATGATTTTTTGGCTGATGGCTTGTGATGACTGAATTTTTTTTTCATACAGCTTCCAGGCTGTTCTTAATTCGTCTAAGTTCATGGTTGGTTAATTTGAATGAGTTTACTTAATTTGTTTTTGATACGATTGAGCCGAACCCCAACATTGGAATTGGTAATGCCTAAAATGTCGCCGATTTCGTCGTAGCTTTTTTCATCGAGGTAAAGCATGATTACCGCTTTTTCAATTTCTGTAAGCTGCTCAATCGCCTGGTTTAGCAAACCAATCTTTTCCTGCTGGTCAGAAAAATCGGGGATGCCCGGCATCTCAAATGCATCGGCTGAAAGCATGTTCTTATCCGGTCTTTTACGCTCTCTTCTAAAATTAGAAATAGCGGTATTCAGCGCCACCCGATAAATCCAGGTATTGATGTTTGAATATTTTTTGAAGGATGGAAATGATTTCCAGAGTTGCAAAATGATTTCCTGGAAAAGGTCTTTCTTATTCTCACTTTCATGACAATATAAATTGCACACCTTAAAAATAGTGCCCCGGTGTTGGTTGATTGTCTCAATAAATAATTGTTCCATCTATATTGTCTGTTGTTTGCATCATTAGTCGCATGGTACAACAAAAACTTACACATGGAGAGAATAAATTAATCAATCCATTTCATTATGATATATAAACCTACACCTGTCTTATCGGCTCTGGCTTCCCGTTTATGCTGAATTTGTAACCGTTAAAATTATTTTTGAGTAAAATAAGGGTAAACGGTACTTCGGCTGTTATATTAAAAATTTACATTTGGATGCCGCAATATCAATAGCAAATCCATACTGGATAAAGGGAATGGAACTGGAAAAAAACAGCACCTTATCGCTACTGCCACAAAGGGATGAAGCAGCCTTTGAGGAGATTTTTAAGTCGCACTTTAAGCGCCTGCATTCCTATGCGTTTACAATACTAAAAGACAAAGCGGAGGCCGAAGAAATAGTACAACAGGTTTTCTTTAAATTATGGGAACGAACGCAAACCCAATCTTTCACAGGATCATTGAATGCTTATTTATACCGGGCTGTACACAATGAAAGTCTCAATTTTTTAAAGCACCGGCAGGTACGAGCCAACCACCAGCTACAGGTAGCCTATAGTATGAAGCAGCAAACATCCGATAGCGATAAAAAAGTGGTGGCGGCGGAACTGGAGAAGCATATTCATACCGCATTGAACGAGCTGCCGGAGCAATGCCGCACCATTTTTCAAATGAGCCGTTTTGATGAGTCGAAATACATAGAAATTGCGGACAAACTTGGTTTATCGGTAAAAACGGTAGAGAATCAAATGGGGAAAGCATTAAAGCTGATGCGGATTAAACTGTATCATTTTTTGAAATTGCTAATTTTATTTTTTCATATTTAATGCCACTCAACTGAAACAGGAATTGAACGATATGAATGATGACCTGCTGGTAAAATACCTGTTGGACGAAGCCTCTGAAGCAGAAGGGAAAAGGGTGCAGGAATGGATTCAGTCAGCGGAAACCAACCATCAACATTACGATCAGTTTAAACAGGTATGGGAGGCCGGCAGGGAGCTTGCGGTTAAATCTACTGTGGACGAAAATGAAGCCTGGAAAAGGTTCCAGGCCCGTGTGTCAAATGGGGGGAAGGTAAAACAGGCACCAGTAACACCCCGTTTTTTATGGACGAAAATTGCCGCTTCATTATTATTGTTGGTGAGTATTTCAGCCTTGCTTTATTTTATTACAAACAGGCAGTCTGCCAATAAAACAATCATTGCGCAAAGTGGGCAGCAGGTTATCACAGATACCTTACCCGATGGCTCGCAGGTAACGCTGAACAGAAATTCTTCCATCACTTACCAAAATAAATTTACCGATACCATTCGTTCTGTTGTATTAAAAGGAGAAGCGTTTTTTAAAGTAACTCCCGGTAAGAAGCAGCCATTTGTTATAACGGTAAATGATGTGAAGGTAAGAGTGGTGGGTACTTCATTTAATATAAGAAGTGAAAATAAAAATACGACAATTGTAGTGGAAACCGGCGTGGTGCAGGTAATAACCGGCGGTACCATCACGGTATTGCAAGCGGGAGAACAACTGCTGCTGAAAGCTGGTAGCAAGGTTGCAAACAAAGAAGAGGTAAGTGATCAACTGTATAGTTATTACCGTACACATGAGTTTGTTTGCGATGAAACGCCTTTGTGGAAATTAGTGGATGTGCTCAATGAAGCGTACGACGCCAACATTACAATTGGCAGAAAGGAACTGAAAAACCTGCCCATTACAACCACTTTCAATAATGAGTCGCTTGACAAAATACTGGAAATTATTCACCTTACATTTGATATAACTGTTAACCGGCAAAACGGGCAGATTATCTTACAATAATTATTTTTAGTGATGAAACATTTTAGCCGCTGCAGCAACTTTATTTATGGTTCCTTCCTGCAAAAAAATTTCGGGCGAAGGGCCTCTGCAATCCGAACTACGCTCTGTTGGAAATTTCTCCGTTGTAAGTATTGGTATATGTGGTCGGGTCAAATATAGCATCGCACCCGACTATAAAGTGGAAATTATCGCCCAAAGAAATATCCTTGATGTGATACAAACATCAAAAGTAAACGGGCACCTGGTTATCAATTCCAAAAACGGCGTTGTCATTAAAGGGAATACAGACATTGAAATAAATATCAGTGCACCCGAAGCAGGTTACCTGCACATGAGCGGCTCGGCCGGAATGATGGTAACAGGCGCCATTGTGTAACCCACTATTGATATAAGCGTTAGTGGATCAGGAAGCATTTTTGTAGACCATGTAACCATCGCAAATAAAATAGATGCAACCACCAGCGGAACAGGAAGTATTACCGTAAAGGAAGGCACTGCCATCCAGGAAGACTTTCATATAAGCGGAAGTGGTAACATAAAACTGGACGGCGTTAGTGCAGAGAAAGCAGTTGTAAGCATAAGCGGGTCGGGCAATACGCATTTAAAACTAAGTCAGTCGCTAAATGCTTCCATCAGCGGCAGCGGCTCCGTTTATTATTTGGGCAACCCGCAGGTAAGCGCACATATATCCGGCTCAGGAAAAGTAATGCCCAGGTAAAAATTACAAAAGACTGTAACTGCGCAGAACATTTTCATGTAAATGCAATGGCTGGATGATTTGAAATGGTATAACAACACAGCAGGTAAACTACGAATCTTTAATAAATTTGGTAATCCTTTAGGTTTGCACTCCATTTTGCGCCAAAGGGTTACTACGCTAACCAAGATCGATGCAAAAGCGTGTATGCGGCATTCCGGTTTAATCGGTGCAACAGGCTTCAACACTGCGGTGAATTACAAACTGTAAAATAATAAACGTAGTAACCAATAGACAGCGGACGAAGTTCTTGTTATAAATGCCAGTGAAATCAAAAGCCTTCTATTTCACGTAAAATTACTTGCATCGAAAGGCATCTGCTTTACTCCCCAGAACAAGGTGCCGGTTCATCGGGAGGGGTTGTGAGTTTCTTCGTGGGCTATCAACCTCTTCTTCTCTTCAGCCACCGTTCCGGCTATCCGGTCGAAGATCCCGATTGTTTCGGGGCAGCTATCAGCGGTTGAACGCTGTTGGGCTTTTATTTTCTTATGTGGTTGCTTCCCTAGCCTGTTTCCTCACCGAACAAGACCTCCGAATTTTATGAGGCTCAGTATATGAACAACTGTGGACTTGAAACTTAATTTATCTAAAGTTTGAAATCAGCCTGTGTTCGGTGAAAACTCCGATCACGGGGCAAAAAAATGTGCCGCCCCTTCCTACCTTTTTTCCGGATTCACAGACGGCATTCGCTTAAGCCCCACACACTGGCCGGCATCTTTGTCCACCGCTTCTGCCTGTTCTTTCACCTGCACCCAATGATAACCATCACCGGCTGCG
>JBBQTL010000227.1:0-9422 GCA_038213285.1 Chitinophagales bacterium
CAAAGGCAGGATTGCCTTCTTCCGTTGAACTAACAGATATCAATAGCCGACAGTTGATCAGCAAGGTGCAAACGGATGAAGAGGGTAATTATTTAACCATACTGCCGGTTGGAAAAGATTATGCATTTAATGTAAACCGAAAGGGGTATTTGTTTTTCTCAGAGAATTATAATTTGAACGATCGTTCCATCGATTCTGTTTTTACAGCGAACATTCCGCTGCAACCCATTGAAGCAGGTGCGGCAATCGTGTTAAAAAACATTTTCTTTGATAGTAAAAAAACCGAGTTAAACCCGGCCTCAATGACCGAACTAAATAAGGTAATTCAATTGATGAATGAAAATCCTAAACTAAAAATACTCATCACCGGCTTTACCGACAATGTAGGTAAGCCCGCAGATAATGTATTACTTTCCAATGGCCGGGCATCAGCGGTAGTCAGTTATTTATTGGCCAGCAGGCAAATTGCCCGGGAGCGTTTACAATCGAAAGGGTTGGGTGCCGATAAACCAATAGCAGACAATGCAACAGAAAATGGCAGGGGCCTAAACAGGCTGACTGAATTAAGTGTGATCAGTAATACCCCCATCCCCTGAAGGGGAGTTATTAAAAGACCCCGCTAAAAAATGAAAAATATTTTTAGCGAGTATTTGGCTGCCTTTTATATCGGCAAAAAGAACAGATATTTATTAAATACAATAAAAATCTTAATTTTTCCGCCATACAGTTGGAACAAAAGGGATGCGGCTTTTTTATTATATTTGATTAAATGTATCGTTGCCTTATGACAGATGATTTGTTATATCAAATAGCCCTTACCCTTGTACCCAATATCGGCGATGTTAATGCTAAAGCATTGGTAAATACCTACGGTGATGCGCAGTCTGTTTTTAAAGCAAAAAAGAAAGACCTCGAAAACATGGAAGGGATTGGTACCGTAAGAGCAAACAGCATCAAATCATTTACAGATTTTAGCAGCAGTGAAACCGAGATAAAATTCCTGGAGCAATACAAGATCACCCCACTTTTCATCACTGATAAAAATTACCCGCAGCGATTATTAAATTGTTATGATAGCCCGGCCTTACTTTACTACCGGGGTAATGCGGACTTGAATACTTCCCGGATCATTTCAATTGTTGGAACCAGGAACAATGCTGATTATGGCAGGATCACCTGTGAGAAATTGGTGGAAGATTTACAACAGACTAATATTTTAGTGGTCAGTGGCCTGGCGTTTGGCATTGATACCATTGCCCATAAAGCCGCTTTAAAACATAACCTGCAAACGGTTGGTGTGCTGGCGCATGGCCTGGACAGAATTTACCCGCCTCAAAACAAAACCCTTGCAAAGCAAATGACAGCGCAGGGCGGATTGCTGACAGAATTCGTTAGTAATACAAATCCTGACAAACAAAATTTCCCCAAACGAAACAGGATTGTGGCGGGAATTTGCGATGCGGTGATTGTAATAGAAAGTGGCAAAAAAGGTGGCTCACTCATAACTGCAGAGTTGGGCAACAGTTACAACAAGGATGTATTTGCCATACCGGGACGCATCAATGACACCAAAAGCGAAGGTTGCAATTATCTCATTAAAAACAACAAAGCTTCCTTAATAACAGGTGCAACAGACTTACTTGAAATGATGAATTGGAGTGAAACAAAAAAGACTAATCCCAAAAAACAAAGAGAATTATTCATCGAATTAACTACAGACGAAAAAATTGTAATCGACATATTACAAAACCAGGAAAGCATTCAAATAGATCAGTTGTATTTTAAATCCGGCTTAAGCAGCAGTGCGATGGCTGCTGCACTGTTAATGCTCGAAATGCAGGGACTGGTAAGCAGTTTACCAGGCAAAGTTTATATGATGAGCCCCTAAATCCCCGAAGGGGACTTTGGATTCCAATAATTCTTTCTGCTTTTCTTAGGCATAGACCGATCATTAAATATCATACAAATGGAGTAAGCCTGGAGTTGACTCCAATGCATTAATTATCAAAACCATATTCGCTCCATAATATTAACTTAACCTATACTATACCTTTGGGGGGACACGGGGCTTTTAATTTTTTTCTTTTACCTTTACCTATGGCAACAATAAATAACTCCGCTGCTAAAAGCAAACCGATAAAAATCGGTTCCAACAAATTTTTCGGTGAAGGCTTAACTTTCGATGATGTTTTGCTAATGCCGGCCTACTCCCAGGTGCTACCACGGGAAGTAGATATCAGTACCAACCTTACTAAAACCATCACATTGCATGTACCCTTGTTAAGTGCAGCAATGGATACCGTTACAGAACCAGCGCTGGCATTTGCACGGGCCCGCGAGGGAGGCCTCGGTATTTTGCATAAAAATTTGAGTATCGAACACCAAAGCGACCAGGTTCGAAAAGTAAAAAGAAGTGAAAATGGTTTGATATTGGATCCGGTTACCCTGAGCCCGGATGCTACCATCGGCGAAGCCATTCGCATGATGAAGGAAAATAAAATTGGCGGCATTCCAATAGTAGATAATGGTAATAAATTAGTAGGTATTTTAACCAACAGGGATATCCGCCTCGAAACAAACTTCAAAGAAAAAGTAAGTACGGTGATGACGAAGGACAACCTCATCACTGCACCCGAAGGCACGGATCTAAAAAAGGCAGAGCTAATCTTCAAAAAAAATAAAATTGAGAAGTTACCCGTAGTGGATAAATCTGGGAAACTGATTGGCCTTGTTACTTTCAGTGATATTTTAAAATTAAAATCACATCCGCACGCCATCAAGGATTCATTCGGTCGCTTGCTGGTAGGTGCCGGAGTTGGCATTACATCAGACACACTCGACAGGGTAGCATCATTGCATCATGCAGGGGTGGATGTTATTTGCCTTGATAGTGCACACGGGCATACAAAGGGTGTGATGGATACTTTGAAAAATATTAAAAAAACTTTCAAGGGCATACAGGTAATTGCAGGCAATGTAGGAACTGCGGCGGGCGCATTAGCCCTGGCCAATGCAGGTGCGGATGCAGTGAAGGTGGGTATTGGTCCGGGGTCTATCTGTACCACCCGAATCGTTGCAGGTACCGGCGTACCGCAAATCACCGCCGTAATGGAAGCAGCCGCTGCATTAAAAAATAAAAACGTGGGTATCATCAGTGATGGTGGTATCCGATATACCGGCGACCTGGTAAAAGCATTGGCCGCAGGCGCTAGTTGTGTAATGATGGGGAATGTATTTGCAGGTACGGAAGAAAGCCCGGGCGAAACCATTATTTATGAAGGCCGTCGTTTTAAACAATATAGAGGAATGGGCTCGTTAGGCGCCATGGCGCAGGGCAGCAGCGACCGCTATTTCCAGGATGTGGAAGACGATATAAAAAAATTCGTACCCGAAGGTATTGAAGGCAGGGTGGCATTTAAAGGCCCTTTAAAAGAAGTGGTGTATCAATACACCGGTGGATTAAGAGCAGGCATGGGTTACTGTGGTGCAGCAACAATTAAAGCGTTGCAAAAAGCAACGTTTGTTAAAATTACCAACGCCGGTATTAAAGAAAGTCATGCGCATGATATTGCGATTACAAAGGAAGCACCGAATTATAGCAGGTAAAACGCAGCCCCTCCCGGCCTCCCCGAAGGAGAGGAGGAAGGCAGGAGCCTGAAAATGTAAACGGCTTTCATCTTTGCAATTACTTTTTTATTTTTTTATAGCACATATATTTTCAAAAGAGTCTACACCTTTTTAAAACGGTGTAAACTCTTTTCCTAACTGCCAATGTGTAGCCAAAATTTATTTCTACATTCGTTTTACAGTGGTATATAATCAATATGAAAAAAAAGCCTCCTCAATTAATTGCCTTTGCATTTTCCATTTTCAAATTTTCAAATCTTCAAATCTTCAAATTCAATTTGCCATACAAGCGGATCATATTACAAGTTGCGCTCATTTTCACATTTTCAAATTTTCACTATTTCTCATTCGCCCAGGATTCCTCACACATCCGTATCTCCCTGCTTACCTGTACGCCCGGTGAAGAATTATATTCCACCTTTGGCCACACTGCCATCAGGGTTACAGACAGCAGCAGTGTTACCGACTATGTTTTCAACTATGGCACTTTCAATTTTGAGGAGCCTGGCTTTTACACAAAATTTGTAAGGGGTAAATTGTTGTACTATCTGTCTGTGGAAAATTTCCCGGATTTTAAGTATGCTTACCAGGCAGAAAACCGGGGCATTACAGAACAGCTACTTAATATGTCGCCGACTGAAAAAACTTCGTTGATGGAGGCATTAAATGGAAATGCAAAAGATCAAAACAAATTTTACAAATACGATTTTTTTTTAGACAACTGTACCACCCGTGCCAGGGATATACTGGTAAAATTTAAAGCAACCAACCCCGCTTTTAAACCGGTAATGCCACCCGGTACCCGGTTCAGGCAGGCCATTCACCAGTACCTTGATATGAATGAAAAGTACTGGAGTAAGCTTGGCATTGATTTGTTACTGGGCGAACCCACCGATGCGGTAATGACAACAGCTCAATCGCAGTTTTTACCGGATAATTTAATGGTATCATTCGACAGTAGTAATGTAAACCATGAGTTGGTTTTATCAACCACCAATCTATATCCTGTTCACCGGCAAAATAGCAACGGATCTTTTTTTACCCCCATGATTATTTTTTCGTTGTTGTTCATAATTATAGTGTTACTTCATTTTTTTACAAACCACCGGTTGAGTATATTTTTAGAGGGTTTCAATGGCATCTTCTTTTTTTTAACAGGCGCTATGGGGTTGCTATTCATTTTCATGTGGATAGGCACGGATCATTCCATGACAAAAAATAATTACAATTTAATCTGGGCCTGGCCCACCAATACCATCGTCGCCTTTTTTATAAACAGTAAACAAAAATGGGCCAGGAAGTATTTTGGGGTTAGCTCCATTTTATTGATACTGGTATTGTTAATGTGGTTCTCCTTACCACAGCAATTAAACAATGCCCTGATCCCTGTTACACTGTTACTGATATTTATCAGCGCCAAAAAATATCTTAAGCCGCTCTCTTAAATCCCGTCGTTCATCTTAAGATTTCATGCACCCGGCATTTTTGCCACCGGTGCGCCGATCCTTTTAAATAATTTCTGTAAATTCGTAGAAATCGCATAGTTCGTGACTGAAAACACCATTATATATCAAAACGCTTCCATCTTCTATCGCTCCATTGGAGTGGGCAAACCGGTTGTATTAATACATGGTTTTGCAGAAGATGGCGAAATCTGGAACAACCAGTTGGATTTCTTAAAAGACCATTTTCGGCTAATCGTTCCCGATCTGCCGGGCAGCGGGCAATCGGAGCTGTTGCCCAACGCCAATATTGAAACCTATGCAGAGATCATAAAACAAATAATAGACGTAGAGCTTCAAAAATCTTTTATTCCGGAGGTTGAGGAATCAACCCTTATCGCCAAAAATACAGGGACTTTTGCCTGGGAATCAGACGGTCTGGTAACCATCATCGGCCACAGTTTGGGTGGATACATTACACTGGCCTTTGCAGAGAAATACCCTCAATACCTTCGGTCCTTCGGCCTTTTTCATTCTACCGCATTTGCAGATACCGAAGAAAAAAAACAAGTAAGATTGAAGGCGATTGATTTTATCAACGACAATGGAGCGAATGCGTTTCTAAAAACCAGTATTCCCGGATTGTTCACCAAGGCATTTGCAGAAAAATTTCCCGAAAAAATAACTGGCCTTGTTGAGAGGGGGAAAAATTTTACTGCGGCGGCACTGGTTCAATATTATCACGCCATGATAGAACGGCCTGACCGGACTATGGTTTTAAGAGACAACCGACTCCCCATACTGTTTATCATCGGTGAATTTGATACGGCCATTCCTTTGCAAAGCAGCCTTCAACAATGTCATATACCTGCAGAGTCGCACGTTCATATACTAAATCAATCGGCACACATGGGTATGTGGGAAGAAACCGGTAAATCAAACCAGGCATTGCACACTTTTTTATCTTAACAGGTCGTTAACCAATAGCATCAACAATTGAGATGGTAACATATTCTTTTTTTAACAATTACCCTGCACAACGGGATTTCGATTTTATTTATTTTTATAGCCAAACCCGGTTTATTTAGGTGATTATGAAGAAATTCTTTTTTACTATATTTTTATCCATATCCCTGTTGAATGCATTTTCAGCGCATATTAAAGGCGGCTTTATCACTTATGAATACCTTGGACCGGGCATTACAAACCCGTCTCATCTTCGATATAAGATTACGCTCACAGTTTATATGGGTTGTTTTCCGTCAGCGGGCCAGTTAACTAACCCGATTAAACTTAGCATTTTTGCAGGAAATGCCACGACTGTTTTAGACAGTCCATTAGTTTCCATTACCAACAGGTACGAGCTTGAAAAAAGAGCAGATGAACCCTGCATCTCTTTAGATCAGCGGGGCTGTTATTATACTATCGTTGTATATCAACTGGATAACTATGAATTACCGGTATCCGCTGTTGATTATACCATTAGCTACCAACGTTGTTGCCGGATATCCGGTGTGGAAAATGTACAGAATTCCGGAAATGTCGGTAATACTTATTCCATTAAAATTCCGGGTACCAATTCACCGGTGCCGAATGCAAATAGAAACAGCAGTCCGGATTTTGCAGTAAATGATACGGCAGTGGTTTGTGGTGGCAGTTTTTTTAGCTATCCTTTTAAAGCGACCGATAAAGACAGCGATGTATTGACTTACTCATTGTGTTCTGCCTACGAAGGCGGATCTACAGGCGCTCCCAATCCCCATCCTGCATCAGCTCCACCATATACCGTAGTGACTTACACCAGCCCTTTTTACGGAGCACAACCAATGGGGCCAAATGTTAGTATTAATGCTACTACCGGACTTATCAGCGGAATAGCTCCAATACAAGCCACATCCGGCGGTGAGTTTGTTGTAACAGTTTGCGTTACCGAAACAAGGGGAGGAGTATTTATAGGCGAAACCCGAAAAGAGCTGCATATACAAGTAAAAGATTGCACCCCTGTGGAAGCCAAACTAGCGCCAAAAGGTGTTACCTGCGATGGCTTTACCGTAAATTTTTCAAATTCCAGCAACAATCAATCCGGCACTAATTATCTTTGGCAATTTGGCGATGCATCATCAGGAATAAATGATAGTTCCACATCGGCTACTCCGGTACATGTTTATTCGGATACTGGTATTTACCGGGTAAAACTAACGGTTTCGTTAGGTGGTCTATGTACCAATTCAGACACATTGCTGGTGAGGGTTTATCCCGGGTTTTTCCCGGGATTCTATACAGTCGCTCCCACATGCATCGGCGTACCGGTCCGGTTTTTTGATTCTACAAAAGCTAAATTCGGAAATGTATTTGGCTGGAAATGGAACTTTGGAAATCTTGCCGCTACCAACGACACCAGCCTTCTTCCAAACCCATCATACACGTATACGGATTCCGGACGTTATAATGTGCAGTTAATTGTAGGTAGTACACTTGGATGTTCCGATTCTATTACCAACATCATAAAAATCAATCCCAAACCTGTAGTCAATCTGGTGCCCCGCGATACCCTGATTTGTTCAATAGATACATTGCAACTAAAAACTACCAATACCGGTACATTTTTATGGAGCCCTAATTATAATATCAGCAGCCTCACCAGCCCTGCACCACTTGTAAGCCCCGACGTGTCCACCAGGTATTACCTAAGTTTTACCGACGGATTTGGCTGTACAAATAAGGATTCCATCTTTGTAAATGTAGTAAATGCAGTAAGTATTGGTGCAGGTAATGATACCACTATTTGCAGAACCGACGGATTAATACTGAATACCAGCAGCAATGCGCTGCATTATATATGGGCACCAGCCTTATACCTAAGCAGCGATACGGCCAAACGTCCATTTGCCAATCCTTTGGACCCGGTTACTACCTATAAGGTTATAGGCAATATCGGTAAATGCGGGGACTCATCTACCGTAACCATCCGTACCTTACCTTATCCGATTGCCAATGCAGGGAAAGATACCTCCGTTTGCTTTGGATATTCCGCAAGTTTAAAAGCAATGGGTGGAATTTCCTATCAATGGACGCCTTCCACTTTTTTATCCGCTACAAATATTGCCAATCCCAATGTGTTGAATCCAACAGCAACCACCCGGTATATTGTTGCCGTAAGGGATGTGGTTGGCTGCCCCAAACCTGCCTTTGATACGGTAATTGTAAATGTAGACCCGCCCCTGATACCGGATGCCGGGCCATCGGACACTACCGTAGTATTGGGCGAGCCGATGTTCCTGAATGGAACGGGAGGCAATACATATTTATGGCAACCTAACAGGTGGCTCAGCAATGCAGCGGTAGCCAATCCTACTGCTTTGCCGGAAGATAATATTATTTATCAATTACTGGTAACCAGTATTTCAGGTTGCCAGGCTTCAGATAGTATCCGGATAAGATTATACAAAGTGCCACCGAGTTTTTATGTACCCTCGGGTTTTACCCCTAACAATGATGGCAAAAATGACCTGATAAAACCTATTTTATTAGGAATGAAAACGCTTCAGTATTTCAGGGTGTATAATCGCTGGGGAAAGCTGTTATTTTATACTACTCAAAAAGGAGCAGGTTGGGATGGCACGTTTAAAGGAAACCCCCAGGACCCCGGCACTTATGTATGGATGGCTTCAGGCGCTACATTTACGGGAGAAGTGATTGTTAGAAAAGGATATGCAGTGCTGATAAGATAGGGGGATCGTCAATGGGCAATGGTCAATGGTCAATGATGAATGATGAATGATGAGTGATGAATGATAAGTGATGAGTGATCAATAATGAGTGATGAGTAATGAGTAATGAATAATGAGTGATGAATGATGAGTAATCAGTAATCAGTTAATGAGCAATGAATGATGAATGATAAGTAGTAAATGATGAGTGATAAATGTTGAGTAGG
Organism: Chitinophagales bacterium; assembly: GCA_038213285.1. GTDB lineage: Bacteria > Bacteroidota > Bacteroidia > Chitinophagales > Chitinophagaceae > Ferruginibacter. The sequence goes on from JBBQTL010000227.1 coordinate 9,007, forward strand.
TATTATCTTTTTGGCCAGCTACTCATAATAAATTTATACCCGAAACCGTCAATATATTTCGCTCAATCCTCACAGCCCTTCTGCCTTATACCTTCCACCTTCTGCCTTCTACCTTCCACCTTCCACCTTTTGCCTTCTACCTTCCACCTTCCACCTTTTGCCTTCTGCCTTCCACCTTCTACCTTCCACCTTCCACCTTCCACCTTCCACCTTCTACCTTCTACCTTCCATCTTCTGCCTTCCACCTTCCACCTTCCACCTTCCACCTTCTGCCTTCCACCTTCCACCTTCCACCTTCTGCCTTCCACCTTCTGCCTTCCACCTTCCACCTTCCACCTTCTACCTTCCACCTTCCACCTTCTGCCTTCCACCTTCTGCCTTCCACCTTCCACCTTCTGCCTTCCACCTTCCACCTC
>JBBQTL010000228.1:0-9401 GCA_038213285.1 Chitinophagales bacterium
TAAGCAGGGCAATCCGATGGCGGATTTTAATGAAACCATTGGGCTACCATCACAGCAAAAAAAGTATTTATCAGACCGGGATTGTAGCCCAATGGTTTCATTAAAATCCGCCATCGGATTGCCCTGCTTACATGACTTGCAATGAGAATAAAAAAAACCGGAATGAATAGAATATACCTGGCTGTTTGGAGAGCAGTTTTACATTCCTCCCAGTTTTTATCACCCATCTTTTGTATGCTCCACCATACCAGGAAAATTCCTAATCCTAAAAAAAACAGATATTTTAAAATAGACAGTACCGCTTTTTTCATAATGGGCTACAAATTACGAAGTTCTGTTGATCATTTTCAATAGCTGAATTACTTTAAAATGATATTATCAATTAACCTTACCTCGTTCAAATATGCTGCGGCCAGGGCTGCCAGTGGGGTATTGCCATCCCATTTCTGTACAATTTCAAGTGTGGCGGCATTTACAATTTCCACGTAGTCAACATTAAAACCTTCGTTCATCAACAGCCCGGCTGCCTCTTTTTTAAATGGCGTTGTATCGCCCAGTGTTATGGTGTTTTTTATGGAGAGCAATGCCTTATAAATAGCCGGGGCTTTTTTCCGGTCACCTTCATTTAACCTCAGGTTTCGACTGCTCATCGCCAGTCCATCCGGCTCTCTAAGGGTGGGGCAAATAACTATTTCCGTTTTAATATTTTCCAGCGTTACCAGTTTTTTTAATACCTGGCATTGTTGAAGATCCTTTTGTCCCAGGTACAACGTATTTGGCATCACGATTTCAAGCAAACGATTTACGACCTGGCAAACTCCCTGAAAATGGCCAGGCCTGTATTTTCCTTCGAGCATATTTTCTAATGTTCCCAGGTTATAATGCCTGGCAGAGTTAATACCTTTTGGATAAATATCATCCACTGATGGTATAAATAACACATCGCATCCGATCTTCTCCAAAACCAAAATGTCATTTTCCACGGATGAAGGATAATTCTCAAAATCTTTTGGATCATTGAATTGGGTGGGGTTTACAAAAATGCTGCAAATTACCAGTTGGTTTTCACTTCGGGCCCTGGATACAAGCGCTAAATGGCCGCTATGTAAAGCTCCCATGGTAGGTACAAATCCGGTTGAATGTCCTGCATTCCTCTTTGCCAAAAGGACGGATGAAATATCTGCCGGATGTTTAAATATGATCATTCTTTTGAATGTTATGCTTTAGATTTTGGTCATTCCTGTTTCCTCTACTTCGTAAGCGATTTCAATAATAATGGCAACCGGTGCTACTGTGGTGCTCAATCAGGATGCCTGTTGAAGGGCAGTGCGGCTACATATAAATTGTATCAGACTTCAAATGTAGGTGTAAATTGATTGTAAGAAAATTATTGTAACTTTGCCGCCCTTAGGGAAACACACAAGGACTCATTAATCAAGCACAAATGTCAACAAAAAAAAGAATTTTATTTATTGCCAACGAAATGTCACCCTATGTTGAACTTACAGAGTTTGCGGAGATCATTAACAAATTAGCGATAAAATCGAACGATAGCGGAATGGAAGTGAGGTGTATCATGCCACGCTTCGGGATAATCAACGAAAGGAGGCATCGCTTGCATGAGGTTGTTCGTTTATCCGGGATTAATGTATCAATTGACGGGGATGATTATCCATTGGTAATTAAAGTGGCTTCTTTACCCAATGCAAGACTACAGGTATATTTTCTTGACAATGAGGATTTCTTTAAACGCAAAGCCATTTTTACTGATGAAAATGAAAAATGGTATGATGATAATGGATTAAGAACAGCTCTTTTTTGCAAAGGAGCCCTCGAAACCGTCAAAAAATTTGGATGGCCTCCTGATATCATTCACTGCAGCGGTTGGATGACCGGCCTGATACCCATGTTTATAAAAACAGCTTACAAAAAGGAGCCAGTATTCAGTAACTGCAAAGTTATATTTACGATTGGTGAAAACACTTTCAAAGAAAAACTGGGGGCCGATTTCCTGAGTCTTGCTACTATCAATGACAATGTTACTAAAAAGGAACTCGATTTTTTTAAAGATATTAATAACGCTGCTATGTTCAGGGGCGGCGCAGCATATGCGGATGCCGTTACGTTCGGGGCGGAAAATGTAGATAAAAAACTGGTAGAAGAATTCAGTAAAATAAAGGGTAAGAAAACCTTGCCATTTAATACGGAAAGTGATTTAACAGACTATTTACAATTATATGCCGACCTTGCTAAGTAGAACAAAATGACACCAACCCACATTTCATAAATTCCGTTTTTGTGCAAAGAAATTTTTTACGTTTATCTATAGCCATGCTGGCTTGTGTTACATTACTGAACTGGGGTTGTACCAAAATTGATACCACTAACCTTGGAGCCGATCTGATTCCAGCAGTTGACAATGTAAACACTTTTGATACGATACTTACAATTGAAACTTCCAGGGAACATAATTTAGATACAACAAGGCTTGCCCGTTCCGAAATGCATGTAATCGGTAGCATTAACAACGATCCTGTTTTTGGTAAAACTAAGGCCGATATTTTTCTTGAACTGAAGCCTTCTTTTTTCCCTTTTTATTTTGGCAATACACGGGATACCATCAACTCGGCTATAAAAGCAACGACCCATTTTGATTCTGCTTTTCTATGCCTTTCCTACACAGGTTTTTATGGGGATACTTCCAAATCACAACATTTAAAAGTATATCAGTTAGATGCGAACACATCCAATTTTGTAGATACAGCTGCACATTTACTCAGTTTTCAACCTAACATGCCTTATCTCAATAATTTAATTGGCGAGGCAACTGTGTATCAGCCTTCCCTTAAAAACTATACATTTTTAAAAACCAGTAGAAAGGATTCAGTTGTAAAACAAATTCGGATAAAATTGAATAATGCTTTCCTGGCTTCATTGACCAATGGAGACACAACTGCTTCGGGAATGAATAATTTTTTCAAAAATGATTCCTTATTTTCAAATAAATTTAAAGGTTTTGCTGTGGTTGCCGATGGAGGCAATGATGCAAATGGATTATTTTATGTTAGCCTGACAGATGTAGCCACAAGACTGGAAATACATTATGTGGCAGCCAACACTAAATTGGATACAGCCTTTACTTCATTCCCTTTGTCGGTAGGAGGCCTTACATCACTTACAGCATCGGCCAATGCAAATTATATAAAGAGAGATACTTCGGCATCTGAATTTACAAATTCACCTGATCCTGCTGCATTGTATATTCAGTCTGCCCCGGGTTCGGCAATTAATTTAAAAATCCCTGCCCTTGCAACATTGTCAAACAGGATTATTCACCGTGCCGAAATATTTTTAGAGCAGATTCCGGGAAGCCCTGGCAACGATGTGTTGTCTGCTCCTCAATTCTTATATCTCGATCTGATTACTGATACAGGAACAGTGAAATACAAACCTTTGTATTTTGACCTGAGCCCGAATACATTTTATAATCCAGATATCACTTCATCATTCTTTCCAACAGAGGGTATTGACCAGGCTTATTATGGTGGCTTTTTAAGAAGCAAGACAGATGTATTGGGAAAAAGGTCTTTCTATACATTTAACCTGACAAGATATGTCCAAAACCTGGTGACCAGGCGCACTAATAATTACCGGTTTAGAGTATACGCTCCTTATAATTTAAATTATTACGGCTTTTCGCTTACCTATAAAAATAACCTCGCTTTTGGCAGAGTTAAAATCGGCAGCGGTAGCAATGCAAACTACCGCCTTCGGATGCGGATTGTATATTCCAGATTATAAAGACTAAAAATAAAAAACAAAGCCTCCTATTAATTTTGGAGGCTTTGTCAATTAACACTGTAACCCTATCTTTGCACCTCAAAATTTAAAACTATATGCCTTATTTGTTTACTTCAGAGTCCGTTAGTGAAGGACACCCCGATAAAGTTGCTGACCAGATTAGCGATGCTTTAATTGATAACTTCCTGGCTTTTGATGCAGATAGTAAAGTGGCTTGTGAAACCTTGGTTACAACCGGCCAGGTAGTTCTTGCCGGCGAAGTTAAAAGCAAAGCCTACCTGGATGTACAGGAAATAGCCAGGGGTGTGATTCGTAAGATTGGTTACACCAAAAGCGAATATATGTTTGAAGCAAATTCATGTGGTATTTTATCTGCCATTCATGAACAATCGGCAGACATTAACCAGGGGGTAGACAAGAAAAAGAAAGAAGAACAGGGTGCAGGTGACCAGGGAATGATGTTTGGTTACGCAACGAACGAAACGGAAAATTATATGCCACTTGCATTGGATCTCGCACATTTTTTATTGATAGAATTAGCAAGTATCCGCAGGGAGAATAAGGAAATTAAGTACCTGCGTCCGGATGCAAAAAGCCAGGTTACACTGGAGTATGATGATAACAACCGTCCCGTACGTATTGATGCCATTGTAATCTCCACACAGCATGATGATTTTGGTAAAGAAGAAACGATGCTGGCAAAAATTAAAAAAGATATTATCAATATCCTGATTCCAAGGGTTGTAGCCAAATATCCGAAATATGCTCACCTGTTTAACAATAAAATCAAATACCATATTAATCCAACAGGAAAATTTGTTATTGGTGGCCCACATGGTGATACCGGGTTGACGGGCCGTAAAATTATTGTAGATACCTATGGTGGAAAAGGTGCTCACGGTGGTGGTGCATTCAGCGGAAAAGATCCAAGCAAGGTAGACAGGAGTGCAGCTTATGCTACCCGTCACATAGCAAAAAACCTGGTAGCTGCCGGACTTTGTGATGAAGTATTGGTACAGGTAAGCTACGCAATTGGTGTTGCTCAGCCAACAAGCATTAATGTGGTTACATACGGTACTGCCAAAGTAAACCTGACTGATGGTGAGATCGCAAAGAAAATTATGGGCATGAAATGTTTTGATATGCGCCCTTACTTTGTAGAGCAACGTTTAAAATTGCGCAACCCAATTTACAGTGAAACCGCTGCATACGGACACATGGGACGCAAGAATGAAATAGTAGAAAAGATATTTACGTCTCCTTATGGTAAATCCATTAAGAAAAAAGTGGACTTGTTTACCTGGGAAAAATTAGATGCCGTGAAGGATGTAAAAAAGGAATTCGGGTTGAAATAAGGCCTCCCCAAAACATCCTGAAAAATAAGGATTTACCAGAGACCATAAGTTTGAAAGAGCTTATGGTTTTTTTTCGCCTTTATAACATTTAATTTTGAATTGTGAAAAATTTCAGACAACAACAACACCGCCCCAAAAAAAGCACCCTCGTAATCGGGCGCAAAGCAATCATTGATGCGATGCAATCCGGTAAGCAACTGGAACGCATTTATATGCAAACCACTATTCATGGTGAGGTGATAGATGAAATTAAAAAACTGGCGGATCAAAACCTGGTACCAATCAATAAAGTACCGGTGGAAAAACTAAATAGTTTTAACATCAGCAACCATGAAGGGGTGGTGGCGGTAATCAGTAAGATTCAATACCAAAACCTGCAGGATGTAATATCTTTTATAGTTGAAAGGGAGGTGCCGTTGTTTTTGATATTGGATGGAATAACTGATATCAGGAATATTGGGGCAATTGCCAGGAGTGCGTTTTGCTTTGGTGTAAATGCGATCATCATACCCGACAAAGGAGTAGGGGCATTAAATGAAGACGCTATTTTAACATCTGCCGGAGCGCTTGAAAAAATTGCCGTTTGCAGGGTAAGCAGTTTGATGAAATCGGTGGATGAACTTCACCTGAATGGCATTAAAGTATTTGCCAGTGAAATGACAGCGACTAAAAAGTTATTTGAGCTGGAACTAAAAGAACCCTGCGCACTGGTGATGGGAGGGGAAGAACAAGGTGTGTATCCTGCATTGATGAAAATATGTGATGAACAGTTTCAGATACCAATGACCGGCGACTTTGAGTCGTTGAATGTATCGGTTGCTACCGGGATTATTTTGTACGAAGCAATGAAGCAGCGGATGATGTAAGGGGGTTGGAAAGTATATTGAGTTGATAAAGTAAATAGGGTAAATAAAGTAAATAAGGTAAATAAACCTTCTATGGTCTTTTAAAATAGAAAAGCTGTAATTTATAAATTTAAAATGTTGCTCTCTCTGGTTTTAAAGTGAACTTATTCCTGCGCATCTAAATCAACAAAGCCAGCCCCTTCGGCAGTTTTACTGGAAGATGCTACAAGCTGTTCCATCGTTTTAATTTCCTCATTGGTGAAATATCTCCATTTACCCACCGGTAAATTGGCTAATGTAATATTCATGATTCTTACCCGTTTTAACGTGCTAACATGATAACCCAATGCAATACACATTCTCCTGATTTGCCGGTTCAATCCCTGGGTAAGGATAATCCTGAACCTGTTTTTGCCTTCCTGTTTTACAAAACATTTTTTAGTAACCGTATCCAGTATGCGGATTCCATTGCTCATTTTATTTACGAAATCACCTGAAATGGGTTTATCTACCGTAACTATATATTCCTTTTCATGATTGTTGCCTGCACGTAAAATTTTATTAACGATATCGCCATCATTCGTTAAAAATATCAATCCCTCAGAAGGCTTATCTAGCCTGCCGATAGGGAATATGCGGCTTTTAAAATCGATAAATGAAATGATATTGTGTTTGTCTTTTAGGTCGGTGGTGCAGGTAATACCAACGGGCTTATTAAAAATGAGGTAAACTGTTTTGTCTTTCTTTTTAATCGGTTCCCCATCTATTTCCACCACATCGCCGGGCATTACCCGGTTGCCTTTAATGGCTATATTGTCATTGATGGTAACCCGCCCCTGGTCTATGTATTTATCGGCATCCCTACGGGAACAAAAACCTGTTTCGCTGATGTATTTATTTAAACTTTTATCCATTTGTAAAATTAAAATTAATGGAATTATTTTATCCTGGTCGTTTACAAAGGGGTAATATTCGTTCATGTTGAAATAATTCGGAACAAGAACCCAACACTAATTGGTAACTTAGACTATACATTACAATTCAAATTCAAAAAAATTATTATGAGTAATCTATTCAATAAGGAAATCAACGGAAGGCAATTCAATTTTCAACCCATAGAATTTGGCAACACATCAGGATATCATGTGGATGTGAAAGATGCAGAGGGCACCCGTTGGGAATTTAGCATGCTGCATGCAGATCCGCTGGATAGTAAAAAGATGAAAATTGAAGGAGCAAAGCTTCCTGACTGGATTTTTGATTTGCAGGCATCCCTTATCAAGGCAATTAATGAACAGGTGTAAAAGAACAAAAGCTGTATTTACCTTATTTATTGCTGCTAAAATTGAATTATTTTTTTAATGCATTCCTTTTGCATTCATCTCAATTTTTACTCAGCATGCTCTTTAATCATTCTCCTTGTCCTGCCAAATCACTGTATTAAGCCTTGTAGACGTTTTTATCATTTCCCAGGCTTCTTTTTTATTAAATAAATTTAACAATGTGATTGGATTCATTTCTAATTATTTTTGCTGACAATTTTATTTATGAATATCCGGATTTTTATAACTGGTGGTACATTCGACAAAGAATACAATGAACTGAATGGGCAATTGTATTTTAAAGATACTCACTTACACGACCTGCTTGAAATGGGTCGTAATAAAGTGGCGGTAGAAATAAGAACCCTGATGATGATTGATAGTCTTGAAATGACTGCCGAGGATCGTGCCCTGATAGTACACCAGTGCAAACATTGCGAAGAGGAACGAATTGTAATTACTCATGGTACAGATACTATTTCGGAAACTGCTAAAGTGCTGGCTCATGCGGGTATTAATAAAACAATCATCCTTACTGGTGCCATGATCCCCATCAAGTTTGGAAGTTCTGATGGATTGTTTAACCTGGGTAGTTCTATTGCTTTTGCTCAGACATTGCCAGCAGGGGTATATGTAGCAATGAATGGAAGATATTTTAACTGGGACAATGTGCGGAAAAACAAATTGACCGGAATTTTTGAGGAAGTGAAATAAGGAAATCGATATAGCCACCTGCCAACATACAATCTACCAAATTTGTTTTCTATTCTCCTGTTGGATGTTGCACCTTTTTTCATCCGCAATTTACTAATGAATCTGCTGGGCCTTCGTATAAAAATGTCCGGTTTCTCCAATAGTTAAAAATATCACAAGGCCCAGACGATACCCAATGATGCAACATCTCATTAAATAGAATATAACAGACCCAATAAATAGAAGCCCAGATGGTTCAGGTATTGGTGGTTGATACATTTTTTGATTTTATCCCCATGTTTTCAGCTCCACAAAATCTGTTACTTTAACACCTGGATTATTAAGTTAAGTTTGAGAATTAATATTTGCTGGTATATATTTATCAATTAAAAGCTTCTTATGAAAAGAAAAGATTTCATCAAAGGTGCAGGTGTAGCTGCAGCTTCGCTGGCTATGTTTCCCAATGAAAGTTTGATGGCATTAAACAGTGATACAAAGGTAAAAGTAGCGATGATTGGTGTTGGCCTGCGGGGCCAGAATCATCTTGACCTGGTGTTGAGACGAGATGATGTGGAACTGGTGGCTATCTGCGATATAGACGATCGCATGCTCAACAGCAGCAAAGCAATGATTACCAAATCAGGTAAAAAAATGCCTGAAATTTATACCGGCGATATTTATGCCTGGAAAAAAATGCTGGATAAAAAAGGAATAGAGGCGGTGATCATTGCCACGCCATGGGAATGGCATAAAGAAATGATCATAGTTTCACTGGAAGCCGGAATAAAATATGTGGGCACCGAGGTAATGCTGGGCATTACGTTGCAGGATCACTGGGATGTTGTAAAAGCTGCAGAAAAATACAACGGGCATGTTATGATGCTGGAGAATGTTTGTTATCGCAGGGATGTAATGGCTGTATTAAACATGGTAAGGCAAAACGTTTTTGGCGAATTGATACACCTGCAGGGGGGATACCAGCACGACCTGCGGGAAGTTAAATTCAACGACGGTATAAATGCGTATGGCCATGGCTGCGAGATAGGAGATAAGGCATGGTCGGAAGCCCGCTGGCGCACCCATCATTCCATTTACCGAGATGGCGATCTGTATCCTACGCATGGCATTGGGCCGATTGCACACAATATCAATATCAACAGGGGCAATCGTTTTATTAACCTTTGTACCTTCTCTTCCAAAGCAAGGGGATTGCACAACCATATCGTAAAAGCCTGCGGTGAAACACACCCCAATGCAAAAATAACTTTTAAGCTGGGGGATGTGGTTACCACCAATATTAAATGCGCCAATGGGGAAACCATTTTGTTACAACACGACACCAATTTACCCAGGCCTTACTCATTGGGCTTTCGGGTACAGGGCAC
>JBBQTL010000229.1:0-9277 GCA_038213285.1 Chitinophagales bacterium
TTGTTACATCAGCAAACATTGCAGTTGCAGCGTTTGCATTTACCGGTGCCATCTTTATCGCATCGCCTTCTTTTAATTTTAAGGTTTGGTTGGCTTTAACATTTACCAGTACCTGTGTTTTAAACGAAGGCCATTTTACTATTAACGAATCAGCCTGCGTTAGATCATCTAATCCAAAAGTTAAAACATTATCAACCGAAGACTGAAAACCACGGGTTGGGAAATTTTGTAATGATTGCCATAAACCTTTAGAAAAAATATCTACTGAAGCACCTACACCAAACCTGTTTGATCCTTCTCCCTGGAATTGTAGTTTAATAAAATGTTTGTTTAATTTTTCAGTCGTATTGTTTCTATAAACAAACGATTCACTATTCAAATTATTTACTATTATATCCAGGTCACCGTCATTATCCAAATCAGCAAAAGAGGCTCCATTGCTATAAGAAGGTTCTCCCAAACCTATATCATACGATTGATTTCTAAAGGCAAGATTTTTTTGATTGATAAACGCATAATTTGGTAAAGGCACAGATGGAATCATCGCCTTCAATTGTTCATAATTAGCTACCGCACTAGGCTGCTGAAAAAAATTCTTTGTATTTTCATCTGCGGTATAGTTGACGTAATCCTGATCAGTAACATCAAGGTACATTCCGTTGCATACAAAAATATCTTTCCAGCCATCATTGTTTAAATCGAATATTAACGCGCCCCAACTCCAGTCGGTGGCATTAACACCGGAAAAACGGGCAATTTCACTGAACATATTATTTCCATTATTCAGGTGAAGCATATTGCTCGACACCTGTCGGTGCAAACCACTCCTTTCCTTTGCTTTATAGGTATCGTAATCTTCAAAACTGGTATTTTTCTTTAAACGATAATCATCTTCCGGCAACATATCAGTACTGAAAATCTCTGGCAGACCGTCATTGTTAATATCGGCTATATCGGCACCCATACTAGATTGAGATACGTAGCTAAGGCAGCTATCGCTCATTTCCTTAAACTGCCCGTTTCGTTGATTGATGTATAAATAATCCTTCTCAAAAAAATCATTACTAATGTAAATGTCCGGCCACCTATCGCCATTGATATCGCTAACTGCAATACCTAAACCGAAGCCAATTTCACTACTAAATATTCCAGCCGCTGCACTTACATCTATAAAAATACCATTGTCATTTCGCAATAGTTTATCGCCATGCACCTCAGCGCTCGTTTCTCTTACCCTTCCGGAGCTAAAACTTCCAACAGGTACCAGGCAATCATTATTTAATAAAAACACATCCAGGTCGCCATCCAGATCATAATCAAAAAACGAAGCCTGCGTATGAAAAGCCCCTTCGTCCTGCAACCCGTATTCAGATGCTTTTTCCTTAAATGTTGCATTGCCCTGATTTATGAATAACTCATTTCTTCTTTTATCACCTGCTACATTACCAGCAGCACATACATAAACATCCAGCCATCCATCGCCGTTTACGTCCGCCATGGTTACTCCAGTGCTCCAATTATGATTTTTAGTAATACCTGCTTTAAGCGTAATATCTTCAAAAACAAACTGCCCTTTGTTTAGATATAATTTGTTTGCTCCCTGGTTAGCAGTCATGAAAACATCCGGAAGTCCATCATTATTGATATCCCCTATTGCAACACCACCACCATTGTAAAAATTACGATAATTCATTTCATTGAAAAGGGAATCGTCTTTTACATCATTTCTAAAATCAATGCCTGATTCTTTATGAGATAGTTTTGTAAACAACGGAACTTTAGGTGCTTTATAGCCTGATTGGTTACAGCCTATCAAACAAATAGAAATCAAAATAAAAAATATAGTCTTATTCATACCGGTTTCTGTCTGGTAAGTGTGCATTTAAAAAATGAGCAATGTATATCTAATCTTGTTACCTGTTGGCGGTAAAAACCTGTAGCCTGCCCTGGTTAACAGCTGCAAGTACTACTTTTTTATTTTTTACTATTATGCTGCACAATGCCCTGGCATCGCCTTTTATATATATTCCACTCTCTGCCGCTGTTAACGATTTAAAACCACCTCTACCATCACCCATTAATACCAGGCCAATAGAAGCATTATATCGACCTGTCATAAAATCAGGGCTGTAAAAATTACCTGCTATCAGCACATCAAGATTGCCATCTGCATTATAGTCATCTACCTGCATTGACTGTATGGCAGAAAATTGTGCCTTCAATGGAAGCTGGCGAATTACGAATTTCCCATTCCCTTTGTTATCTATGTACATGGAAGAAAAGTTAGTGGCCTTAAGTATCAAAGCATCCTGTAACTGTTGCGCAGAAAAAATATCACTGAACGATGCTTCAGCAAATTTGGTATAAATGTCAAATTTCTTTTTGATTGATGGCATTACCGATGATATCTGATCCCGATTGGCAATCGTGTATTCCTTTCCGTTGAGGTAGTAAGACAATATTGGCTCCAATGTACCATTGCCATCAAAATCTTTTATGTAGGCGCTAAGCGGAGTAATTTGAGTAACGTTTAGTTTATTATTCAATCCAATATTACCTGCTATATAATCAATATCCCCATCCTTATCAAAATCTCCTGCAGCCAGGCTAAACCACCATCCTGCAGCCGCTTCCATTTCAGGATTGCCGCCAACCTTTTTAAAGTTTCCTTTTGTATTTTTAAAAAAAGTAACAGGCATCCACTCTCCTGCCACAATTAAGTCGGTCCAACCGTCATTATCAAAATCGCTCCATAAAGCAGTTGTAATCATCCCAATGTTTTCCAAGCCGGGGCAAAGTTGTTGGGTTGCATTTTCAAATTTGCCCTTGCCATTATTTCGAAGCAGGAAAGATTCAGGAGTGACTCCATAAGTACCCGGAACAACTCTTCCACCAACAAAAATATCTACGTCACCGTCCTTATCAAAGTCATTGGCAACTACTGTTGAACCACTACTATACGCTACAGGCAATGCATCACTATCTAATTTAAAATTTCCATCACCCTGATTGATATATAAGCGATCCTGGTAAGTAGCTGTGTTAGCATTGTAAACATTGCCACCACTTACCACGAATAAATCCAAATCTTTGTCACCATCAGCATCAAACAAAATGCCATCCATATCTTCATATCCAGGGTCTGGCATATTCCTTTGTAAAAATGTACCATTGGATTGCTGCAGGAATATTGTGCCGGGAATTTTTGCAGGGCCCCCTATCCAAAAATCTTCAAGGCCATTGTTATCAATATCCCCTTTTGCCATATAAGGGCCATTCCGCGAAAAACGATGAGGCAGTAAAGGCTCAAAATTAAATTCCTCAAATTCATTTTGCCGATGGGTAAAATCAACCGGGCCTGATTGGGTATTATTTGTAAATAAAGAATTAGTCGATATTAAGGGTGGTTCACTTTTTTTGATTGCATTTTTTTTATCAACTATTACCAGCTGGCCCGCTTTTATATTCAGCAACACCTGCTCCGTATTGTCAGGCCATGATATTCTAAGTGTATCTGCCACTGAATCTTTGCCTAAACCAAAATGAACAATTGGATCCTGTGAAGATTGAAAGCCACGAATAACACTATGCTCAATGTACTGTTTATGTCCATTACTGCTAAGCATTATTTTTGTGCCAACGTTGTTACCGCCATTTAATTTAACACGAAGAAAATTATTGCCGTTTTGTTCGGTTGCATTGTTTTTAAATACCGAAGCGGGCGCATTAATATTATTTGTAACTATATCCAGGTCGCCGTCATTATCCAGGTCAACATACACAGCACCGTTGGAAAAACCTTTTTGTGCCAGCCCCCAGTTTTCGCTCTGGTCTGTGAATTGCAGGTTTTTTGTATTTTGAAAAACATAGTTGGGTTTGTTTACTGGCTCCAGGTTTCCAATCTCGGCAAGCATCTGCTGTTTAAGTACACTTATATCTGTATTGGCAGTATTTATGATCTTTTCTGCCCGGTAGGTTACAAAATCATTGTTCGTAATATCGTGCGGAATGCCATTGGTGATATATACATCTTTCCATCCGTCATTATCCAGGTCTGCAAATAAAGGAGACCAGCTCCAATCAGTTTTATATATACCTGCAAGCTGCCCAATTTCTGAAAATGAATAATTACCTGTTGCATCAGGTCCATTATTCAGCTGGAGCATGTTGCGTGAATATTGTGGCATATAGCCCAATTGCAAAATGTAATTAAAGCGGTCGTTATTCATAGCAATGTTCATCAGCTTTTGCCTTTTGTTATCATCGGGCAGCATATCTACCGTAATGATATCCGGATAAGAGTCGTTATTAAAGTCCGCTATGTCACTACCCATAGAAAACTGGGAAGTGTGAACCAGGTATTGATCGATACTCTCTTTAAAAGTACCATCCTGGTTATTTATGTACAGCACGTCGTCATATACAAAATCTTTTGTCATGTAAAAATCAGGCCACCCATCGTTGTTGATATCACTAATGCAAACACTTAAACCATACCCCTGATCGAGTAGCCCTGATATTTTAGTAACATCTGTAAAATGTCCTCCATCATTACGGTATAATTTGGCATTACTGGAAGACGTGCCATTGCTCACTTTTTCCCTTGGGTGATTTGGGTTGGTCAAGTCCTGGTAATGATTTACCAACAATAGGTCAAGGTCGCCATCTTTATCATAATCAAAAAAAGCAGACTGTGTAGTATAACTTGTGTCAGCCAATCCATAGGCAGCCGCTTCATCCTTAAAATGAGGTATTCCGGCTTTATCTATCCCGGTATTAATATATAATTGGTGAACCCTTTTTAGCGGATCTTTATATCCTGCACAAGACAAATACATATCCTGTAGGCCATCATTATTAATATCCGCCACAGCAATTCCGGTTACCCAATTTGTCGTAGCTATACCGGATACGCCGGTAATATCATCAAAAGAAAAATCAGCTTTATTTAAGTACAATTTACTGGCTACCATATTACCGGAAAAAAATAAATCTGTAAGGCCATCGTTGTTAAAATCTGCGGCGGCTACCCCACCGCCGTTATAAAAGTAATTGTAATCTAAAATATTAAGATTGTAATCAGGTTTTAAGTCGTTTGAAAAATGAATATTGCTTTGATCTGGGGGGATAACATGAAACAAGGTTTCCGAAGATTTATGTTTACAAGAATATGTAAATGAAACCAGGGATATTAATATTAAAATTCGCATAACGACAAACAGATTCAAACTTGATGGTTCATGGTGGCTTGCAAAACAAGTCTTTAAATTTGCGTACAAAAAATATACGTATTAATGATCACTTTTTCTTTAGGAGGTGGGTAATTAAATGATTTTTTAATTTCTAAACTGGTTTTACAAATCAAATGTTTTTGGGCATTTTATAGAAAGAGGCACAGAGTGGAAGCTCTGTGCCATGTTAACTAAACTTAATTGCCTTCTTTAAAAAAATTTCCAAGCTAATTAATATCCATTGGCACACAGGTTGGGATTAACGCTTCGCTCCCTGTCAGGGGTAGGAAAGTACGACCATTTTTGCTGCCACGTAATACCATGAACAGTCTGCAGGAATGCGGCGGCTGTTCGGGTACGTGTATAATGGAACCAAAGGTTTGGTTCAAAAATTAATTCGAATCTGCGTTCTCTCATAAGGTCTGCCATAAACGTAGCAGCCGTTGTAGAGACCGGCAGAGCAGGCACTTTCGCCCGTGCCCTTACCTGGTTTAGGGCATTATATGCTTCATTAGGCCTGTTTTGCATAAACAATATTTCCGCATAGTTAAGCAATACTTCTGCAAAACGCATCATAGGCAAGTTTTGAGGGGCCAGTATACCTCCATCATTTCCTAACCAATATTTGGTCGAATAGCCTACATCTCTTTGTGCCGCTGCATTGGTTCCCCAATCATTTGGCCCCATGGTTGTAGCCATCAATTCGCCCTTATAACTTTCTCCTCTGAGCTTTACCAGTTGCCTGCGCCTTTCATCTATGGGATCGTAAGCGTCTACTAGCTTTTTGTTGATCATCATCTCTCCCCAGCCGCCCCAGGATGCCCATGTCGTACCGACATCTCTGGGAGAAGTTAAACCGGCAAGCAAATGGCCGCCATTAGGCACATCGCCCCAACGAAAGTTGTCACCTGCTTTTTCCCTATATTGTACTTCAAAAATATTTTCTTTCTTATAATCTTCATCATTTTTCTTCAGTATAGAAAAAGGCGCATGTATGTCCGCAGCTAACTCATACTTTGGCTTATTAAGCGCAAATAAGTCTGTAGATGCTATGGCAGCATTTGTCCAGTCTCTTAAATACATTTGGGCATTGGCAAGATAAGCCAGCGCTGCACCTTTAGTAGCTCTACCTCTATCGGCGGAAGACCAGTCATTTAATTCGGGCAAAACGGCTGCTGCTTCCGAAAGGTCTTTTACCACCTGCATAAATACGTCCGCATTTGGCGTACAACTCAATGAGTTTTGATCAGGTCTATAAGCGTTCAGTGGCATCGGTACATCGCCGAAAGCCCTAGCCAGCATAAAATAAGCCCAACCTCTTAAAAATTTTGATTGGGCAGTCAAGCTACTTTTCTCGGCATCAGTTAATATACCTGTAGGAGCAGTTGCCACCTTATCTATCACTAAGTTTGCACTGCCAACTATCTTATAAAGGTTAGTCCAATAATTTAAAAAACCTCCACTGCCGAAAAAACTTCCACTGCCGGCTGAAATCAAATTCTCAAAAGGTTTTGGTATTAAAGTATTATCTACCCAGTCTTGGGAAATCCATCCGGGAGTAGTTACCCAAAGATCGCCACCTACATTATCTCCGATAAGAGCTGCGTAGGTGCCAATTAAGGCCCTTTCATAATCCGGTTTTGCTTTAAAAGCTGATGCATCCGTTACACTTCCATCAACAGCTGATGCATCGAAAAAACTTTTCTTACAAGACCATAACCCTGGTAAGGTAATTGTGGTAAGCAAAAGTATTATTATTAATTTTTTCATATTAATTTTTTTTGGTTTTTAATATTTATTAAAATTGGGCATTGATGCCAAATGTAAACATGCGGGCAGCTGGGAAGCGACCAAAATCAACACCTGAAGTCTGTACTCTGCTTCCAACCACCGAACTACCAACTTCGGGATCATATCCACTATAATCGGTAATGGTAAACAGGTTTTGTGCGGACAAATATATACGGGCCCGGCTTATCCCAACCTTACTGCCAATTGCTGCCGGTAGTGTATATCCTAATTGTATATTTCTTAATCGTAGAAAAGCGCCATTTTCAATATAATCTGATGCAAATGCACGGTTGATAAAAGGAGCATTATAGGAATTACGCGGGAGTGTGTTACTGGTTCCTTCTCCTGTCCAACTATTAAGAAGGGCCTTATTTACATTGTTTATACCAGGGCCATTATGAAACCTCATGTGATACATCACAGCCTTAGTCATGTTGGCTACTTGTACATCCCCCTGGCCATTAAAGAATAAGTTTAAGTCAAACCCTTTATATTCAGCTCCCATATTAAAGCCGTAAACATAGCCTGGAGTGCCATTTCCAATAAAGGTCTTGTCATCCCCGTCTATTTTACCATCAGGAACGCCGGTAAGCATTCCTCTATTGTCTCGTCCATTGATATCTCTGAACTTCTTGTCGCCTATTCTAGAACCAAGGCCTATCATACCACTGGCATCGAGTTCGGCTTGGTTTTGAATAATACCGTCAAAAATATAGCCCCAGAAATTGCCTACTTGTTCGCCAACATAGGTTCTTGTTTCGGCACCATCAATGTTATTTCCAAGTACAGTAATACTTTGAGGAAGAAAACCACTCGTATTTCCAGGAATAAGACCAGTAACTCTACTTTTTATTGTGGTAAAATTAGCACTGGCGTTTACACTAACTTCGCCTACTTTTTTATTAAACCCTATTAGAAGTTCGACGCCTTTATTTTCCATAGAAAAGGCGTTGGCAAGAAACGAACCATTGTAAGGAGTAGAATAAAAAGGTGTTGGTACTGTACCTAAAAGGTCAGTAAGATTCTTTATATAATAATCAACTGAAAAATTAAACATGCCTTTGGCCAAAATACCATCTACACCAATGTTTAACTCTGTTTTCTTTTCCCACGAAATGTTTTCATTGCCTAACACACCAGGCTGGATAGCACCTGCAAATGCTGGTGGAGTTCCCAAGGAATATCCAAACTGTCCTCCACTGTTTGAATAGGTTGACAAGAATTGAAGGTCAGCAATGTTCTGATTACCCACAGACCCATAACTTCCTCTTATTTTAAGTTCCTGCACAAAATCGATTGAGTTCATAAAGCTTTCCTGTGATATTCTCCATGCTGCAGAAACGGAGGGGAAATTGCCATAACGGTTTTGTTCAGCAAACCTAGAGCTACCATCACGTCTAAAATTTAAAGACAGCAGATACTTTTCTTTGTAATTATAATTTAGGCGAGATAAATAGGAGAACAAGGAAAAGGGTATAGATGCGTTTCCGCTCACCCTATTCTGTGCTGTTGTAGCTGATAATGATTGTTGGTTTTCCGGTTGGTTAGCTCCATTTCCCTGAATGACAGCTCCTGTGCCTTTTAAGGCATCTGTTCCTACTAAAAAGGAAATATTATGGTCGCCAAAGCTCTTTTCATAATTTAGAGTATTGACCCAGTTCCATTGCGTGCCTTTACCCCAATTTTCCCGGTAAATGGAAATTGACTGTGGATCAATTGCGGCGGGTAGTTGGTAAGGTTGGCTGTAAACATCAAATGAGTTAGCAATGTTGTAGCTTATGATAGATTTTAACTTAAGTCCCTTTATAAGTTCTATCTCACCAAAGGCATTAGACAATAGTTGTGTATTTTGCCTTCTGGTATTCTCTGTATTGTAGTCATTCCTCCAAATTGGATTGGTAGTTACATACCATTGTGACGGACGGGTAATAGCTCGCATAGCATAGCCTCTATAACCAATGAGATGATCTCCCAAGAGTCCATCAGTGGCTGCATAAACAGGGTCAATCGGGTTGGCTTGTAGCACACCGTTGGGAGCGCCAATAAGTACGCCTGCATCTGTATTTTGTGTAGTTGGATTGCGATTTTTATCAAAGCTAAAATTAAGATTCACTCCCAGTTTGAACTTACGTGAAACATCATAATCCAAATTAATGCGGCTTGTAAAACGCTCGTAATTTGACCTTTGAATAATGCCATCTTGATTAGTATAGCCAAACGACAAAAAGCTTCTGGCTTTTTCATTGCCACCACTA
>JBBQTL010000230.1:0-9221 GCA_038213285.1 Chitinophagales bacterium
TGCAGCAGCCGTTTGGGCAATATTCTCCAACAAACCAGGTTCACAAAATTGCCCGTTTTCAACAAAAATATTTCCTGCTCTTATCTTTAAACGGGTACGTGTAACTTTTTCATCCTGGCTGATCAACTCGTCAATCATTACAAAAGGTGCCCTTTGTGGTATTAAGGTTTCGATATTGTCTGCCAGGTGAGTCACTTATTTTTTATTTCAGTTTTTTAGGGGTTGTTTATTTTTTTTAATTACTGAAGCCTTCGCGAGGGTTGCATTTCAAATCCGATATCTATCGGATGTCGTTCTAAATTTAAGAACTAAAGAATGAGTAATCGCCGTTAAGGCGTTAAGTTGTCAAAGAAACTAAAACGACTGAACGCCTTAACAGCAACCCTAAGTAACCCGGGGGTGGTGCGATCCGATAGCTATCGGATTTTGAATGCACCCTTCTCAAGGGTTGCCAACCTTTAAAAGGTTAGCAACACTATTTAGCACTCTTTCCTACAAAACATTGCTACCACAAGCATTAAGGAACTAATATATTGACTGCTGCATTAACTTTTCAAATTAATTTTTGTGCTGCCCAAAAATCATAGTAGTTAAACCATTGCTCCGGGTATCGTTTCACTTTATTTTCCATTTCCGTTGCAAAATCATTCAGCATTTGCTGCATCCTTATTTCTTTTCCCAGGTGGCCATATTCCTTTATTTCGCTTGCAAAAAAATGGTAATGCAAATTAGTTTCCTTTACTGCAAAAACAAATGAAACCGGCACATTAAATTTTGCTGCCAATATAAAAGGCCCCATTGGGAAACGGGCCTCGTTGCCACAAAACAGGCCGGTCAGCGTTTTGTTACCTTCGATAAACCTGTCTGCATGCATACACACCAGTTCATTATTTTTCAGTGCATCATTTATGGCGTAAATATGCGACAGGTCGTTTTTAATTACTATCACATTTACAGGGCGTTTGCCGGTTACAGAATCCAGGTATTCCTTTATTTTTTGATATTCCCCGTCAAATATTACGATGTTAATCGGGGTATCCAGCCGCTTTAGTAAATGGCCCGCAATATCCCAGTTACCAATATGAGCACTCAATAATATCCCACCCCGCTGCAGACCGGCAATTTTTCGCAGGTTATCTTCCCCGTCAAAATTAAATGTGAAATTATTTTGCATACCAGACATCACTACCACTTTATCAATGATGCTTTGACCCAACTGGTAATAATTTTTGTATAGGAACCTGGTTGATTTTAAAGTACTATAAGCCATTCTATGGCTATAAAACCGGAATAACTGCCGGGAGGTTTTATAGGAGAAAAAAAAGAAATACAACACCACAAACCGTAGCAGGAAATAAGCTGGCAACACGCCAAAATTTCTTAATATCCATACAAAAATACTATAGCCCGACCTGGTGCCCCTGGATTTACCTTGCCACAGCGACATTAAACGAGTTCTTTTGCATTCACACGTAAAATTACATAATCACAAAAATTCTGGTAGGTGATGATGCCTGCAAAGTCTTCCGGTTTTACTTTAAATTTAAAATTGCTTTCAATAACTACTACCAGGTCAATGTAATCCAGGCTGTCTAGTCCCAGCGTATCTTTTAAATTGGCTCCAGGTGTAATTTTTTCTTCTTCCACCTCAAATTCGTCAATCATAAATTGCCGGATTTTCTCATTAATTTCATTGTTGTTCATAAGCGATTGTTTAGGCTGGTTTTTTGATAATAAGCGAAGAGTTAGTTCCTCCAAATCCAAAGGAGTTGGACAAAAATACAATTATATCTTTTTCAATAGTCGATTTAACAATATTCAATTTTGCCGAATCTTCATCCGGGTTTTCGAAGTTGATATTGGGTGCGATAAAGCCGTTTTGCATCATCAGCATGGAGTAGATCACCTCGCTGGCGCCTGCCATCCAACACTCATGGCCGGTCATTGATTTGGTAGAACTCACCAGGGGCCTGCTTTCACCAAACACTTCATGGATGGCTTTAGCCTCACTGGAATCTCCGGCCGGTGTGGAGGTAGCGTGTGCATTGATATAGTCAACTTCCGATGATCGTATGCCTGCATCTTTCAATGCCATATTTAAGGATCGTACCGGCCCATCCACGGTTGGATTGGAAATATGCCCCCCGTTGGAAGAAAAACCATAACCCACCACCTCACCAAATATATTTGCTCCTCTTTTTATAGCCGACTCAAGGCTCTCCAATATAACCGTTGCTCCGCCACCGCTTGGAACAAGTCCATCCCGATCTCTGTCAAATGGCCTGGACGCTTTTTGCGGGTCTGATTCCAGCACAGAAAAAGCAGAGAGAGCATCAAAAGAACCCATTGAATATTTATTGACTTCCTGGGCACCTCCGCACATGATACATTCCTGCAAACCGGATTTGATGAGGTGATATCCCAAACCAATAGAATGCGAACCACTTGCACATGCTGCACTGATGGTTAGATTAATGCCACGTAATTTGAATATCGTAGCCAGGTTCATGGTTACAGTAGAATTCATGGTCTGAAAAACGGATCCTGATCCTACCAGCATGGTATCTTTCTTATCCCGAATGATATCATTTGTTTCAATCACGGATTTTGCAGAGCTATCATTACCATACAAAATACCTACCTCGTGCTCGTTGATATAATCTGAATCGATACCCGCATTCTTTAGCGCCTGCATTGCAGATATATAGGCATATTCGCCTTGCTCCGGAAGCATGATCCGGGCCCTTCTGTCTAACAAGCCTTTTAAATCGGGTCTTTCCAGAAAACCGGTTAACCCCGAACGGTAGCCATATTCCTTCCTGTCCAGGTCTAACATAATCCCGGATTTGCCTTTGTACAAGGAGTCCCTTACCTCATCAAGGTTTTTCCCAATGCAGGAATAAATACCCATGCCTGTTATCACCACTCTGTTCATAATACGATAATGTCTGATGTCTGATGTCTGATTTTTAGATGTCTGATTTTTCTAAATTTGCTACACCCTTACAATTATTGATAGATTTTTTATGCAATACAATTTTTTCGAAATTATAATTATTGAGGTATATGAATCAGATACCCGCTTTTGCTACCTGAATGATTTTTGAATCCGAAGGCTCCTTCTTAAATCAGATATCAGACATCACACATCACACATCACACATCACACATCAGACATCCAACAATCAGACATCAGACATCAAACATCAGGCATCAGACATTAAGAATACAATCCCCCATTCACATTAATCACTTCGGCTGTAATATAACCCGCTTCCGGAGAAACTAAAAATCCTACAGCATGAGCCACTTCTTCCGGCAATCCAAAACGTTTTGCCGGTATCATGCCTTTTAGCTCATTTTCGTCCATCCCTTCAGTCATATCCGTTTTTATAAAACCGGGCGCAACTGCATTTACTGTTACGCCTCTTTTTGCCACTTCCTGTGCCAATGCTTTGGTGGCTCCTATTACGCCGGCTTTAGCGGCCGAATAGTTGGTTTGTCCCGGCATGCCTTTTAATCCCGAAAGCGAAACTACATTCACGATCCTTCCATACCTTTTGCGCAGCATATCACTTAACACCATCCGTGTTACATAGAAAAAACCGTCAAGGCTTGTTCTTACTACCGATTCCCATTGTTCATCTTTCATCCACATCATTAAGCCATCATCTTTTATTCCAGCATTGTTTACC
Organism: Chitinophagales bacterium; assembly: GCA_038213285.1. GTDB lineage: Bacteria > Bacteroidota > Bacteroidia > Chitinophagales > Chitinophagaceae > Ferruginibacter. Next base: position 3,696 of record JBBQTL010000230.1, read on the forward strand.
AATACTTCAATGGTTTTATCCGGATTTTTTTCAATCCATCCTCCCAGCAATTCCTTGATCTGATCTTTACTACTCACATCAAATTGTAGCAATTCGCCATTGCCTCCCGTTTGCTTTATTTCATTCAACGTATGATGGGCCTCTTCCAGGTTGGCTTTATAATTTACAATTACATAATAGCCCATGGCTGCCATTTTATAGCATACCTGCCTGCCAATGCCTCTTGATCCTCCTGTAACTAATGCACATTTCATTTGATATCCCCCGATATGATTTTAGATTACTATACTATTTGTTGCGCAAACTGCCGTTGGAGGCTGCGATTACATTTCCATTAAAACTAACTATTGGGTCAGATTTTTCAAAATAAGTTTTCACCCTTTCGAGATCTTTATATTTTGGGAGGTCTTCAACGAACTTAGGAAATATCCTCCGGATGATATGGTATACTTCATGCGTTTTAGGCGATAACCGGGGTACACAGTCAAGGTAGTCGATTGCCTGTAAAACAGTCATCATTTGTATGGCCAACACTTCAAACGAATTGTCAATTACTTTTTTTGTCATCAATGCCGCATTACAACCCATGCTAACTATATCCTGGTTGTCGTTGTTATTGGGTATGCTGTGTACGTACATCGGAAAGGACAAGGTTTGATTTTCGGCAACCGTGGAAGTGGCTGTGAACTGCATACCCTGCATTCCAAAATTAAAACCTAATACGCCAAGGTTTACAAAGGGAGGAAATTTATGATTCAGCTTATCGTTTAACAAATAATTGAGTTGCCGCTCGGATAGCATGGACAACTTGGTGATGGCGATCTTCAGTTTATCCATCTCCAGCGACACATAATCGCCGTGAAAATTTCCGCCATGGAAAATGTTTTCATTCTGGTGATCAATTACGGGATTGTCATTCACCGAATTCAGCTCATCCACCACTATTTTTTCCGCCTGGGCGATGGTATCAAAAATGGGCCCCAGTACCTGTGTAACACATCGTAGCGAATAATACTCCTGCACTTTATCCTGGAATACTTCCTGGTCAAGGTTATCGGGATTATACAAATGCTCCGAGCGGTCACGGATCATTTTGCTATCCTTTAAAATGTCCCGAAGCATTGCAGCGATCTTATTTTGCCCCTTGTGCTTTTTTACAATATTTAATTCGTATGAATAATGATCATCAAAAGCCTGTACAATTTCGTTGATCATCGCGGATAGCATTACCGACCATTCCAGTAGTTTACGGGCCTGGATGATGTTCACCATTCCAATCCCCGTCATGGCGGAAGTGCCATTTAAAATAGCAAGGCCTTCCCTGATACGAATTGAAAGTGGCTTTATTCCTAGCCGGTTATAAATTTCTTCGGTTGAAAAAATTTCGCCTTCATATATCACTTCTCCTTCCCCAATCAATACCAGGGCAAGATGCGCCAGTTGTACCAGGTCGCCACTGGCGCCAACGCCACCGTGCTTATAAATACAGGGAGCCACATTTTTATTGATGAGTTCTTTTAATAGTTCCACCACTTCGGTATGTACACCTGAATAGGCTTGCATCAGGCTATTCAAACGGGCAATCATCACCGCCTTTACCAACACGGGCGACATCAGGTTTCCACCGCCTGAGCTATGGCTCCGGATAAGGTTATACTGCAATTGCAACAGGTTTTCTTCGCTTACCTTGTACTGGGCCATTGGGCCAAAGCCCGTATTGATACCATAAATGAGTTTATTAGTAGAAAATTTTTGTAAAAACTGAAAATTAGCATTCACTTTTTCAACAGCAGCGGCATCTAAAACAACCCCCTTCTCTTTAAATAAAATTTCAGAGAAATCGTCTAAAGTAAGGGCACTATCACCAACATGTATCATGGGCCAATTTTATTTATCAAATTATTGATTGCAAATGGGGTAAAAATAGAATAAAGATATCAGATTTTACCTTTTTTGCATTGATTTGTGATCCGATTGCTATCGGATGGTCAATGTTGAATAGTGTAGAGAGATCGATGAATGCAGACTGTTCCTTTTATGCCCATTCACTACTGATAATCCGTAAGCCATCGGATCACGCTATTCTTAACTCTGGATTTTATTTTTTATTTTCCCTTTCACGTATATATTCCTATAAAGTAATATGCGTAATGGAATATAGATTTATTTTGATGATTCTAAATGGTTTATTTTAATAGTTACCTTTTGTAGAAAAATATTATATAGTATTAATTTATCTTTTAATCAAAAAAACTACCAAATGAAATTTACACTTTTAGCGCAATCTTTTTTGCGCTGCTCAGTTTCCCGATGATTTCGGAGGCACAAAAACTTAAATTGAGAGAAGGCGACCTGATCGTGTTAAAAGACCAGACTTCGATCAACTTCGAATTTACCTACGAAAATATGTCGGTAGGCAAATTTGACACGGAAAAGGAATACATTGAAAAAAAGACCGTGGAATACAATGAGAAAGAAGCAGGCTGGGGCGACAACTGGGCCAAAAGCTGGGTAGCCGACCGGGTACAACGCTATGAGCCAAAATTCATAGAATTATTTACCAAGGCCAGCGACATGGCGGAAAGCAATAAAGCTAAATACACGATCATTTTTAAAACAAAATTTACGGAGCCGGGATTTAATATCGGCATTGTACGCAAAAACGCCAAGATTGATGCAGGGGCAGTAATAGTAGAAACCGCCAACAAAAGTAAAGTGATTGCCTCTATATCCGTAAACAATACGTTGGGCAGAACTTTTGGTGGCTACGATTTTGATACCGGACTAAGAATAGCAGAAGCTATGCAGATGCCGGGAAAGCATTGGGGCGGTATGTGAAGAAGTGATTGTAATGGATTTTTGGTTAGATTGAAGAGTTATCGTGTTTGGTCCCAACTGTATTTCAGGAAATATCCCGTATAATGAAACTAACTAAACTCCTGGTTGACAAGCACATTAGTTTATTCAATTTTAATTGAAAAAGTAAACAGGCATTTTTTTTGCTTTTTGTAAATTACATTGAGAATTTACAAATGAGTAGTGAAATAAAATCCCGGATATGCCGCATTGTGGAAGGCATAGAAGATGAAACGGTATTAAAACAGTTGATGGAAGATGTGGCTTTTTACGCTTCTAAAACTGATATTATCGACGACCTGACTACAGAGCAGTTAGAAGACCTGGATAAAGCTATTGAAGAAGCAGATAAAAATGAAACCATTAGCTGGGATGATTTTTAAAAAAAAATGTATGAATGGAGCGGAAAATAGTCATCACCAAACGTTTTCAGAACAATACGTTGCGTGTTCACCAGTTCCTGCAAAAGAAATTCTCTGCCAATACCGCAGATGAATTTCTAAAGCGTTTAGAAACCAGGATCAACTTCATTCACAACAACCCTATGGTTGGCAAACTGTCATCCTCAAAAGCGAATGTACGGAGTATTCTATTTAAACCACATAATTAAATTTTTACAGATACCAGCATGAAACGATTGAATTGCGTTGTCTTTTCGATATGGAAAAAACCTTGAGAAAAGCCCTTATTGAATATGAAATAATCTGAAAAATGGAGCTTAATCGGCAACTCAATTCTTGAAATATAAGAACTGCACTTAATTGGTTAACACTGGTGAATTTCAAATCTACTTCCTAACAGAACCGTACTTGAACCGCCCGATTCCGATCACTAACAGAACGGCACTTTAGTCAAGGGATTTACTTGCAAACGGTTTACTTAAATAATCAGTAATTCCATCTGGTCCAATCCCGGCAACGCCACTCAATGAGGGTTGGGTGGGCTGAGGATTGCGTCCTATTCCAGGCCCCGATGGGTACTACCCGGGCTTAGGACGTTATTGCACTCTTTTCGCTCTTTAAATTGAAAACTTCGTATACAATACTTACTTTAGCTGTGTTGACGCAAGTTTATTAAATGGTCTTGCGGCAATATAGACGTTAGCAGCAATATTCAACTGATTCTAAATTGACAAAGATTAAAACATGGAAGCGGTTTATTTCGCACTCTTGAACTTAACTATATTCATGCTTACTAAAAATCGGTTTGATTATAACTTCAAAATAAACACCACTTTCATACACAATATTAGTTTTACAAATGATGGTATTGAGCTTATCTCAATCAAATCAGGTACAATTGGACTTACAACAAACATATAAAACAAGCCCAACCCAAGATGCTCAATTCTTTAACAAAAAAGCTTCCTGCACTATCAAAGCATTCTGGTTTAAGGTATTTAAGTTTTGCCCTATTGTATGTTGCACAGGGCATACCAGAAGGAATGACGTATTTTGGAATTCCTGCATGGTTGGCAATGAATGGAAAGAGTGCTGCTGATATTGGTGCTTATGTTGCTGTGATTGGTATTCCCTGGACTTTCAAAATGCTGATTGCGCCATTAATGGACCGGTTTAGTTATTTACCAATGGGTCGCAGAAGGCCATGGATAATTTTTGGCCAACTGGGCTTAATGTTTGCATTTATTGGAATGGCAATGGTGCCTGACCCACTCACTAATTTCAAACTGCTGATGGCAGCAGGTTTTTGTGTAAGCTTGTTTAGTGCCTTTCAAGATGTGGCTGTAGATGGTATGGCCATTGATATTGTTCCTGTGCATCAGCAGGCAAGAGCCAATGGCTTTATGTGGGGCGCAAGAATCATGGGTGTTTCTGCATCGCTTGCTGCAGGAAGCTGGATGCTGAACCATTATGGATTCAAGATTTCTATATTATCACTATCCGCAGCAATCAGTATTATCATGTTTGTTCCGCTCTTATTCAAGGAGCGGCCGGGAGAAAAATTATTACCCTGGACAAAAGGTGTAGTTTCTCAAAATTCTTTACAACTGCAATTGGATAGCTGGACAAAAATTTTTAAATCGTTGGGGAGAGTAATAATCATGCCATACAGCCTACTGATAGGATTGATTGGTTTTTTAGTTGGTACAACCGTAAGTTATATGAATACACTGCTCCCGGTTTTTACTGTACAGGCACTTGGGTGGACTAACGAAATGTATTCAAATATCAATTCGGTATCCTCTATAGTTGGGGGAATACTCGGAATGGTTGTTGGTGGTTCATTGGCTGACCTTTTTGGAAAGAAAAGAATGTTAAGCGTATATCTCCTTGCATCCATCGCAGTAGCAGTCATGATGTGTTTCTCTAAAACGTATTGGAGCAACTACTGGTTCAGTGCAGGGTTTATTATTGTTTACAATATTCTTTATGTATTTATAATGGTAGGCTTTTTAGCGATAACTATGGAACTTTGCTGGAAAAAAATTTCCGCTTCACAATTTGCTATGTTTATGGCTATTTCAAATTTTGGGTGGATTACTGGTTCGGCCATCATTGGAACGGCAAGAGAAAATTTTAGCTGGCAATATAGCATTTTAGTTTTTGCTTTTATTGCTGCTATCGCTTTAATTCCGCTGCAATTCATGAATACTAAAACACATTTGAAGCAATTAGAAAAAATAGATGAAGCAGATAAAAAAAGAACATT
>JBBQTL010000231.1:0-9212 GCA_038213285.1 Chitinophagales bacterium
TTACCCCCACAGCGCCATCTGCTGTTTCCATATCACCTTCCACTACTACTTGTTTAAATAACCTTGTTTCTTTATCAGGTACTGTAACAGGCGGCAGTAATTTATTTTACCAATGGGAAACGAACGCTTCCGGCGTATATGCAAATATTCCCGGTGCTATTTTAAAAACTTATTTACCACCGGTGAGTAGTACAAGTATAATCTCTTACCGGCTCAAAGTATCCAGCGGTAGTGGTTGTAGTGGCGCTGTTACTTCCTCCGCAGCTATTATTACCGTAGTAGGAATTTCTTCGGTTGCGCCGGCTTCAAGGTGTGGAACCGGTGTGGTCAGTCTTTCGGCTACCGCCACTTCCGGCACAATCAGTTGGTATGCAACTAATACTGGCGGGGTAGTGCTCGGCACAGGTACCAGCTATTCTCCATCCATAGCTGCTACTACCACTTATTATGTAAATACCGATGCAACCCAGTGCTCATCCGGAGTAAGGGTGCCTGTTACGGCCACAATTAATTCTATTACCTGGGCGGGTACAAACACTACTGCCTGGAGTACGTTAGCCAACTGGGATTGTGGAGGAACGTTCCCGGATGTATTGCCAACTCCTGCCAATAACATTACCATCCCAACCACGCCCACCGGTGGTAGATTCCCTACTATTTCAGGTGTAGCAACTGTCAATAATATTACCATTTCTACCGGTGCCAGTATTACGGTAGCCACCGGGGGCAATTTTGAAATATATGGATCCATTGCCAATAGTGGAACATTTACTGCCACGGACGGTACTATTTCGATGAGGGGAAGCACACAACAGGTTATTCCTGCAAATTCGTTCACCACAAATACCATTAAAAACCTCACGATCAATAATACCTCCGGAGTATTATTGGAAGGGCCTTTAAATTTAACGGGTACTTTTACCCCTATAGCAGGTACACTTACCACTTTCGGTCATCTTACTCTTAAGTCTGATCCTGCCGGAACGGCCAGGGTTGCTGAAGGTAGTGGTACATATATTTTGGGTAACGTAAATGTAGAACGTTATGTACCGGCAAAAAGATCCTGGCGGCTGATAACAGCCCCGCTTACAAACTCAAATACCATATTTCAAAGCTGGCAAAACGGAGGAGTATATGCACCAGGTAAGGGCATGCTTGTAACCGCTCCGGGTGGAGGAACCGGCATCGATTCTGCCGGTAATTCATCCCTTAAAATATTTAACGTAACAAGCCAGGCACTCCAGGTAGTTTCTAACACCAAGGTCCCTATATCAGCCCGAAACAATGGCAGTGCGGATAATACAGGATACTTTGTTTTTGTACGGGGCGACAGAGAAAAAAACAATATTGATCACAACGGGATTAAAAAAAATACTACTACTTTAACCTCTACAGGGTATTTGCAAACAGGTACACAGGTGTTTTCTGGTTTGTCGCCGGTAGCTGGCGGTTTTTCCCTGGTTGGTAATCCCTACGCTTCTCCCATCGACCTTAACCTGATTCTTGCCAATACAGGTACCATCAACATAAAAAGAAAATGCTATGTATGGGACCCGTCCCTGAATTCGGTTGGTGGCTATGTGGCCCTCGATGATGTGGTAACTCCCGGCACTTTTTTACCTACCCCGGCTGCAAGCTCACAAGGTAATTATATTCAATCCGGGCAGGCGTTTTTTGTAGCCACCAATTTAGCGGGTACGGCAACTGTTGAAATTAAGGAAGGCAACAAAGCAGCCTCAAATAACACGCTTATTTTCGGAAAACCGGCTGGTAAAACCAGTACATTCATATCCAATTTATTTTTGATGAGCAGTAATGGATCAGTAGAATTGGCAGATGGAGTAAGAGCGGATTTTAATGAAGGCTTTAGTGCTGGTATTGACGATGAGGATAATATTAAATTCGGAAATACCAATGAAACATTTGGATTTACAAGAAGCAATGTTTTCCTCGCAACTGAAAGAAGGCCTGCCATAACAAGTAAGGATACTCTTTTTTTTAAACTAACCAAAACCGAAAAACGAAATTACCAGTTTCAGTTTACAATTACCGGCTTTGAAGATGCAGGTATATCCGCAATACTGGAAGACAGTTACAGTAAACTGGCAACACCGCTTAACTTGTCAGGTAGCACTAAAATTAATTTTTTGATCAATAACGACCTGGCATCACAGTCAGCCAATCGTTTTAGGGTGGTATTTAAACAATTTTCTACTTTGCCGGTTACATTCTCGTTCGTAAAAGCATACCCGAAAAAAGATAACATATCAGTGCAATGGAAAATATTCAACGAATTAAACATTGATAAGTATGAGACAGAAAGGGCCGTGGATGGGGTAAATTTTACAAGGGTAAATACTACTGCTGCAACCGGTAACGGCCTTTCCGGAATAGTATACAATTGGTTAGACAACAGGGCTGCCGACGGGGATAATTTTTATCGCATTAAGAGTATCGGCCTGGATGGAAGCATACAATACAGCCAGGTTGTAAAAGTAACGATGAGTAGCCAGGAACGTTCTGTCAGTGTGTACCCAAATCCCGTGCGGGAAGGGGTAATGAATTTGCAATTTAAGCGGCAACCCACCGGAACTTATACTATACGGATAACCAACCTTGCCGGTCAGTTACTGATGAAGAAAACATTGGAACATAATGCAGAAAATTATATTGAAAAGATTGATTTGCCTTACTCAATAAAGCCAGGTAATTACAAATTGTCTGTTACAGGAAAAGCACTTAAAGAAAAAGTAATCAGCATTTTGGTTCGATAGAGTTGTTGGTTGTTATGCGCATGTTTTGAGCATTGTTTTTAAATGCCGGTAATTCAATGAATGTTTTTAGTATGAAATAATGCACTGGTAATGTGGCAATCGAGCGGGTAAAATACGCACTGATAGCGTGCTGGGAATGTAAATGCGTTCAGCTTAAAAATAAAAGCGCCGCATACTGGAAAGATGCGGCGCTTTTATTCTTGAGAATTATTTATTTTAAACTAAACCGGATCACCCCGTTTTTCTTTTCATCTGATTCCATCCTTACTTCATATACCTGTCCGTCACAATACACTTTCATTAAAGCGGTATTTGGTGGAATAGTACCCAGGTTTTCAGCATACATCACCAATTCATTGGTTGCATTTTTAATGGCTTTTAAATTGATGGTGATGGGTTTTTCAGTTAGTTTTTGTTTACTGCTTACCACGTTACCATTAAAATAAACAGTTACTTCATCACCATCCACATCACCATTATCATACAGTTCTATTTTTATATCTGCTGCTTTAACCGCTATGTTTTTTTGTACCACATTTTTCCTGTTACCGGTACTGGTAGAGGCTTCACTTGTTGGATTGTATTTTTCAGGCATTAGTGTTGCAATCAACAGGTTACTTCCGCTCAGGTAAGTATTGGCTACTTTCTTAATATCTGCGGTAGTCAGCTTCTCCACATATTTTTCATAGTTTACAAAACGGTCCAGGTTTTCTCCTTCTACTTTGGCACTGATAATATTACTTGCCCATGCGTTATTACTTTTAATAGATTCCCTATGGGTTTCCAGCCATTGCTTCTTTACTTTATCTAGATAGCTTTGTTCAATTCCATTCCTGCGTATCTTGTTTATTTCACTTTGCAATGCCTGTGTTAACGTATCCGCTTTCTCAGGGCCGCAGGGCAGCTGGGCCATGAAGGTATAACCGCTGTAAGGTACTTTTTCCAGGCCTCCAAATATGCCACCGCCATAAATTCCCTGCACCTTCTCACGCAGTTCTTCTATGATACGGATATTCAATACCTGTGTTAACGCCTCCGCTTTAAGCGCTTCATCTTCGCTATATGGCGCTTCGCCGGAAAAAACGGCCAGGATCAAACTTTTTTCTTCCTTGCCTTTGTAAGCGTTTAAATTTATTTGCCCTTTTGCAGTACGGACTTTATTATCCGTGTAAGTAAATTTTTTGCCACTGGATGGCAAAGAAGCGATGTATTTTTCAATCAGCGGAATAAGCTTTTGTTCATCAATATTGCCCACAAACGCAAACTGCATACCACTTACATCTCCAAAATGTGCTTTATAAATTTGCATTGCCCTGTCTAATTTCACCTGGTCAAAATACTCCACATGAGGTACAGCTACCGGTGCCAGCGGGTTATTATTATACATTGTTTTATAAAATGTATCTACAAAGGCCATCTGCGGATTGGCACCCAACATGGCATATTGCGATTTGTTTTTTTGAATAAATGAATTGAAAAGCCCGGTATCTTTTCGTGGGGCCGTTACATGCAGGTACAATAACTGGAGCATGGTTTCTACATCCTTTACAGAACTGCTTCCGTTAAAACCATCTTTGGTACCCGAGAACACATCATTGGCAGCGACCGTTTTGCCCGCCAGCGATTTTCTTAAATCGGTTGGAGAAAAGTTACCAAAGCCCATGGTGGATGCTATCTGGGTAGCGTACTCTGCATTGAATTTGTCCTTTAAGCCGTATTCATTCTTTCCGCCAAAACGGGAAGCAGACATAACGATTTCGTCATTCTTGAAATCTGTTTTTTTAAGCGTAACCATTACGCCATTGGAAAGTTTCAATTCAGTAGTACCTAATTTTGCATTAACCGTTTTGGTAATTACTTTACCGGCTTTAGGTTCCTTACTCAGCAGGTTGGCAGCTACTGCTTTTTCTTCATAAGGTTTTAGATCTGCTTTTTCCACTATAGCCAGCGTTTGTATCAAATTCAAACTGTCAGGGAGAATAACTTTATCGGTGCCTTCCGGCCCCATTACAGCCACCAGTTTATTTTTATCACCTTTTATTACATCCAGTACCGCATTGATATTTTCAAGCGTGATGGTAGGAATGATTTTTTTTGCCAGGTCATATTCCACTTCAATACCAGGCATTGGTTCTTTTTTCAGGTAATACAGAACCAATTCACCTACCAGGGAAGAAGACTCGGTTTTATCCCTGTCGTTATATAATTTTTCCATCCTGTTCAGTAAGCTCTTTTTCGCCCTATCCAGCTCTGTCTGTGTAAAGCCAAAACGTTTGGCTCTTTCCGCTTCGGTCATCAATGCTGTCAACGCAGTGGAAGGACTATTGGTGCCTGATCCCGCCGCCAGTGAAAAAGCATCGTAGCCCCTGCCATAAGATCCAAAATTGCCGTATGCGAATACAAAAGGAGGATTCTCTTTTTGGGTAAGTTCCTGCAGCCGCTGATTAAAAATAGTGGAGAATAAAGAGCGGATTTCCATATTCTTATAATCAGCATCCGTTACAATATCCTGCTTTACAAAGGCAGGGTATTGTACAATTACCTGGTAGCCGGTAGCTTCCTTATCTGTAACTACCAACGCATCTGAAGATGTATAGGGGGGTAGTGCCGCATATTTTCTTTCTTTCATGTTTTCAGGATTTGTTAATCCCGAAAAATGTTTTTTAATCAGTGCTTCGGCTTTTTCTACAGTGATGTCTCCAACTACAATTACTGCCATTAAATTTGGCCGGTACCAGTCTTTATAAAATCTTTTTATAGCAGGATGAGAAAAATTTTTAATGATGCTGTCCACACCAATGGGCAAGCGGTTAGCGTATAACGAACCTTTAAAGAGCTTTGGAAAGAGTTTCTTAACCATCCGGTCGTTGGCACCTTTGCCAAGGCGGCTTTCTTCCAGTATGATGGGGCGTTCTGTATCTATATCGTCATTATTATAGGTAACATTGTGTGCCCAGTCTTCCAGTACCTGGAACCCTTTTTCCAGGTTTTCGGGTTTGCTGGTGGGGATGGGTAAAATGTAAACCGTTTCATCAAAGCTGGTATAGGCATTTAAATCGCTGCCAAAGCCAACACCCATATCCTGAAGAAAGGATATGATATCATTCTTCTTGAAATTCTTTGTTCCGTTAAAAGCCATGTGCTCGGCCATATGAGCCAGCCCCTGCTGGTCATCATCTTCATTGATGGAACCTGCATTAAGCGCCAGCCGGAGCTCCACTTTATTTTCAGGCTTTTTATTTGGCAAAATAAAATAAGTAAGGCCATTGGGTAATTGTCCCTTCACTACTTTCGGGCTCAATGTAAGGGCAGTTTGCGCAAGCAGGTTGGTGCTTTCGAAAAATACCAGCATCGAAAAAAGACTAAACAGTACATTTTTAATTTTCATGTGTTTGGTTTTGATTCCAACAAACCTACGGCAAAGCATTTTTATAACCTAACCACTGGTAAAATTTTCACATATCTCCAACTTCTTCTGACAAAAAATACGTTTCGTTCCGGGAATTTAGTTGAACAGCCATTAGTTCCGGAGCGTCCCCGAAATGCTAAAGTGAATATATTGTTTTGCAACAATTATAAAAAAAGGCCTTCAATTACTTCCCTATTTATATGCTGCTTCACCATCCCGTGAAGTACAAAATATTGGTAGTAGTAGATAGTGTTAATGTTAAATTCTTTTTGCGGACGTGATATAAAAAACACGCGGATTATATCAGGTCCGCCGCGGCGGGCTTAATTAAACTTAGGTATTTCTTGTTCTATCAATATCATGTCTGCAGGAGACTTTTAAAAATCATTCCCATCAACTAACCTTTATTAAAAAGTTTCTTCATCTTAACCATCGAAAATTAAAAAAAATGTGCATAATTAGATAATAGTAATACGGGTTGACTAAGCTGAATTTCTTCCGGCGTTAATGATTCCGAAAGAGGACCTGATTACCAGTTTTTCGTAGGTTTCTTTTAAAGGTGAATTAATCAAATTGTCTTCAATCTCCCTGATGTTCATGATGGCAAACTGCTGTATAGTAAGCAATGGCATCACAATCCTTTCCCGCATCATGATGGATAGCTGGTCTACCGGGTAATCACTCATGAGTTCTGACCTGTCTGATAATTTTAGAACGTATCGTTGTGTGATATTAAATTCGTCAAAAATCATATTCCAGATTACGCCATATTTTTCATCTTTGGCCAGGAAAGCAGTTAATGGGAAAAAGGATTTCTTCATCGACATTTCACAGTTATCCAGCAATGTTTTAAAGTACAATGAATTTTTGTACAATTCTTTCACTTCCTGAAATTTCCCTTGTTGATCGAGTGCCTTTAAAGCACTTCCTACTCCAAAATATCCGGTTACATTTTGTTTTAACTGGGCCCAGGCGCCTACATAAGGAATGGCACGCAGGTCTTTAAATGACAGTTTGTTTCCGCCTGCACGCTTGGCCGGTCTGCTGCCAATATTTGTTTCGCTGTAAAATTTAAGGGGACTCACCTGCGAAAGGTAGTCGGCAAAATAGGGATGGTTTTTAAGGGAGCTGTATTTTGTAAAACTTTCATTAGCCAGTTCTTCCAGTAAGCTTTCCTCATTTTTTTCAAGGGTAATATGACGGTTGTTAAATAAATCGTTGGATATACCTGCGTGCAATAACTGCTCAATATTGTATTGTGCCGCCTCTATTGTGCCAAAATTAGAACTGACCGTTTGTCCCTGCACCGTCAACTGAATTTCCTTGTTGGAAATATTCTGTCCCATCGAAGCATAAAACTTATGTGTTTTTCCGCCTCCTCTTGATGGTGGACCTCCGCGGCCATCAAAGAAAATAACTTCAATACCATATTCCTTTGATATCGCGGTAAGTTCGTCCTTGGCTTTGTAGATACTCCAGTTCGCCATTAGATAGCCGCCATCTTTGGTACCATCACTAAAACCAAGCATGATGGTCTGGCGCTTATTTCTGCGGGAAAGATGTGCTCCATAAACTTTATCGGAGTATAATGTATTCATAACATCTGCTGCATGTTGTAAATCATCTACGGTTTCAAACAATGGAACGATGTCAATTTGCATCGTATCCTGTTGCCAGCCACACAATAAAAACAGGCCGTATACTTCCAGTACATTTACTGCACTGTTGCATTGGCTGATGATGTATCGGTTGCAACCCACTTCGCCATTAAATTCCTGGATGGTCTTAATTGCTTTAATGGTGGCGATGGTGTCGGTGGTTAATTCATTTTCAAAAATATCATTGGTAATTACGGTCGTTATGCCGGTGAGTAAGGCGATTTTTTCATCAGCGGCCAGGTCAGCATAATTGACTGGGATATAGCTTTGTTTTGCTGCAATATCAGCCAATACATTGCTATGGATGGTACTTTCCTGCCGTACATCCAAAGAGGCAAAATGTAATCCGAAAACATTTACTTTATTGATCAGGTTTTCTATTAGGTAGAGAAACAGGCTATTGTGTTTATAGATTAAAATCTCTTTTATTTTATTCAATGAAGCAAGGATGTTCTCTTTATTTAGCGGGGTACGTTGGCCGGGGATGAAAATATTATTGTACATATCTTTTTCCAGCTCAATCAGGATAGATTCAACTCCGTCAAAAGTGAGCCTGCGCCTGAGCCTCCTGATATCCAGGTAGTAGGATTTGATGATGCCTCCTCTTAAAGCATCTGCCACTTTTAACGTAGTGTCAGCTTTTACAAAGGGATTGCCATCGCGGTCGCCTCCCGGCCAAAAGCCCATGGTGATAATGGGATTTTCATCGTCAATTGCATTTGGAAACTGGCTTTTTAAAAAGGAAATGATTCTGCCTGCGGCCGGATAAAAAATATTTTCCAGGTACCAGATCAGGTTCATCGCCTCATCATAAGGAGTGGGCTTTTGTTTTTTAAAGAAAGGGGTTTTACCCAACTGCATCAAATAGGTATTGATCTGAACGGCATTATTTTCTACCAATGCATTGGACAGATCATTAATGATACCCAACACAGCACCCGGATAAAACTGTGTGGGATGTGCCGTAAGTACCAATCTTACCGCAAAAGTCTTCAGCTTCTCCTTTAATTCTTCCTCCTTTTTATGTTCAATTACTTCGCTTTCGAGGTGTTTTAAAGTACCTACTCCGCCGGTGTCGTGTACTTCCTTAAAGCCGGCATCTTCCAGTGCATCAAATAATACCACCTGCCGTTCTATATATTGTATAAACCGAAACAACAGATCAAGTCGTTCCTGCGGTTGCTTGTAAGTGGTATGTTTTGCAAAAAACTCTTCGATAATCTCTGTAGGACTTTGTTTTTTCTTATAACCTTCTTCGCAGTTATTGAGCAACAACGACAATAAAATGCCGGTTTTTTCAATGCGGTGAAAAGGGAGCGAAGTAAAGAGACTATTATACAATTGAAACTTAATACCTACTAAATTTTTAAA
>JBBQTL010000232.1:0-9200 GCA_038213285.1 Chitinophagales bacterium
GACAATGAGAAAGACCTGAACAAAGCGCTGGCCTGGTTTAATAAAGCTGCAGACCAAAACCCAACTGCATTCTGGATCCATCATCAAAAAGCAAATTGCCTGGCCAAATTAGGCAAGAAACAGGATGCCATTGCAGCAGCCACCAAATCAATGGAACTGGCAACTACTGCTAAAAATTCGGACTATATTAAATTGAATGAAGATTTATTAAAGACATTGAAATAGGGTTTAAAAGAATTAACGGTAATTCAACGCATAAAAAAACCGGCCGTAAGCTTCCTCTACATAGAAGTTGAAAGCCGGTTTTTTTTATATAAATATTTGCAGTGCCAGTATCAAGTATTCAGTATCCAGTATCCCAGTATCGTTTCCTAATAAACCTGTTCATCATAAGGCAAATCGGTTATAAGCGATTTTTTTACCAGGAATCTATTTTTCCAGGCCACTACTGCTGCAACCATTGTCAATAGAATTAACAGCGAAAAGCCCTGCGAAAGACTTGATTTTTCAGAAATAAACCCAATCAATGAGGGCCCGGTTAAGAAGCCAATTAAACCACCGGTTGTAACCATGGCAAAACCCTCTACCGTACTTACCCCAGGAATATTGGCACTTGCACTAAATAAAACAGGTACAATGCAGGAGCAACCCAATCCAACCAAAATATACCCCGCAATAGCAACCAATACCACCGGGGCAAATACAACTACCCCGAAACCGGTAGCCGCCAATAAACAACCGGCAATTACGATTTTTTTACTACCGATCGCCGCAATGAGGCTATCCCCATTTAACCTGCCAATAGTCATGGCTATTGAAAATCCTGCATAACCCAGGCTTACCAGTTCTTTGGGTGAGTGTAACATTTCCTTTAAATAAATAGCACTCCAGTCTGCCACACAACCTTCGGCCATAAAGGTGACCATGCATATAAATGAGATACCCAATATCGTGAGGGAAGGCAATTGGATTCCGCTCCTGGAATGAATGATATCCCGGTTGGCTAACAACAGGTGCCTGTTGAAGAAAATGATAGTGATGATGACCGAGGCAACCAATACAATCTGCCAGCCGGAAGGAAGGTGAACGGCGAACAAAACAGCTGCCAGTCCTGCGCTTACCGCACCACCCAGGCTGTACATACCATGACAGGTGCTCATCAGTAACCGGTTATATTTTTTTTCCAGGATGTTTACCGTGGCATTGGATGACACCCCGTTTAAAAAACTAATGCCCCCAAAAAAATACAGGCATACCCAGAACATCCACCTGTTAACAGAGTTGATCTGTACCGTCATGATACAGCATAATAGCATATACCCCACCACCATCCATTTCCCAACAGGTATCTTACTGAATATCCGGGTGGAAAGCAGCATGCCGGTGATGGCCCCCAACGGCGAAAGCAACAGGGATAAACCAAGACTGCCATCTGTAAAACCAAGCCGCTGTTTAATGCCTGGTATAGACGCTACCCAGGTGCCAAACAAAAGGCTGGAAGTAGAAAACAGGAAACCTACTGCAAGTGCAGGTTTAATCTTAATAAAGGAAGAGATATTTTTTAGCATGGTAAAGGCCAAATTTACAACATCTCTCCCGGGAAAACAGGTTTTGTAATTGCTTACATTTTTCGCCCGTACTGCGTAATAAAAAATTGATTTACTATTTATTTTATTGCACGAATTACAAAACCCGATCCGAGAGCGATCGGATCGGGCATAAAATTTATAATTCATTTCGGGTTACTTTATAATGTAATGTTACACTAGTACTATTTTAAGAATCAAATGACGCATCGATTTGTGAATGGTGAATGGTGAAATATTGACCATTCACCATTGCCCATTACCACTTAACTTAACACTAGCTGCATTTGCAACTTACCCGGTAATTCCCCTTTTCAACAATCTTGTACTTATTCTTTGCATTGGAGGCAAAGTTGGTACATATTCCCACCTCGCATTTCATGTCCGGATGATCGCAGATATCCGTGCCGTCATAAATATCCATCGCTCCACATCCTTCTTATTTGACTATTCATTAAAACTATACACCGCTGTTTACCCATATTGATTTAGATTTGAGCCACAAAAATATTGCCCACCCATGCCAGACATCACAAAACCTTACAAAGTAGACAGCGGTGACTTTGTTTTCTATTTTAATGACGAAGAAATAGCTGCTGCAGACTTTATCCAAAAA
This sequence comes from Chitinophagales bacterium, assembly GCA_038213285.1. Lineage (GTDB taxonomy): Bacteria > Bacteroidota > Bacteroidia > Chitinophagales > Chitinophagaceae > Ferruginibacter. The sequence goes on from JBBQTL010000232.1 coordinate 2,203, forward strand.
TCCCCCACCGAATTCAATTGTATTAAAGATCATTGTTCTGTGAATGCGGTGCTGGTAACCACCAACAGTACGAATAAGAAATGCAGTATCGCCATAGATGGGGAAACGTTTTTGATAGAAATTAAAGATGAACTCGACCAGGTGCTGGACAACATGGGTTTTGGCTTGAAGCCCGGCAAAGTGCTTACCAACATAAAAGCTCCCATGCCGGGTTTAGTGCTGGAGATCGCAGTATCGGATGGGCAAGCCGTAAATGCAGGTGATAAAATCCTGATACTGGAAGCCATGAAAATGGAAAACAGCATCGCTATACCTGTTAATGCAGTCATTAAAAAAATATTGGTAACAAAGGGACAGGCAGTGGACAGGGGGCAGGTGTTGGTGGAATTGAGCCCCCTCTAACTCTCCGCCGCGGCGGAGGAGAAGAAAATGCAGCATCTTTCATTCCGACAGAATCATATTTTGAATTTCCTAACCGTCATTATCAAAGTAGTTAACTTGAACTGGTAAATGAAATACAATCAAGGCTTGTATTTTCAGGAGATTAAAAAAATGAGCAAATAAAACCATTGTTACATTCTAAATCAATGACGATTTCGCTTCAAATTTTTGACTGAATGATTATCTTAAAATATCACATGCAATTTCAAATACAAAATCATGCAAAAAATATTAGTCGCTAACAGGGGAGAGATTGCTTTAAGAATAATGCGCACCATTCGTAAAATGGGGATTCAATCGGTAGCGGTATTTTCAGAACCCGACAGAAATTCGCCCCATGTACTATTTGCAGATGAGGCGGTTTGCCTCGGCCCAGGCCCATCTGCCCAATCGTATTTGAATGGTGAAAAAATAATTGCCTTTGCGAAAGCGCTGAAGGTAGAGGGCATTCACCCTGGATATGGATTCTTGAGTGAGAACGCTGATTTTGCACAAAAGGTAACAGATGCCGGTATTAATTTTATTGGCCCGGGCCCCGAAGCCATGCGCATCATGGGATCGAAACTGGCAGCGAAGGAATGCGTAAAAAAATACAACATTCCCATGGTACCTGGCATTGACCGGGCCATTGACGACATTGCCATTGCCAAAGCCACTGCTGCAAAAATTGGTTACCCGATATTGATAAAAGCCTCTGCCGGCGGTGGTGGCAAAGGAATGCGGATAGTAGAAAAGGAAGGGGATTTTGAAGAACAAATGCAACGTGCAACGAGCGAAGCAACATCCTCCTTTGGCGACGGATCGGTTTTCATTGAAAAATATGTTTCCTCTCCAAGGCATATTGAAATACAGGTGCTGGCAGACAAGCATGGAAACGTAGTGCATTTGTTTGAACGGGATTGCAGCATACAACGCCGCCACCAGAAAGTGGTGGAAGAATCTCCATCGGCAGTACTAACACCCGAACTGCGCAAAGCCATGGGAGCAGCAGCCGTAATGGTTGCCCGTTCATGCAACTACATCAGTACAGGAACCGTAGAATTTTTAGTAGATGCGGAAATGAATTTTTATTTCCTTGAAATGAATACCCGTTTGCAGGTAGAACATCCGGTTACGGAAATGATCACCGGCAAAGACCTGGTGGAGGAACAAATAAAAATAGCCAGGGGCGAACCGCTTTCTTTTACACAGGATGACCTGTTCATCAACGGGCATTCCGTGGAATTAAGGGTGTACGCCGAAGACCCGCTCAATGATTTTTTACCTTCCATTGGTACACTTACCACCTACACTAAACCAGTTGGCGAAGGAGTAAGGGTGGATGATGGATATGAAGCCGGCATGACCATCCCAATTTACTACGATCCAATGATTGCCAAATTGGTAACACACGGAAAAAACCGGACAGAAGCGATACAAAAGATGAAAACCGCTATATCCGAATATATCATTGAAGGAGTATCCACTACCCTGCCATTTGGAAAGTTTGTATTTGAGCATGATGCTTTTTTGAGCGGCAAATTTGATACTCATTTTGTAAAGGAATATTACACCCCTGAAAAATTAAAAGCAAAAAAACAGCGCAATGCGGAGCTGGCTGCTGTGATTGCTGTAAAACACTGGCTGGCAAAACAACAACAAATCAACGTTGCTGAAAGTGTACCCTCTAACTGGAAAAAAAGGAAGCCATAAAAACAACCGAAATGAAATCGAAAATTGAACAGTTAAATCAAAAGTTGGCAGAAGGAAAAGAAGGTGGTGGAAAAGACAGGATTGATACGCAACATAAAAAAGGGAAACTGACCGCAAGGGAACGGATTACCTTGCTGATGGATCCCGGTTCTTTTGAAGAAATTGGTGCACTGGTATTGCATCGCACCATTGATTTTGGCATGGAAGACCAGCAGTTTTACGGTGATGGCGTAATCACCGGGTATGGCACCATCAATGGCCGGCTGGTATATGCATTTGCGCAAGACTTCACCGTTTTTGGAGGCTCCCTATCTGAAACCCATGCAGAAAAAATTTGTAAAATAATGGACCTCGCCCTTAAAACAGGCGCACCAATGATCGGGCTGAATGATTCCGGCGGCGCAAGAATACAGGAAGGCGTACGATCGCTTGGCGGCTATGCAGATATTTTTTACCGGAATGTTTTATCCTCCGGTGTGATACCACAGATATCAGCCATCATGGGGCCATGCGCCGGTGGTGCTGTGTACTCACCCGCCATTACCGATTTTACGATGATGGTGGAGCATACCAGCTATATGTTTGTAACCGGGCCCAGCGTGGTAAAAACGGTTACCAATGAAGAAGTGAGTGCGGAAGATTTAGGTGGCGCACATTCCCATTCTACCAAATCGGGTGTTACGCATCTTACCGCCGCCAATGACGTGGAATGCATTGCACAGATAAAGGAATTATTAAGCTACCTGCCGCAAAACTGTGAAGACACTACGCCGAAACTGGCTTTTGAGCCGGGTGATGAAACAAGGGAAGCGCTGGATAATATCATCCCAGAAAATGCAAACCAGCCTTATGATATGCGGTTGGTAATTACGGGTATATGTGATGAAGAAAGCTTTTTTGAAATTCATAAAGATTTTGCTGAAAATATTGTAGTTGGCTTTGCCAGGCTGGCAGGCAGAAGCATTGGAATAGTAGCCAATCAACCCGCCCGGTTAGCTGGGGTACTGGATATCAAAAGTTCCAGAAAGGCAGCCCGGTTTACCCGGTTCTGCGATTGCTTTAATATACCGTTACTGGTATTGGTGGATGTGCCGGGATTTTTGCCCGGTACCGACCAGGAATGGCATGGCATTATTACCAATGGTGCTAAACTATTGTACGCCCTAAGCGAAGCCACCGTACCCCGTGTAACGGTGATAACAAGAAAGGCCTATGGCGGTGCTTATGATGTAATGAATTCGAAACATATTGGTGCCGACATGAACTATGCCTGGCCAAGCGCCGAGATAGCCGTGATGGGTGCACGGGGAGCCAGTGAAATCATTTTCAAAAAAGAAATATCAGAAGCAGCGGATCACTCAAAAAAACTGGCGGAAAAAGAAGCGGAATATGCAGAAAAATTTGCTACGCCTTACCTGGCGGCTGAGCGGGGTTTTATAGATGAAGTAATTGCACCCAGAGAAACCAGGACAAAACTGATTAAGGCATTTGCCATGCTGGAAAATAAAGTGGCGGTATTGCCAAAGAAGAAACATGGGAATATTCCGTTGTAAAGAAGGAATCCCAATTGACAAACTTACTGAAGCCCGTTTTCTTTTAAAGGAGTTTTAACCGGCTGATTGCACCTCTTTTGATCATTTTATATTGTAGACAAACTATCCTGTATTTCAGTTTGCCCCATTCATTGTAGTTATACCAAGCGGGTAAAGTTTCATGCATCCTCGTGAACAGAAATTAACAAAAAAAGGATTGCATTTTAATTTGAAATTTCTTTACCCAAATTGAAACCCGTTAAAATAATTGTTGATTTCAACTATCGTGGCAATGATTTTGCGAGTACTAATTTTTGGGTAGCTTCACCACCAATACTTTTTATTTTTACCATATAAATGGCGTCTGGAAGCGTAGTGAGTTCGGTAACAGGCAACAGGTTGTATCCCTGGTTTACCGCTAATCGAATTATTTTAATTGTCCTGCCGGTCATGTCAGATAAAGAAATGATCACCATACTTTTTTCAACCGCTTCCAAAGAAAGCCAGGCCTGGCCAGTTGTTGGATTGGGTAGTATTACGGGCTCCTTTTTCGCTCCAGCATTATTTCTTATTGCAATGGTGTTACTGTATTTATTGGAGCCTGTTTTTCCGAGTGCTTTTACCCGGTAGTAAATAACAGGTGATTCATTATTCATTAACTGGGGAAATTCATACGATGCCATCCCTTGCTGTTCATTTGCAGGTATCATTGCCAGTTGCTTAAATACCTTGTCATCCTTGCTGTATTCAACAACATACTCCCCCACCCGTTCGTTGCCGTTAACCTGCCATTTTACCAGGGCATCTTTACCAGTATGGTCAGAAAAAAAGCTGGTAAAGTTGATCCCAAGCACTGCGCAAACGGCATCATACATAATGGTTACAGAATCTGTTGCAAAAACCGGGCACTGTGAATGCAATTGCTGGGTAACATAGTAAGTTCCAGGGGCATTCACGCTAATGGATGTACCCGAATTACTGCCAACAATATTACCGTTGCCTGTACTCCATGTATAAAGGGAAGTAGCTAAAGGATTATAAACATTCACCGAAGCCAATGGCATTGTTCCGCAGAAATAATTGATAAAGGCATTGGCATCAACCCCGGGATAATCAAACATCCTAAAAGGGGCAATAAAATCCTTTAGCTCCGCTGTGAACGACGTTGATGCCCGTGATTTTATTAGCACCCTTCTAAAAGGCGATCCGCATGCATTATTGGAAAATGAAGCAGGTTCAATTCCCAGTTTTGTAAGGTTTACGGAAAATTCCATAAACTGCTTTGCAATATAATCTGAAGTAACAGTATTATTAACCCTCACCAAAGAAAATGCTCCTGCCCAGGTTGGGGAAGCATTGACCATGCCCGTGTAAAAATCCCCCGCCGATTTTGGTAAAATATTCGCATAGCCATAAGTGGCAGCCGATCCGTCGCCGTCAAATGAACCTCCCCAACTAAAGGTGCCGGGAGTAATACTTAGGGCTGTTTTTTTGATCCATATCCGGGCTTCCACCAGCGTTAAGGAAGAACTGCTAAACTCTGCGGTGAAAATTATATCACCAGGTGTAAGGATATTGCCCGCTGCATCAAATTTCCAGGAAGTATGTCCGGCATCCGGGCCATAACCGCCAAAAGTTTGAGTGCTGCGGTTGTAAACAATATCCGTCTGGTATAATTCAAAGTCAAAATACCTGCTGCCTGTTGTGTTCTCCAGTGACAAACCACCAAACATCCATAGCGAGTCGGATGCCCCGGGGCCATCCCGCCGTATATGTGTATAAGCATCCAGTATGTCGTTTTTATCTGGTATGCCCTGTGCCACGGGGCATGACCAGTCTGCCGGCGTCATGCCATTTTTATTACTTCCGGCTGCGAAAACCGTTGAATCATCTCCATGAAAATCCCGGTGAAATACTGCATCTAAAAGCAGTTTGTTGTTTACGACGGTGTAGAAAGGCTGGCGCATCAACCTTGAAAATGACCACGACCTGGAGGTGGGGTTGCTAATATAGCCAGCCAGGATAGCGGCAGCCCCGGAAGTATCAATGATGAAGTCTCCCGTTCCGCTATAACCGTTGCTGTACCAGTCATCTCCTGATGGCAAGCTGGTATTATTAAAATAATTGGAACTAAGGTCGGCATCAATGCCAAAATTGGCTTTTGTAATGGAAATGGTGATTTGCGCAATTGCGACCTGGATGTTCCCAAGTATAGTAATTAAGAGTAGAAATCTTTTCATAGGATCATTTTATGCTTTGAGATAAACACCCTCGTCTTCCTTTATTTGGAAACACAGTTTAGGGTTGGTTATATTTTTAGCCAGGATAAGCGATTGGAAATGATACGGTGTTACAAACTCAATTTTCAGTCATTTATTGTGCGCTTCCTTTGATCGTTTGGTGTTGTTTCCTCCTAATATATCCACTCAACATTATTTGCAGGCCCATTATGATCAATTGATTTAACCGGTACTTCGTCTATGGCTGTCATTTGGCACGCATCAAATTTTCAATAGCTGCTTACTTAATTTCAGGTTAAGGTAAATATTTTTCCACACCATATATTTAAATAAATCAACGGACTATTATTGTAGAAACACCGGCCTGGTGCAGATTTCCTCATCTGTATAGAATTTTGCAAAAATCAAACAACCGCTGGAATAATAAATATTTTTGTAGACGGTATTGTTTCCTTTGGCCAGTTTCATCATTATCGCCCACAATTTTCTCCCCATTGCACCGGTAACTTAAAGCATGCGGTGGATGTTCCCGTTTAATACTAACAGAGCGGAAAAGTATATTGGAGGAAATTTTTATCCGATCGATAAAAAAAAACGGCACCTTTTATAAACACTGCAATCACATTACTGTACTTTAAAGATTTGTTGGTGTTCACCATTCTAAGCCTTTAAAAAAGAAATAAAGTATCAACCTATACAGGATAATTCGACAAAAAAACTTTTTGGAAAGTAATTGACTGAATCGGCGGCAATGCACACCACCAAAACCTTATATCAATTTCCCCTTTACCGCCTCTGTAAAAATTTTCATTTCCTCCATGGTACCAATACTGGTCCGGTACCATTGGCCCTCATCTTCAAAAACACGTACTGCATTAATGGTACTGCTATTAATCGCTTTGGCAAAATCGCCTGTAAATCCGGCGGCCTGGTAATACAAAAAATTGGTGTGCGATTTTATCACCGGCATTTTCAATTGCTCCAGTGCCCGCGTGGCAAATTTTTTAACCTGGTCATTTTTAGCCCTGCATTCTTTTACAAAAGCCAGGTCATCCAGCGAAGCCATGGCCCCTGCCAGTGATACTGCGCTGAT